>NZ_JBAPMI010000314.1:0-7068 GCF_049278535.1 Mycobacterium sp. | reverse complement strand
GGGGTGATGGGGCTCACGAAGCTCCGTCGCCAGGACTCGAACCTGAACTGTCTGAACCAAAATCAGAAGTGCTGCCGATTACACCACGACGGATCGTTACGACCAGCGGTTAAACCGCGTCCACTCTAGACGACCGTGTAGGCCGATTGCGGAGCGCAGGCGCGGGCTAACCTGTTAGGCGTGGCCGCGCCAGACAAGGAAACGCGGGCGCCCCGCACCAGAATGACCGGTAGCGAGCGCCGCCACCAACTCATCGACATCGCACGCTCGCTTTTCGCCGAGCGAGGCTACGAGGGAACCTCGATCGAAGAGATCGCCCTTCGCGCCAACGTCTCCAAACCGGTCGTCTACGAGCACTTCGGCGGCAAAGAAGGTCTGTACGCGGTAGTCGTCGACCGGGAGATGTCGGCGCTGCTGGACGGCATCACATCGTCGCTGACCAACAACCGGTCGAGGGTGCGGGTCGAGACCGTCGCGCTGGCGCTACTGACCTATGTGGAGGACCACACCGACGGTTTCCGGATCATGATCCGTGACTCGCCGGCCTCGATCAGTTCCGGCACCTACTCCAGCCTGCTCAACGACGCGGTCAGTCAGGTCAGCTCGATCCTCGCCGGCGACTTCGCGCGTCGCGGCCTGGACTCCGACCTTGCCCCGCTCTACGCCCAGGCGCTGGTCGGATCGGTGTCGATGACCGCACAGTGGTGGCTGGACACGCGCGAGCCCAAGAAAGAGGTCGTCGCCGCCCACCTGGTCAACCTGGTGTGGAACGGCCTGACCCACTTGGAAGCCGACCCGCACCTTCAGGACGAGTAGCAGGCCTAGTCTCGATCGCGGTGAGCTGCTGCGCCCCGCTTCGCGGCGCTGACACTCACCACTAGCCTCGATCGCGGGACAGCAAGTCGGCCGTTGTTTCGCGGCGAACCAATTCGCGGGGCCGACCGTCCCTGACCGCGATGAGTGGCGGCCGGCCGACCATGTTGTAGTTCGACGCCATGCTGTGGTGGTACGCGCCGGAACAGGCCACCGCGAGCAGGTCGCCCGGGTGCACGTCGGCCGGGAGCTCGACGTCGCGAGCGATCTCGTCGCCTGATTCGCAGTGCCGTCCCGCGACGGTGACCTGTTGCTTCGGTGCTAGAGAATGGCGATTGGCAAGCGCGACAGTGTATTTCGACCCGTACAATGACACCCGGGGGTTGTCGCTCATCCCCCCGTCGACGGCCACGAAGGTGCGTCCGCCAGGCTGTGTCTTGACGCCGCGCACCTGATACACCGTGACACCGGCCCGCGCGCTGATGGCCCGGCCGGGTTCGACGACGATGGTCGGGCGCGGGAATTGCTCGGCGCCGCATGCCTCGTCTAGGGCATCGGCGATGAGGCGGGCCAGCTCATCAACGCTCAGCTCGGGGTCACCGGCAAGATATGGAACCCCATGGCCACCACCGATATTGAGCTCGGTCAGGATGACGCCGTGTTGCGCGCGGACGTCGGCCATGGCGGCAATCATCCGGCGGATCGCTTCGCCGTAGATCGCCACATCGGTGACCTGGGAGCCGAGGTGACAATGCAATCCGATCAGTCGCAAATTCGGTTGCGAGAGAACTCGTGCGACGGCATCGGCGGCATGGCCGCCGTCGAGGGTGAAGCCGAACTTCTGGTCGCTGATCCCGGTGGTCACCGCGCGGTGACCGTGAATGTCGAGGTCGGGTGTCACCCGGATCAGCACTCGCTGCGGCCCCTCCGCCAGGCCGGCGAGGTCGGTGATTTCGATGCTCGAATCCAGCACGATGCGCCCGACCCCGAATCGGACCGCGGCGCGTAAATCGTCCTGCGACTTGGCGTTACCGTGCATGACGATGCGCGCCTTTTCCACGCCACCGGCCATCGCGATGGCCAGTTCGCCGGCCGAGCAGACGTCGATGCCGAGCCCCTCTTCGTGCGCCCAGCGCGCCACCGCGATGGTCAGCAGGGACTTGCCGGCGTAGAGCACCTCGGTGTTGCCCAGCGCGGCCCGATAGCTGCGAGCGCGGCTCCGGAAGTCGGCCTCGTCGATCACATAGGTGGGGGTGCCGAACTCTTCGGCGATAGCGGTCAGGGGTACGTCGCCGATGCAGAGACGTCCGTCGTCGTCGGAATGGGCGGTCAGTGGCCAGATCGCCGGGTGGAATCGCGGCGAAGCCGCGAGGCCTATGGAAGGCAGGATGTCCGGCAAAGTCGATGTCATCACTCCAGCCTGCGCGCGGTTCCACGGGATGCCACTTCCCTTACGGATCCTTGACGGCGCTCGGCCAGAAATTGACGACGGTGGGCCCCCATACAATGGAAGGCATCATGACCGCACGGGGGCCAGAAATCACAGATACCCCGATCGCGGGGCTTGTCGAGCTGGCGCTGCGCGCTCCTACGCTGCAGCGACTCGTCGACCTGGCTGCCGGTCAACCCGACGAATTGGCGTTGGTGGGCCCTGCCAGCGCACGGCTGTTCGTCGCCTGTGCGCTGGCCCGCCGCGGGCCGCTGCTGGTCGTCACGGCCACCGGCCGGGAAGCCGACGACCTTTCGGCCGAGCTGCGGGGGGTTCTCGGCGATGCGGTCGCGATGTTCCCGTCGTGGGAGACGCTGCCGCACGAGCGGCTCTCGCCCGGCGTCGACACCGTCGGCGCCCGGATGATGCTGTTGCGCCGGCTGACCCATCCGCAGGACGGCCGGCTAGGCCCCCCGCTGCAGGTGGTGGTCACCGCGGTTCGCTCGCTGCTGCAGCCGATGGCCTCGCGGCTCGGTCTTGCCGAACCCCTCACGCTGACCGTGGGCGACGGGCTGGCCTTCGAAGACGTCATCACCCGGCTGGTCGAGCTGGCATACACCAGGGTGGACATGGTCGGCCGGCGCGGCGAATTCGCGGTCCGCGGCGGCATTCTCGACATTTTCGCCCCGACCGCCGAGCACCCGGTGCGGGTGGAGTTCTGGGGCGACGAGGTGACCGAGATGCGGATGTTCTCGGTCGCCGACCAGCGGTCGATTCCGGAGATCAGCGTCGACAACCTGATCGCGGTCGCCTGCCGCGAGCTGTTGCTGACCGACGACGTGAGGGGCCGGGCCGCCGAGTTGGCCGGACAGCAACCGACGCCCGAACGCGGCGTGACCGGCGGCGTCGGCGACATGCTGGCCCGGCTCGCCGAGGGCATTCCGGTGGACGGCATGGAGGCACTGCTGCCGGTGCTGCGGCCCGACGACGTGACGCTGTTGACCGATCAGTTGGCCGACGGCACACCGGTGCTGGTCTGCGACCCGGAGAAGGTTCGCACCCGCGCGGCCGACCTGATCAAGACCGGCCGCGAATTCCTGGATGCGTCCTGGTCGGTGGCCGCCGTCGGCGGCGACTCCCCGATCGATGTCGAGCAACTCGGCGGATCGGGATTCCGCGAAATCGACGAGGTGCGCGATGCGGCGCGGTCCTCCGGGCACCCGTGGTGGACCCTGAGCCAGCTTTCCGACGAGTCGGCGATCGAGCTCGAACTGCGCGCCGCGCCGTCCGCCCGCGGCCATCAACGCGACATCGACGAGATCTTCGCGATGCTGCGCGCGCACGTGGCGACCGGCGGGGCCGCCGCCGTCGTCGCACCGGGCACAGGAACCGCGCACCGCGTCGTGGAGCAGTTGGCCGAATCCGAAACGCCGGCAACGATGTTGGAGCCGGGAGCCGAGCCCAGGCCCGGCGTGGTCGGGGTGCTCAAGGGTCCACTGCACGACGGTATCGTGTTGCCGGATGCGGGGTTGGTGATCGTCACCGAAACCGACCTGACCGGGAACCGGGTGACCGCAACCGACGGCAAACGGCTGGCCGCCAAGCGCCGCAACACCGTCGACCCGTTGGCTCTGACCGCCGGCGACCTAGTGGTGCACGATCAGCACGGCATCGGCCGATTCGTGGAGATGACCGAACGCACGGTCGGCGGCGCCCGGCGTGAGTACCTGGTGCTGGAGTACGCGTCGAGCAAGCGGGGACAAAGCGAGTCCGACAAGCTCTACGTGCCAATGGATTCCCTCGACCAGCTGTCGCGCTATGTCGGCGGCCAGGCGCCGGCGCTGAGCCGGCTCGGCGGCAGCGACTGGACCAACACCAAAACCAAGGCACGCAAGGCGGTCAGGGAGATCGCGGGCGAACTGGTGGCGCTCTACGCCAAGCGGCAGGCGAGCGCGGGACACGCGTTCGGGCCCGACACCCCGTGGCAGGCCGAAATGGAGGACGCGTTCGGCTTCACCGAAACGGCCGACCAGCTGACCGCGATCATCGAGGTCAAAGCCGACATGGAGAAGCCGGTGCCAATGGACCGGGTGATCTGCGGCGACGTGGGCTACGGCAAGACCGAGATCGCCGTTCGTGCGGCATTCAAAGCGGTGCAGGATGGCAAGCAGGTGGCGGTGCTGGTGCCCACCACGTTGCTGGCCGACCAGCATCTGCAGACGTTCACCGAACGGATGGCAGGCTTCCCGGTCCGGATCAAGGGCCTGTCGCGATTCACTGATCCCGCTGAATCCCGTTCTGTCATCGAGGGTTTGGCCGACGGAACGGTGGACATCGTGATCGGAACCCATCGGCTGCTGCAGACCGGGGTGAGCTGGAAACACCTCGGCCTGGTGGTCGTCGACGAGGAGCAGCGCTTCGGCGTCGAGCACAAAGAGCACATCAAATCGCTGCGCACCCACGTCGACGTGCTGACGATGAGCGCGACCCCGATCCCGCGCACCCTGGAAATGAGTCTGGCCGGGATCCGCGAGATGTCGACGATCCTCACACCACCCGAGGAGCGCTACCCGGTGCTCACGTACGTCGGGGGGCACGACGACAAGCAGATCGCCGCCGCGTTGCGCCGGGAGTTGCTGCGCGACGGGCAGGCGTTTTACGTGCACAACCGGGTCAGCTCCATCGACGCGGCCGCGGCGCGGGTCCGCGAATTGGTGCCGGAAGCCAAAGTCGCCGTCGCGCACGGTCAGATGCACGAGGACCTGCTGGAAACCACCGTCGAAGGGTTCTGGAATCGGGAGTTCGACATCCTGGTGTGCACCACGATCGTCGAGACCGGCCTGGACATCTCCAACGCCAACACGCTGATCGTCGAGCGTGCCGACACCTTCGGTCTGTCGCAGCTGCACCAGCTTCGCGGCCGGGTCGGCCGTAGCCGGGAACGTGGTTACGCCTACTTCCTGTATCCGCAGCAGACGCCGCTCACCGAGACCGCCTATGACCGGTTGGCGACGATCGCCCAGAACAACGAGCTGGGTGCCGGGATGGCGGTGGCGATGAAGGACCTGGAGATCCGGGGGGCCGGCAATGTGCTGGGCGCCGAGCAATCCGGGCACGTCGCCGGTGTCGGCTTTGACCTGTATGTCCGACTGGTCGGCGAGGCCGTCGAGGCGTATCGGGCCGCGGCCGACGGGCAGACCGTGGTCAGTGCCCAGGAGCCGAAAGAGGTGCGCATCGACCTGCCGGTGGATGCACACCTTCCGCCGGACTACATCCCCAGCGACCGGCTGCGGCTGGAGGGCTACCGGCGGCTGGCCGCTGCGGGCGACGAGTCCGAAATCGACGCTGTCATAGAGGAACTGACCGACCGCTACGGCGCGCTGCCCGAAACCGCCGAACGGCTCGTCGCGGTCGCGCGGCTTCGACTGCTGTGTCGCGACGCGGGCATCACCGAGGTCTCGGCGGCCTCGGCGGCGACGCTGAGAGTGGCGCCGATGGCGCTGCCGGACTCCGCCCAGGTTCGGTTGGCCCGCCGGTACCCGGGTGCGCGGTACCGCGCCACCACCTCGACTGTCCAGGTGCCGATACCGCGGGCCGGTGGTGTCGGCGCACCGCGGATTCGCGATCTCGAGCTGGTGCAAATGGTGGCTGATCTGGTGTCGGCGCTGCATGGGGGAGAATCGAGCAGGATCGGTTCACGGGATGCGGCAGGCGCCGGGTGAGGAGGGGCAATGACTGTGGTCTTGGTCGACCCGCGCCGCCCGTCGCTGTTGCCGGTGGAAGCCATCGGACTGCTCGCCGGTGAAGTGCAGTACACCGAGGAGATGCCGGTCGCTGTGCCCTGGACGCTGCCGGCGGCACGCCCGGCGCACACCGGCGACGATGCTCCGGTGTTGCTGTCCTCGGACCCTGACCACCCGGCTGTCACTGCGAGGTTGGCCGCAGGGGAGCGGCTGATCTCGGCGCCGGGGCATCAGCCCGGGGAGCGCTTGGTGGACGCCGTCGCAATGATGGACAAACTGCGCACCGCCGGGCCCTGGGAAAGCGAGCAGACTCACGACTCGCTACGCAAGTTCCTGCTGGAGGAGACCTACGAGCTTTTCGACGCGGTGCATAGCGGCGATACGGATGCGCTGCGGGATGAGCTCGGTGACGTCTTGTTGCAGGTCCTCTTTCACGCCCGCATCGCTCAGGACGCGTCCAGCCATCCGTTCACCATTGACGATGTCGCCGACGCGCTGCTGCGAAAGCTCGGCAACCGGGCCCCGGGAGTTCTTGCCGGAGAGTCGATTTCGCTGGACGAGCAGCTGGCTCAGTGGGAGCAACGCAAAGCTCTGGAAAAGCCGAGGAATTCGGTTGTGGACGATGTGCCCACCGGTCAGCCGGCATTAGCGTTGGCGCACAAAGTAGTCCAGCGGGTCACCCGGGCCGGGTTCCCGTCGGATCTGATCCCGACGGACATCACCTCGATCACGGTGACTGCCGATGTTGACGCCGAAAATAACTTGCGGACAGCCGTATTGGAATTCATGGATATCGTCCGGGCCGTTGAGAAAGCAGTCGCCGCGGATCGCCGGATTGCGGATGTGCCCGCGGAGCTCGACGTTGCCCCGGTCGGCACGATCACCGAAGAAGAATGGCGCGGCTGCTGGCCGTCGTCCGCCGATTCCGAACTCGAGCCCGCCGCGGAGCCCGAAGATGCCGCCGCCGCGCCTGCCGAAGATGCCGCCGCCGCGCCTGCCGAAGATGCCGCCGCCGCGCCTGCCAAGCCCACAAAAGGCAAAAAATCGAATTAACGCCTGGGAAAGCAACTGCTGGTGCGGTGA
>NZ_JBAPMI010000313.1:0-8476 GCF_049278535.1 Mycobacterium sp. | reverse complement strand
TGACTCCCGCTCACCACTGGCCCACTGCCCGACCGTTGGGACACTCTTGGCCCACTGGCCTATCCGGCGGCCTGGCCGGGAAAATAGAAACCCGCTCCGATGCTGGTCAGAGCAGGTGTTTGTGCGTCGGGCTGACAGGATTTGAACCTGCGACCACTTGACCCCCAGTCAAGTGCGCTACCAAACTGCGCCACAGCCCGATGCCGCCGATGGATCACCGTCAGCAGGTGGAAAGCCTACAGCAGGCTGCGAAGCTGGCCTCAACCCAACGCGACGTGGCACGATCGCGCAGGTGGCCCGCAGATCCAACGACGACCAGCACCTGCGCGACCTCGCCCGGTTGCGCCGCGTCCGGGACCGGATTGACCGCGAGTACGCGCAGCCGCTGGACGTCGAGGCACTCGCCCGCGACGTGAACATCTCGGCCGGCCACCTCAGCCGCCAATTCAAAATTGCCTACGGCGAGTCCCCGTACTCCTACTTGATGACCCGGCGCATCGAGCGTGCGATGGCGCTGCTACGTCGCGGCGATCTCAGCGTTACCGAAACCTGCTTCGCCGTCGGCTGCTCGTCGCTGGGAACGTTCAGTACCCGCTTCACCGAACTGGTCGGCGTCTCCCCGAGTGCCTATCGGGACCAGACAGCGCACGTGGAAGCCGGACTCCCGTCGTGCATGGAGAAGCAGGTGACCAAACCGGTCAGGAATCGAGAAGCGCCCGCCGCCGCGCTGCACCTAGCGTGACCGCCATGGACATCACTATTCACTCGAGCATGCTGCCCCATGACGATCCGGAAGAGTCGCTCGCGTTTTACCGCGACATCCTCGGCTTCGAGGTCCGCCTCGACGTCGGCAAAGGCAAGATGCGATGGATCACTGTCGGCCCGCCGAATCAGCCCGGCACGTCGATTGTTCTCGCCCCGCCGGCCGCACACCCCAGCATCAGCGACGACGAAAGACGGACCATCGCCGAGATGATGGCCAAGGGCACCTACGCAATGATCGTCCTGGCCACCAAGGACCTCGACGGCGTTTTCGACCGGCTACAAGCCAGCGATGCCGACATCGTCCAAGAGCCCACCGAGCAGCCGTACGGAATTCGCGACTGCGCCGTGCGCGATCCCGCGGGCACCATGATCCGTATCCAGCAGCTGAGCTAAACCCTTGTCGGTTCGCTCAACTTGACCAGCATCTTGCCGATGTTAGCGCCGGTGAACAGCCCGTTGAGGGCATCGACGCACGAGTCGATACCCTCAAAGATGGTCTGGCGGGCCGTGATTCGGCCCTCGTGGCCCCATTCACGAAGCGAGGCGAACGCTTCATCGAACCGGCCCCACTGATCGAGGGCATTGAATCCCTGCATGGTGGCGGTCTTCGACAGCAGATTCACATAGTTGACCGGCCCTGGGTGGTCGCCGGTCAGGTAGCTGGAGATGATGCCGCACAACACGACCCGTGCGTTCATGGCCAAGCGACCCAGTACCGCATCGAGAATGGGCCCACCGACGTTGTCGAAGTAGACATTGACCCGCTTGGGACAGTGCTGTCTGAGTGCGGCGTCCAGGTCGTCGTTCTTGTAGTCGATGCAGGCGTCGAAACCGAAGTCCTCGACCACCGCCCGGCACTTCTCCGGCCCACCTGCGATGCCCACCACGCGGGCACCGGCGATCTTGGCGATCTGGCCTGCCACCGACCCGGTGGCGCCGGCGGCCGCCGAAACCACGACCGTGTCTCCGGCCTGAGGCCTGCCCACGTCGGTCATCCCGAAATATGCCGTCGCGCCGGTCGGCCCGTAGACCGACATGATCGCCAACTGATCGCTCTCGCCCGGGATCGGCGTGCTGAACACGTCGTCGCGGACGATCACATACTCCTGGAAGCCGGTCAGCGTGGTGATCACATCGCCGACTGCATAGGCGTCACACCGTGACGACACCACCTCGCCGATACCGGCGGCGCGGATCACTTCGCCCAACTGCACCGGTGGCAGGTAACCCTGCTGGTCATTGAGCCAGGTGCGCACCGCGGCGTCGAGGCCCACGTAGGTGGTGCGAACCAGCGCCTCACCCTCGGCGGGCTCGGGCGCCGGCGTGGTGACCAGTTCGGTGTCGCCGGGCTGAACAAGCCCACTCGGGCGTCGACGCAGCAGGATCTGGCGGTTGGCGATGTCGGGCACGATCCAGAAACTACCGAATGCGAATGACCTATTCGCGGTGATCTTGGTATGCGAGCATCGGTAAATGAAATCCGAGGATGATCCGGAAGCCCGAATTCGGGATTTGGAGCGACCGCTGGCCGAGGCGGCACGCGCATCTGAAGCCGGGGCGAATGCAACGCCCAGCAAATGGGCGCCGCCCACCGGCCCCCCGTTACCCCCGCCTGCCGTTCCAATGGCACCGCCACCGCCGCCCTACGGCGGCTCATTCTTGGGCCCGTCTCGGGGCGCCCTGGGCGGCGGCCAGATTCGTTGGATCATCCTTGGTGTCTTCGTTTTCGGCATGATCGCTCTGCCAATCGCGATCTTCTCCTTTACCGCACACCAGGTTTCGCGCGGCGGCTTGACGACTTTCTTGCCCGCTCCGAGCATCGCCACGGAAAGCCCCACCGCGTCCGGCACCATGCCGCAAACGACGACTGCAGCTGGGCCGTCGACGTCACTGACATCAGTGACGACCGCGCCGGCGGGTCAGAGCCTCACCGTCTCCGGCATCAACGAAGTCCGGACCATCGCCTGCAATGGAGGCAGCGTCAACGTCAGTGGAATCGCCAACGAGGTCGTGATCACCGGCCACTGCAAGGCCCTCACCGTGTCCGGCGTCCGGAACAAAGTGAAGGTCGCCGCCGCCGACAGCATTCAAGCTTCCGGCTTCAACAACCAGATCACCTACCAGGCCGGATCGCCGCAGATCGACCAATCAGGCCAAGGAAACGCGATCCAGAAAGGTTGAGTCTTCAGACTGCCAGCAGTCGGTACAGACCGATGAGGCCGACCACGACGATCGTCGCGCGTAGTGCATTCGGCGACAGCCGACGGCCATAGTGCGCGCCCAGCCAACCACCGATCAGAGAGCCCGCCGCAATCAGGCCGGCCGCCGCCCAACTAATTCGATCGAATGCCACCAGCGTATAGGCAAGCGCTGCAACGACATTGACCAGTAGCGCCAACAGGTTCTTTGCTGCGTTCATCCGTTGCACTGATTCGGGCAGCAGTGCACCCATGGCGCCGACGAGCATGATGCCTTGCGCCGCGGTGAAATAGCCGCCGTAGACACCGATCGCGAACGTGCTGGCCACCAATGCGGCCATCCGGCGCGGCGACACCTCATCGGCAGCGCGACCAACCTTCTCGGCGCGATCCCGGGCCCACGTTTGAATACGCGGTCCGATCACCACCAGCACCAGTGCCGCGACGAGTAGCACCGGCACCACTTGGGTGAAAACCTTGTCCGGCAGATGCAGCAACAGCCACGCGCCGAGAACGGCGCCAAGCACCGATGCCGGTATCTGCCAGCGCAGCCGGTCCCACTGGCCGCCTAGTTCGCGGCGATAACCCCACGTTCCCGACGCGCTGCCCGCGACGAGCCCCACAGCGTTCGACATCGTGGACGTGACCGGCGGATAGCCCATGGCCACCAGGGTCGGGAACGTGATCAAGGTGCCTGACCCGACAACAGCATTGATCGCGCCCGCGCCCAAGCCGGCGAAGACGATCAGGATGGCGTGTGTCAGCGGCACCGAAAAGACCTTATCCGGCGTGGATTCGGCGGCGACGTCGCCGTCAGCGCGACTTGGGCTTGCGCTTTTCGCGGACCCGCACGTTGATCCGGATTGGGCTGCCTTCGAAGCCGAATGTTTCGCGCAGCCGCCGCTCCAGGAACCGGCGGTAGCCCGCCTCCAAGAAGCCGGAGGTGAACAACACGAACGTCGGCGGGCGAGCGGCGGCCTGGGTGGCGAACAGGATCCGCGGCTGTTTGCCACCGCGCACCGGCGGCGGTGTCGCCGCTACGATTTCCTTGATCCAGGTGTTCAACCGACCAGTGCCGATCCGGGCATCCCACGACGCCAGGGCACTCTCCAACGCCGGTACCAGCTTTTGCACGGCGCGGCCGGTCTTCGCCGAGATGTTGACCCGCTGCGCCCAGCGGACCTGCACCAGTTCGCGGTCGATCTCGTTGTCCAGCAGATAGCGCCGGTCGTCGTCGACGAGGTCCCACTTGTTGAACGCCAGCACCAACGCTCGGCCCGCCTCGATGACCATCGACAGCACCCGGAGATCTTGTTCCGTCAGCGGCACCGATCCGTCGATCAGCACGACCACCACTTCGGCAGCATCGATAGCTCCATGGGTACGCACCGAGGCATAGAACTCGTGGCCGCTGGCCTGACCGACTTTACGGCGTAGCCCGGCCGTGTCGACGAAACGCCAGACTTTGCCGTCCAATTCGATCAGCGAGTCCACCGGGTCGACCGTGGTGCCGGCGACGTCGTGCACCACCGAACGTTCATCGCCCGCCAACCGGTTCAGCAGTGAACTCTTGCCGACGTTGGGCTTGCCGACCAACGCCACCCGCCGGGGGCCGCTCTCGGAAGACGCCAAATCTGCGACCTCCGGAAGTGCGCCGACGACCGCGTCGAGCAGATCGCCGACACCGCGACCGTGCATTGCGCTGATCGCAAATGGCTCACCAATTCCCAGCGACCACAATGCCGCGGCGTCGGATTCACCCCTGTCGCTGTCGACCTTGTTCGCGGCCAGAAACACCGGCTTACCGGAGCGGCGCAGGATCCTGGCGGCGGCCTCGTCGCCAGCGGTCGCGCCGACGATCGCGTCCACCACCAGGATCACGGCGTCAGCGGTGCGCATCGCCACCGATGCCTGCTCGGCAACCAGTTGCTGCAAACCCTTGGCGTCCGGCTCCCATCCCCCGGTGTCCTGCACGACGAAACGGCGTCCGATCCACAGCGCGTCGTAGGACACCCGGTCGCGGGTCACCCCGGGAACATCCTGAACGACGGCTTCCCGGCGGCCCAGGATTCGGTTGACCAGCGTCGACTTACCGACGTTCGGCCGGCCCACCACCGCTACTACCGGCGGCGGGCCGCTGGTCAGATCGTCGATCGACTCAACGAATTCCGCTGATTCCCAGTCGCTTTCGTCGACCCAGCTGCCATCTTCGCTCACCGAACCGCCTCGCTCCGCTGCTTGACCAATTGCAGGAGGTGAGCGACGACTTGGGGTTCGGTCATCTCGCTGGTGTCGACGACCACCGCATCCGATGCGGCCCGCAACGGTGATACCGCGCGCGTCGAGTCGAGGTGATCGCGGCGGCGCACGTCGGCCAGCACGGCGGCGTAGTCGTCCAGCAAGCCGGCGGCGACGTTCTGATCGTTGCGGCGGCGGGCCCGCGTTTCGGCTGACGCCGTCAGGAAGATTTTGACGTCGGCAGCAGGCAACACCACGGTCCCGATGTCGCGTCCTTCGACTACGACGCTGCCCGGCCCCCCGGCCAGGGTTCGCTGCAAGTCGACGAGGCGGCTCCGTACGGCGGGAACCGACGAGACGGCGGAGACCGCTTTGGTGACGGCGTCGCCGCGGATCTCTGTCGAAACATCCTCTTCATCAAGGTAACTGCGATCTTCGTCGGGGTCGTGGCCCACCGACAACTTCACGTTGGACGCGAGTGCTCCGACAGCCCCTTGATCGCTGAGGTCGATTCCGGCGCGCAGCACAGCCAGTGTGACGATGCGGTACATCGCACCGGTGTCGAGATAGCGGGCTCGCAGTTCGCGCGCCAAACCCCGAGAGACCGAGGACTTTCCGGTGCCTGCCGGACCGTCGATGGCGACGACCCTGCTCACAGCCCTACCGCTTTGTAGAGCTCCCCGATTTCGTTGCGGCGCAACGCCCGAATGCTGCCCGGTCGCTGCTCGCCCAGCGACACCGCGCCGATGTCGGTGCGAACCAACTCCTGCACCGGGAATCCAGCCTCGGCCAGCATGCGGCGCACGATGCGTTTGCGGCCCTCATGCAGGGTTACCCGTAACAGCGTCTTGCCGGGAATGGCATCCACTACCGCGAAATCGTCGACCGCAACCGGGCCGTCGTCCAACTCGATTCCGGCCCGCAATTTCTTGCCGAGCCCGCGCGGCACCGACCCATTCACCGTCGCCACATAGGTCTTGGGTACTTCGAAGGACGGATGCATCAGGCGGTGCGCAAGTTCGCCGTCGTTGGTCAGCAGGATCAGACCCTCGGTGTCGGCGTCGAGGCGCCCTACGTGAAAAAGCTTCTTGTTGCCGCGAACCCGGTGCTCGACCAGATCGCCGATGCAGGGCCGGCCGCGGTCGTCGGACATCGTCGAGTGCACGCCGCGCGGCTTGTTCAGCGCCAGATACACCAGCGAGTCATCCAGCATCACCCGCGCTCCGTCGACGCGGATCACCGATGCATCCGGATCGACCCGCGTGCCCAGCTCGGTCACCAGCTGCCCGTCGACTTCGACCCGGCCGTCGATGATCATTCTCTCGGCAACCCGCCGAGATGCAATTCCGGCCTGCGACAGCACTTTCTGCAAGCGAACCCCACGGGGCTCGCTGTCTGTGACCATCATTCGTGATCCACGTCGAATGACAACGGCTGATCGTCGGAAACCGGACGGCCGGCCAGCTTGACGAAACGTGGCTCAGCATCCAGGGATTCGCTCAGATCGTCGATCATGTCGACATCGGGCAGCAGCGGCGCGATATCGGGGAGATCGCTCAGCGACGACAGCCCGAGGCGCTCCAAGAACAGCTCGGTGGTGGCAAAGGTCACCGCGCCCGTATCGGCGTCCGCGCCGGCTTCGGTGATCAGCCCGCGGGCCAGCAGGGTGCGCATCACCGCGTCGACGTTCACGCCACGCACCGCACTCACCCGCGCCCGCGTCACCGGCTGCCGGTAGGCCACCACCGCCAGCGTCTCCAACGCCGCCCGGGTGAGCTTGGAGCGGGACCCGTCCAGCAGCAGCCGCTCAACATACGGCGCGAACACGGCGCGGGTGTACATCCGCCATCCGCCGCCGGCCTCGCGGAGATCGATCCCGCTGTCTCGTTCGGTGAGTTCATCGGCCATCAGCCGCAGCTTGGCAGCCACCCGATACGCGGGTTGCTCGCTGGCCGCGGCCAGAGCCTCGACGGTCACCGGGGTGTCGACCACCAGCAGCAGCGCCTCGAGCACCGCACCGAGTTCGGCGTCCTCGAGCTCCGGCGCCGTCGCGACGTCGATACCCAGGTTCTCGCCGGACACGTCAAAGCCCGAGTCCAAATCGGGCACGTCAGCCTCGGGTGCGTCGATGCTCAGGTCTGCATCGACCGGCTGGCTCATCTGGCGCCACTCCCCCTCATCCCTGCGCTCTGCATCGTCTTCGGCGCGCGTCATGAGTATTGGTCCCGCAATTCGTCGCTGGTCAGCTGTTCTCCGGTCCACGAAATCTGGAGCACGCCAAGCGGTTCTGACTGATCGAATGCTACCGTCCGGGATCGATACAACTCGAGCAGAGCCAGGAAGCGTCCGACGATCTCGATCGGCGCCTTGCAGTCGGTGACCAGGTCGGAGAACGAGGCCCACTGGCCGATCCCACGCTTTTCCAGCAGCGACATCAGCTGTTTGGCCTGCTCGGGCACCGACACCATCAGCTCGTGCAGGTGCCCAGTGGCCACCGTCGGCACCGGCCGCGGCGTGAACGCGGTCGCCGCGATCTGTGCGAACCGCTCCGCGTCGACGCCCAGCATCACCTCGGGCAGCAGGTCTTCGTAGCGGTCCTCCAGCGACACCGCCCGCGGATAGCTGCGTAGCGCGGCCGCCTCCAACTCGGCGAACATCTCCGCCACATGCTTGTACGCCCGGTACTGCAGCAACCGGGCGAACAGCAGATCTCGGACTTCCAGCAGAGCCAGATCCTCGGCGTCGTCGACCTGACCGGAAGGAAGCAGTCGCGCAGCCTTTAGGTCGAGCAGCGTCGCGGCCACCACGAGGAAGGCGGTTGTCTCTTCGAGTCCCAACTCGGAACCGATCGCGCGGGTGTACGCGATGAAGTCGTCGGTGACTTGGTGCAACGCCACCTCAGTCACGTCGAGGCGGTGGGCGAAGATCAGCTGCAGCAGAAGGTCAAACGGCCCTTCGAAATTGGTCAGCTTGACCTGGAAGCCGGTTTGGGGTGATGCCTCGCAGGTCGCCCCGCCGTTCACGCGCCGAACCGGTCGATCACCTCGCGGGCCAACGACCGATAGGCGACCGCGCCGGCAGATCTCGGTGCCCAGCTGGTGATCGGTTCGCCGGCGACGCTGGTCTCCGGAAAACGGACAGTGCGGGAGATGACAGTGTCGAACACCAAATCGCCGAAGCGCCCGACGACGCGAGCCATCACCTCGCGGGAGTTCACTGTTCGCGGGTCGTAGCGGGTGATCAGGATGCCGCTGATGTCCAGCTTCGGATTGAGC
>NZ_JBAPMI010000312.1:0-10997 GCF_049278535.1 Mycobacterium sp. | reverse complement strand
TGCCCAGCGGGTGCGACCGCAACGCGGCCAGTCCGGCGTCGGCCTCTTCGGGTGCGACGACGGCGACGAACTTGCCCTCGTTGGCGACGTAGAGCGGATCGATGCCAAGCAGCTCGCACGCGCCATTGACCATGGGCCGCACCGGCAGTCGCTCCTCTTCGAGCAGCACACCCAGCCCGCAGGCTTGAGCCAATTCGTTACAGACGGTGCCGACCCCGCCCCGGGTGGCGTCCCGCAGCCAGCGGGTGGATGGCGCGGCTGCCATCAGCAGCTCAACCAGCGGGCTCAGGCTCGCCGTGTCGGAATGGATGTCGGCTTCGATGGCCAGGTCGCCCCGGGCCAGCATCACCGCCATGCCGTGATCGCCCATCGAACCCGACAGCAGCACCTTGTCACCCGCGCGTACCGACGTGGCCGAAAGCGTTCTCCCCGTGGGAATGACACCGGTCCCGGTGGTGGTGACGAACATGCCGTCGGCGGCGCCCTTGGGCACCACCTTGGTATCGCCGGTGACAATCTGCACACCCGCGTCGGCTGCCGCGGCGGCCATGTCGGCGACGATCTCCTTCAGCTCAGCGATTGGAAAACCCTCTTCCAACACGAACGCCGCCGAGATCCAGGACGGCACCGCGCCCGACATCGCGACGTCGTTGCAGGTGCCGTGTACCGCTAGCGCACCGATGGAGCCGCCGGGAAAACGCCGGGGCTGCACAACAAACGAATCGGTCGACATCGCCAGCCGCTCACCGCCGGGCAGCTGGATAACCGCGCCGTCGCCGAGTGACTCCAGCAGCGGATTGCGGAACGCCTCCACAAACACCGCGTCGACCAACGCGGCCGAAGCCTTTCCGCCCGCGCCGTGCGCCAGGTTCACGTGGTCGTCGAGCAGCCTGGGCCGGCGCCTGCGGAAAGTTTCGATTCGCTCGATCACCTCGCCCTCGGCGAACCGTGGCCCCGACGACAGATAGTCGCCCGCTGACTTGCTCATGCTGCCCCCAATCCTCGATCGCCGGAGCGTTGCTGGGTGGCCAACCACAGCTGATAGCCCAGCAGCGCTTGAGATTCCTGAATCCGATGCACGCTTTGCGAGCGAACGATGAAGCAGGCATCCACGTTTGGATTGCCCGTGAAGGCGCCACCGTCGTATCCGGCGAAACCGACCGTGTACAAACCACGTTGTCGTGCCTCGGCCAGCGCGGTCAGCAGGTTGGGTGAATTGCCGCTGGTCGACATCGCGATCGCGATGTCACCGGCCTTCGCGCGGGCGATCAACTGGCGGGCGAACACCAGCTCGAACCCGACATCGTTACCCAGCGCGGTCACAATCGCCTGATCGGCGGTCAATGACCAAGCGGGTAACGGCTTTCCGGCCGGCGGGCGGGAGAACAGTGTGGCCAAGGTGGTGGAATCGGTGCAGCTGCCGCCGTTTCCGAAGGTGAACATCCGTCCGCCGGCCGCGAAGCGGCGGGCCATCTCGGTAGCGGCCTGGTCCAGCAGGTCGGCATTGGCTTCCAGCGTGGTGCGCCGCAGCGCCAGACTCTCGGCGGCCTTTGCCTGCGCTGACGCGGCGAGATCGGCGAGCAGCGACTGCGGGTCGTCCTCCTGCGCATCGATGAACGGGTACAGGAAGTTGGTGGGCTCCTCGCCGGGGCGGGTCACGTGTCCTCCTCGATGCGGCTGATCGCGGTCCCGGCGTGCACCAGCACCAGTTCGCCGGCGGCGACCGGGTCGATCAGCGCCGTCGCCACGTTCTCGATGCCGCGCGCGGTGCGCACCGCGGCCATCCCGTCGGCCGACGGCGACACCACCTCACCCAGGCGTCCCTCGTCACTGCATGTGACGCAAACTCCCCCGCGAGCGGGAGGTGCTCCCAGTTCTGCGCATTCGGGTTTGAGCAGCCCCGAGTGCTCGAAGCAGACGTGGGTGAGTTCCCACAGCAGGTGATAGAACAGCACGAAGCCGCCCGTCGCCGGGACGCGCGGATCGGGGTCGTCGAGCCACAGCACGTGATCGGCAATACCCGCCACGGGCCGTTCACCGCTGCCGATCCAGAGCGTGGTGGCACCCCAGGCCGGACTGCGTCGCATCACCGAACGCAGGTCGGGGTCGGCGGCGGCGCCCACACCGACTACGAGGTCGCCGGGCCGAACCGACACCCGCACCAGATCGATCAGGTTCGGACCGGTCAGGGCAACGGCCGGCAGCGCCCGCTTGCCCATGATCACCGGATGCACGAACTCGACCGCGATGTGCAGCGCATGCGGCTCGCACGACGGTGCGATGGACCACATCGTCGCGCCCGCCGCGAACCGCTTGGCCAGCGTGAAGGCGGCCGCGGCCAAATCGGCGGCCAGCTCGGCGCCAAGCCCGCGATCAATCGCCGTTGTGGTCATCGCATCTCAGCCTGTTCCAGCGCGGTCAGCACGGAGATCGCGGCCTGACCCAGCGCCAGTCCGCCGTCGTTGGGCGGCACGGTGTAATGGGTCAGCACTTCGAATCTCGCCTGCTGTAAGCGTTGTCGGCACCCGCGCAGCAGCAACACATTCTGGAACACCCCACCGGTGAGTCCCACCAACCGCACCGGGCCGGCGACCAGTCGCACCACCTCGGTGACGGCGACCGCGACCGCCCGGTGGAACTCGGCAGCCAGCAGCGCCGGTGACACACCTGCGCGCAGGGCCGACACGATCGCCCTGAGCATGCCGGCGGGGTCGATCACCCCGTCGGGGCGGACCGCAAGTCTCAGCTCCGGTCCCGTGGTGTCACCAATCGAATCGGCGAGTGCCTCGAGCTCGATAGCGGCCTGGCCTTCGTAATCGATTCGCTGCCGCACTCCCAGCAGGGATGCGACGGCGTCGAAGAGACGGCCCATGCTCGAGCACGGCACACACCCGGTGCCGGATTCCAATTGCGAACGGGTGAGCCGCAGTTCGGCCGGCGTCGGCGCAGTGACCGGAGGCAATTCCGGTGTCCAGTCGATTCCGGCCATCCACAACTGAGACAGCGCCATCCGCCACGGATTGCGCACCGCGGCGTCACCGCCCGGCAGTGGCACCGGCAACAGGTGGCCCACCCGGGTGCACCGGTGACTGTCACTCCCGAGTCTGAGAATCTCGCCGCCCCAGATTGTTTCATCGCAGCCGTAGCCGGTGCCGTCAAACGAAACACCGATCACGGGCTCACCGAGACGTCCGTGCTCGGCCAGCAGTGACACCACGTGCGCATGATGGTGCTGAATCAGATCCAGTGGTCGATCGCCGGCACGGCGCTCCGCCCAACTGCGGGTGTGATACCCGGGGTGCAGGTCGGCGGCCAATCGCACCGGCTCATGCCGGATTTCACTGAGCTGGCCCACCGCGCGTTCGAATGCCCGAAGGGTTTCCAGTGTCTCCATGTCACCGATGTGCCCGGACAAGTATGCGCAAGCACCGTCGGTGAGGCAGAAGGTGTTCTTGAGTTCGCCACCGACCGCCAGCACCGCTGGGCCGTCGCGGCCGAGGTCGACAGGCAGCGGCGCGTAGCCGCGGGACCGGCGGATCGGCAGTTCGCGATCGTCCACCACCCGCACCACCGAGTCGTCGCACGGCACATGGATCGGCCGGTCGTGGTCGAGCACGGCGTCACATAGTGGTGGGAGACGTTGCGCAGCATCATCTTCGGTGAAGCAGATGGGATCATCGGAACGGTTGGCGCTGGTCAGCACCAAGGCATCGGGTGTCGTTGCATCGACACCCGGGACCGGCGCGAGTAGCAGATGATGGATCGGCGAATACGGCAGCATCAGCCCGACCAGCGGGCTGCCGGGCGCGACGGCGGCGGCGAGCGGCGCGTCGCGGCGACGCCGCAACAGCACGATGGGCCGGGCGGGACTCGAGAGCACCGCGGCCTCGGTGTCGTCGATGTGTGCATAGCGGCGCGCAACATCGAGATCGGCCACCAGCACGGCGAACGGCTTGGCGCCCCGCGCCTTACGGGTCCGTAGCGCAATGACCGCGGCCTCGTCGTCGGGCCGGCAAGCCAGGTGATAGCCGCCGACGCCTTTGATCGCGACCACGGCGCTCGCGGCCAATGCCCGCTGGGTGGCGCCCAGCGCGGCATCGGATCCGGCTACCCGCTCGGCATGCGCGGCGAACCACAGCGACGGCCCGCAGTCCGGGCAAGCGATCGGCTGGGCGTGGAAGCGGCGGTCGGCCGGGTCGTGGTACTCCGCGGCGCAGCGCTCGCACATCGCGAACGCCGCCATGGTGGTGGCCGGTCGGTCGTACGGCAGGCCACGGATGATGGTGAACCGGGGACCGCAGTTGGTGCAAGTCACGAAGGGATGCCGATAACGACGGTCGCTCGGGTCGAACAGCTCGGCGATACAGTCGTCGCAGACGGCGATGTCGGGTGGAATCGGGGTGGTGGTGCCGGCGACCGATTGGCTTTCGGCGATACGAAAGCCGCTGTCGCACAGCATGTCAGCATCGACATCGACGACCTGGACAGCGTTGATCGCTGCCAGCGGCGGCACCTCCGCGTGCAGCCGACGACGGAATTCGTCGATGCGCGCGGCGGGTCCCTGCACTTCGAGGAAGACCGCGCCCGAATCGTTGCCGACGAACCCCGCTAGCCCGAGCTCGGTCGCGATCCGGTGGACGAACGGGCGGAACCCGACCCCCTGAACGACACCGGTCACGGTGAACCGTTGCCGGACGGTATCGATGTGCAGCAGCGTGTCAGTCATCGTCGCGGCCCCGGCCCATCAGCTCCAGACCTGTCATTGCCTGCTCGGCGCCGGCCCGGTCGGTCTTCTCGACGACGAACCCCATGTGAATGATCACCCAATCACCAGGTGCAAAGGTCTCCTCCGGCAACATGCCGACATTGACCTTGCGTTGCTTTCCGGCGACGTCGACAAGGGCGAGTTGCCCCTCGTAACCATCCAGCATGCTGACCACCTGGCCCGGTATGCCCAGACACATCGGTCAGCCCTGCCCTTCCACCGACACCGCCGGCGATCGAGCCCGCAGACCCGCGACGACTTCCTTGACGGCGTCGATGGCCCGTGGCACCGCACCCGCGACGGCCTCGCTCAGACCGATGCCCTCGTCGACGCTCCCCACTTCGCAGCCGACGACGACCGTGTAGGGGGGGGTGCCGCCGAGTGCCTTCAGGCTGTTGAACACTGCCGCGGGATCCATGCTGTGGGCATCCAGAGCGGCTGTGGCCGAAGGTGATTCATGGTCGGCCTCGAAGATGTGCAGAGTGCCCGGGCTGCCGCGATTGGGTACCGCGTCGACGAGGACCAGCGCATCCCAGTCGTTGAGTAGGTCGTAGGCCAGGTGCATGCCCCCGATGCCGTAGTCGACGAGCCGCATGCCCGAATCGTCCTGCGGGACTGGGACGTGCCGGACTACCTCGGAGCCGAACCCGTCGTCGCCGAGGAA
Source organism: Mycobacterium sp. (assembly GCF_049278535.1). Classification (GTDB taxonomy): domain Bacteria; phylum Actinomycetota; class Actinomycetes; order Mycobacteriales; family Mycobacteriaceae; genus Mycobacterium. The sequence goes on along the minus strand of NZ_JBAPMI010000312.1, from coordinate 5,568 downwards.
GATATTGCCGATGCCGGCCACCAGAATGCGCACTGGAATAGGACCGTCCGGCGACGCTACATGTGCCGGATCTTGAGGTACCGCCGGGCGTCTGGGAGTGACACCAGCCCTATCACGACTCCGGTCAGTACGAACAACGACAGGAGGCCGATAAACACCCATCCTAGGATCTCCATGTTGAATTCCTTTCAGTGGTGGTGGTTTCGAGCGGTTCGACTTCGTCGGGGGAGAAGTACAGGTAGCGGCCGTACCACTCGTGCAGGTCGGCCGCCGGATCGTCCTCGACGACGACCCCGACGTGCTGATTGCCGTCGACGTCTTCGTGCACGGTGGTGACACGAGCTGTCTTGCCCGCGAAGAACAGGTCCTGTGCGTCGGCTCGACGCCCCGGATGCAGCAGCACCCGACTGCCTCGCGCAACCCGGACACCGTTCACCAGCACAGCATCCAAGTCAGGCTGGACCGCGTTGTCGGCCAGCGGATCCCACCAATCCACGCCGTCAGGCACCTCCGGAATCAGGCCAACGGCCTCCCGCGGATCCCGCAGGGCTCCATGCAGACGCGCCATGGCTTCGGGCGACATCGAGTCACAGCTGTCGATGATCTGCGCGGCGAGCGGATCGGTGGCCCGGGCCTGTGCCTTCTCCTGGTCCGTCATCGTCATCACGCGCAGCGTCAGGATCTCGTCGATCTCGGTGCAGTCGTAGAGCGCGGTCTCGCTCTGTTCGGCGACCTCGGGGTGGTCATAGAGGATGATCGGCGAGATCAGCAGCAGATCGGCGGCGCCGGGCGGGCCGGCCAGCACCGGAAAACAGCGATGCTGACTGCATCGGGACACCGCCTCGGTAGCGGGCGGTGACGGTTCGAGGAGCGAGACAAGCTCGCCCCCAACGACTTCCGCGATGATGTGGGTGCCGATCAGGGAACGCGCTATCGCATCGTCCTTGTCCATCGCAGCAGCACCGGTGTTGGTGACCCGTACCGAAACCCGATGTAGTGTGCCGTCTGGCTCGAAGCTCACGGTCAACGCGGCGCTCACCTGACGCCGGGTCCGGACCAGCCGACCGCCCTCGACCGTTTCGACGTCGGTTGCCGGAGCGGCGGTCAGCGGCAGTGACCACGGCTGGTCGGGATCGTCAATCGCGAACGGGCCGAACGATGTTTCGCACTCGATCGCTTCGTCCCAGGTCAGCCACGAACCCGCCGGCGTGATCAGCTCGTCCACGGTTTCGAAACGGCCGCCACCGATGTCGCGTTCGACACGGCGGTGCTGCAGTTGCAGGAAGCGAACCACCAGGTTGATGGCTTGCGCTCCGTCGACGAGGAACTGTGCTGCGATGGTGTCCTCTTCGCCGATCCCGGCGTCGGCCGCGCCCGCAGGGCCCAAAACGCCCCACTGCCAACGTGATCGGTTCCTGCTCGAGGTCGCGCGGTACGGGTAGAGCAGGTAGCCCTCGTACAGGACGGCGTCGGCGACGGCCCGGGCCCGGTCCCAATCCGCGGTCATCGCGCCTCCTGATGCGCCGCGCTGAGCAGCGTCGTGACCGCGTCCTCGACGCTCAACAGGCCGCGCGCCGACTTGTAGGCGGCCAACGCGGCTACCGCATCGTGAGACAGCCGTACCCACCCGGTGTTCGGGTAGTGCAACCGGATGAGTTCCTGCCACACCGTTACCGGCATGTCGTAGTGGTCCTCGCAGTCCCATGACACTTGCTGAACGGAGAAACCGCGTTGACCGGCTGTGAATACGGTCCCGCTGAACAGGAATTGCAGGGGAACGGCGCCCTCGCGCAGCGCGTGCAGGTACTTGGCGGCCGCGACCTCGAAATCGTAGGTGCACTCCAGGGGCAGCGTGATCTCGTTGGTGCCGACGAATGCCGGCACCATCGCCGTGCAGTGCTGCCACAGGAAGGTGCGCTGGGTGGTGGCCCAGCGTTCTCGTGGCCCGAACAAATCGATCAGCCCGGCCGCTTCGTCGTCGGAGTAGCCGCGTCGCAAAGGTTCGATGCGGACCTGGCAGCGCAGTGCGATGGCGTGCACGGGCTCGTCGTCCGGCGCCGAAACACTGATGCGCGCGGCCAATATCGGCACTGCCGCGTAGGGCTCGGGAACCACGTCGCGGACTGTGAATGTCAAGCCGGTGGCCTGGACGGTGGGGCCCGTCATCAGCGTTGCTCCGTGCTACGGGAGGCCAGCTGACCGAAGAACGCATCGATGAATTCGCGCGCCTCTTGCCCACCGTCGAAGCCACGCCACAGCATTCGCAGCCCGCCGATGAACTCGTAGCAGGCGTCGATGGGAACCAGATAGCAATCGGGCTGTTCGTCCTCGCGGACTCGCACAAGCAGCGCCTCGACGTCGTCGGCGAGCAAGCCTACCCGGGGGTCGGCTGAGTTGATCGCGGTCCAGGCCTCGAGGTCCAGATCGGATTCGGTTGCCCCCGCCGGTCCCGGATAGAACGCGACGGTGCGATCGAGTGCCGAGTTGCGGAAGAAGAACGCGAGGCCGACCGGGATCTGCAGCAGTTCCCAGGTGCGACGATCAAGCGCGAAGTCGGGAAAAGACAGGTACCGGTCGGGAACGGAGCGGTAGCGCAGTTGCGCGTGGCTGTCGGTGAACAGCAGGTAGCAGCCGCGGCACACGCACATGAGTTGCCGTCCAGGCACATTCACCACGTGCTGATGCTCGTCGGCGATGCTCTCTGAGCACATTTCACACCGCTCCCCGGCAGGTTGCGGTGTCCGCGGGTTGCTGGTGATTCGGCTTAAGACGTCATATGGAGTGGTCATGCCGGCGCGCCCATCGGCTCGGCCGGTACCGCGACGGACAGCACCCCGTCGCGCAACAGCAGCGGGACGGGATCGAGATGGCGGTCCGCGCCATCGTCGAGGCCCAATCCGGCGTGCACGACGTCGAAATGCGCGTGGCAGCGCGGACATCGCAGCACCGGCTCGGCGGTCGTGGCCCGTCGGTGCAACGCCGCGCCGGCCAAGGATCCATCACAGGCCGGGCAGTAGTCGCGATAGGTGTACAGCTGGTCGCCAACCCGGCAGGCCAGCACAACGGCGCCGGCCACTGAGAAGCCGCCGACCTCGCCGGGCGCCAGATTGGCCAGGTCGGGCACCGGATGCCACGCCGCCGAGGCGCCGCCGTTGGCGTGGGCCCTGGAATGGACCTGAGCCAACAGTGATTCCGCCGGAATCACCGTCGTTGACTCGGCTGGCGCGGCTTCGGGGGTCACCACCTCAATCGACGAAACCTCCGGTGCCGCAGCACGAATCGCATCCTCAACCGCCAGCTCCAGCGTCACCGCCGACGACGGGCAACTCTTGCAGCTACCGGCGAACTGAAGCTGCACGGCGTCGCCGACGATGTCGAGCAGATGTACGTCGCCGCCGTGTGAGCCCAGATACGGTCGGACCCGGTCGAGCGCGTCGGCAACCCGGCGACGCAGGTCGTGCGGGTGCAAACCGTGGACGAGCAGCAGGCTGGCCACCAAGTCGTCGGCGACCAAACGGTTCAGCAAGCCGGAATCCGCTCGATCGCCGACTGCCGCCATGATCCGCGTCAAGCCTGCGCCGTAGAGCTCGACTACTTCGCGAACCAACTGCTCGGCGCGCTCGCGCGCCACCGTGCCGCCGGCCGACGTCGCATCCAACAGCGTCTGGATCCGATCGCCCGCCGAGCGCCACTGCGCGTCCCCCTCCAACTCCTCCGGGCGATCAGCCATACATCACTCCCCGGTCGCTGCTTGCGTCGGTGAGTGCAGCCGCTCCAGCGTCTTGCCCTTGCCCAGGTACATGTGCACACCACAAGGCAGGCAGGGGTCGAAGCTGCGCACCGTGCGCATGATGTCGATGCCCTTGAAGTGCTCCCGGTCGTTCTCCTCGAAGATCGGCTGTCCTTGCACCGCGTCCTCGTAGGGGCCTGGCGTGCCAAAGCTGTCGCGCGGGTTGGCATTCCACGGGGTGGGCGGGTACGGGTGGTAATTGGCGATCTTGCCGTCCCGGATCACCATGTGGTGGCTCAAGACTCCGCGCACCGCCTCGGTGAAGCCGCAGCCGATTCCCTCCTTGGGCACGTCGAACTTCTCCCAGGTCTTGGTTCGACCGGCCCGAATTTCGACGAGCGCCTTTTCGGCGAAGTGCAACGCGCACGCTGCCGCATAGGCCTGGAAGTAGGTCCTGGCCCGGTCCCGCTCGATGGTGTTGGACCCGTGCTGCGGGATCTTCCACTCGAATTCAACCGGACCTTTCAGGACGGTCTTGGGCAGGTTGATCTGCACGGAATGGCCGGTCGCCTTGACGTAGCCGATGTCGACCAGGCCGGCCAGCGCGGTCGACCACAGCCGGGCCAGCGGACCGCCACCGGTGTCCAGAGCCAGATGATCCTTGCCGTCGAACCAACGCGGAGACATCACCCAGCTGTATTTGCCGCCGTCCATGTCCCGTTTCTGCGGGTGCGGGTTGGTGTGCTGGTTCCACGGATGGCGCCGGTCGACCGGATTGCCCAGCGGGTCGGTCTTGACGAACATCTCCTGTTCGTTCCAGTCGTCGTAATACGAGCTGCCCAAAAGGATTCGGATGCCAAGGTTGATGTCGACCAGCGAGTGGGTCACCAGCTTGCCGTCGACGACCACGCCCGGGGTGACGAACATGGCGTTGCCCCAGCGCTCCATGTCCTTGTACTCGAAGTTGCACACGTCGGGGTCTTGGAAAGAACCCCAACACCCCAGCAGGGTGCGGCGCAGGCCGACCTTTTCGTAACCGGGCATGGCCTCGTAGAAGAAGTCGAAGAGGTCGTCGTGCATGGGCACGACCTTCTTCATGAACTCGACGTAGCGCATTAGCCGCGTGATGTAGTCGGTCATCAGCTGAATGGTCGCGACGGTACCGACGCCGCCGGGATACAGCGTGGACGGGTGTACGTGGCGGCCTTCCATGAGGCAGAACATCTCTCGCGTATACCGGCTGACTTGTAGTGCCTCGCGGTAGAACTCGCCGCTGAACGGGTTCAGCGAGCGCATGATGTCGGCAATGCTCTTGTACCCGTGTTCGCCGGCGTGCGGAGCCGGGGTGTTCTCGGCTTTGGCCAGCACACCCGGGTTGGTCTCGGAGACCATCTTCTCGCAGAAGTCCACGCCGACCAGGTTCTCCTGGAAGATGTTGTGGTCGAACATGTATTCCGCGGCCTCACCGAGGTTGACGATCCACTCACCCAGATGCGGCGGCTTGACGCCGTAGGCCATGTTCTGTGTGTAGCACGAACACGTGGCGTGGTTGTCGCCGCAGATGCCGCAGATGCGGCTGGTGATGAAGTGGGCGTCGCGGGGATCCTTGCCCTTCATGAAGATCGAGTAGCCGCGGAAGATCGACGAGGTGCTGTGGCACTCGCGGACCTCCTTCTGCTTGAAGTCGATGGAGGCGTAGATCCCGAGACTCCCGACGATCCGGGTGATCGGGTCCCACGACATCTCGACGACGTCGGTGTCCTTGGTGGAGGTCTTCCTCGCTTGCGTGGCAGTCATTGGATTCCCCTCACCAGGTCTTCGTGAAACCGGTCTTGAGC
>NZ_JBAPMI010000311.1:0-10560 GCF_049278535.1 Mycobacterium sp. | reverse complement strand
GAGAAGCTGCGGCACGTGCTGGTCCGGCACGAACAGGGCGCCGGGCACGCGGCCAGCGGTTACGCGCACGCCACCGGGAAGGTGGGCGTGATGATGGCGACCTCGGGTCCCGGTGCCACCAACCTCGTGACGCCGCTGGCCGACGCGCAGATGGACTCGATCCCGGTCGTCGCCATCACCGGACAGGTCGGTCGTGCCCTCATCGGCACCGATGCCTTCCAGGAAGCCGACATCTCCGGCATCACGATGCCGATCACCAAGCACAACTTCCTGGTTCGCGACGGCGACGACATCCCACGGGTGATGGCCGAGGCCTTCCACATCGCCGCCAGCGGCAGGCCGGGCGCGGTGCTCGTCGACATCCCGAAAGATGTGCTGCAGGCGCCGTGCACGTTCAGCTGGCCGCCGCGGATGGATCTGCCCGGCTACAAGCCGAACACCAAACCACACAACCGCCAGATCCACGAGGCTGCCAAGCTGATCGCCGCGGCGCACAAGCCGGTGCTCTACGTCGGCGGCGGTGTCATCCGCGGCGAGGCCACCGAGCAGTTGCGGGAGCTGGCCGAGCTGACCGGAATCCCGGTGGTCACCACTCTGATGGCGCGCGGCGCCTTCCCGGACAGCCACCGCCAGCACTTGGGCATGCCGGGTATGCACGGCACTGTCTCCGCGGTGGCCGCACTGCAGCGCAGTGACCTGCTGATCGCACTGGGTACCCGGTTCGACGACCGGGTCACCGGACAACTCGCCTCGTTTGCCCCCGAGGCCAAGGTCATTCACGCCGACATCGACCCCGCCGAGATCGGCAAGAACAAGCACGCCGATGTGCCGATCGTCGGCGACGTCAAGGCCGTGATCACCGAGCTGATCGCGGCGCTTCGGCACGATGACGCCCCGGCGAAGATCGACATCGCCAAGTGGTGGAACTACCTCGACGGGGTGAAGGCCACCTACCCGCTGAGCTACGGGCCGCAGAGCGACGGCAGCCTGAGCCCGGAGTACGTCATCGAGAAGCTGGGCGAGATCGCCGGCCCCGATGCGGTCTACGTCGCCGGTGTCGGCCAGCACCAGATGTGGGCCGCGCAGTTCATCTCCTACGAAAAGCCGCGCACCTGGCTCAATTCCGGGGGGTTGGGCACCATGGGCTTCGCCGTCCCGGCGGCCATGGGCGCCAAGATGGCCCGTCCGGACGCCGAGGTCTGGGCGATCGACGGCGACGGCTGCTTCCAGATGACCAACCAGGAGCTGGCCACCTGCGCGATCGAAGGCGCGCCGATCAAGGTCGCGTTGATCAACAACGGCAACCTGGGAATGGTGCGGCAGTGGCAGACCCTGTTCTACGAGGAGCGGTACTCGCAGACCGACCTGGCCACCCACTCGCGCCGGATCCCGGACTTCGTCAAGCTGGCCGAGGCGCTGGGCTGTGTCGGATTGCGTTGCGAACGTGAGGAAGACGTCGTGGACGTGATCAACCAGGCTCGCGCGATCAACGACCGCCCGGTGGTGATCGACTTCGTCGTCGGCGCCGACGCGCAGGTGTGGCCGATGGTTGCCGCCGGGACCAGCAATGACGAGATCCAGGCTGCCCGCGGCATCCGCCCGCTGTTCGACGACGAAAGCGAAGGGCACGCCTGATGCGCGTCGGCGACGATGCAGAGCGTAGCGATGAGGAGGAGCGGCGCATATGACCGGATCGACGACGACGACGCACACCTTGTCGGTGCTTGTCGAGGACAAGCCCGGTGTGCTGGCCCGGGTGGCGGCGCTGTTCTCGCGACGCGGGTTCAACATCGAGTCGCTGGCCGTCGGTGCCACCGAGCAGAAGGACATGTCGCGGATGACCATCGTGGTCTCCGCGGAGAGCACCCCTCTCGAGCAGATCACCAAACAGCTCAACAAGCTGATCAACGTCATCAAGATCATCGAGCAGGATGACGACAAATCGGTGTCTCGCGAGTTGGCGCTGATCAAGGTCCGGGCCGACGCCGGATCCCGCAGCCAGGTCATCGAAGCGGTGAACCTGTTCCGCGGCAAGGTGATCGATGTATCGCCGGAATCGCTGACCATCGAGGCCACGGGTGACCACGGCAAGCTCGAAGCGCTGCTGAAGGTGCTCGAGCCGTTCGGCATCCGCGAAATCGTCCAATCGGGAGTGGTTTCACTCTCCCGGGGACCACGCGCTATCGGTACCGCAAAGTAGTTGACCCAATTCGAGATTTAGTTCGAAAAGCCAAGAGAGAAGGAGACATTCACGTGGCTTTGGAGATGTTCTACGACGATGATGCCGACCTGTCGATCATTCAGGGCCGCAAAGTCGGCGTGATCGGGTATGGCAGCCAGGGACACGCGCACTCGCTGAGCCTGCGCGACTCCGGCGTTGAGGTTCGTGTCGGCCTGAAGGAGGGCTCGAAGTCGCGGGCCAAGGTCGAAGAGCAGGGTCTGACGGTCGACACCCCCGCCGAGGTCGCCAAGTGGGCCGACGTGATCATGCTGCTGGCGCCCGACACCGCGCAGGCCGACATCTTCAAGAATGACATCGAACCCAACTTGAAGGACGGCGATGCGTTGTTCTTCGGGCACGGGCTCAACATCCACTTCGACCTGATCAAGCCGCCTGGCAACGTCACCATCGCGATGGTGGCGCCGAAAGGCCCGGGGCACTTGGTGCGTCGCCAGTTTGTCGACGGCAAGGGTGTTCCCGCATTGATCGCCGTCGACCAGGACCCCGCCGGCAACGGCGAGGCGCTGGCGTTGTCCTACGCCAAGGCGATCGGTGGCACCCGCGCCGGCGTCATCAAGACCACCTTCAAAGACGAGACCGAAACCGACCTATTCGGTGAACAGGCCGTGTTGTGCGGTGGCACAGAGGAATTGGTGAAGACCGGTTTCGACGTGATGGTCGAGGCGGGCTACCCGCCGGAGATGGCCTACTTCGAGGTGCTGCACGAGCTCAAGCTGATCGTCGACCTGATGTACGAGGGCGGCATCGCACGGATGAACTACTCGGTGTCCGACACCGCGGAGTTCGGTGGCTATTTGTCGGGTCCGCGTGTCATCGACTCCGACACCAAAGAGCGCATGCGTGCCATCCTGCGCGACATCCAGGACGGCACCTTCACCAAGAAGCTGGTCGCCAACGTCGAGGGCGGCAACAAGGAGCTCGAGGGCCTGCGCAAGGAGAACGCCGAGCACCCGATCGAGGTCACCGGAAAGAAGCTGCGCGACCTGATGAGCTGGGTCGACCGCCCGATCACCGAAACCGCCTAGCGGGGTGGGCCGCCGCGAGATTTAAACCATCGCGACCGTCTGCGGCGTTTCGTGTATCTGGCTTATCTTTCGCGGGCCCCGGCCCCTGTCGCGGGGTTACCGACCGGATTCACCTGGGCACCGACACGCAGAGCCCCCGCGCCGAACGCGTACTCAGAGCGAAATTTTGGCGATTTTCTCGCTCTGAATGCACGTTCGACGCTGCTAGCGGGTGCGATCGGCGACCGTGGCGTTCGTCGGGTCAAGGTTGACCGTTAGGCTGGCCCGCGTGAGCCTGCCTGTTGTTTTGATCGCTGACAAACTTGCCCAATCAACCGTCGAGGCCCTGGGTGACCAGGTTGAGGTGCGCTGGGTCGACGGCCCCGACCGCGAGAAGCTGCTGGCCGCGGTGCCCGAGGCTGACGCACTGCTGGTCCGTTCGGCCACAACCGTCGACGCCGAGGTGCTGAGCGCTGCACCCAAACTCAAGATCGTCGCCCGCGCCGGCGTCGGGCTGGACAACGTCGACGTCGATGCGGCCACCGAGCGCGGTGTGCTGGTCGTCAACGCGCCGACGTCGAACATCCACAGCGCCGCCGAGCACGCCGTGGCGCTGCTGCTGTCCGCGGCCCGGCAGATTCCGGCCGCTGATGCCTCGCTGCGCGAGCACGCCTGGAAGCGGTCGTCGTTCTCCGGCACCGAGATCTTCGGCAAGACCGTCGGAGTCGTCGGCTTGGGCCGCATCGGACAGCTGGTTGCCCAGCGGCTGGCCGCATTCGAGGCCCACATCGTCGCGTACGACCCTTACGTGTCTGCGGCGCGGGCCGCGCAATTGGGCATCGAACTGCTCAGCCTCGACGATCTGTTGGGACGGGCGGACTTCATCTCGGTGCACCTGCCGAAGACGCCCGAGACCGCCGGCCTGATCGACAAAGAGGCGCTGGCCAAAACCAAGCCGGGCGTCATCATCGTCAACGCCGCTCGTGGCGGACTCATCGACGAGGCGGCGCTGGCCGACGCCATCTCCAGCGGACATGTGCGCGGTGCCGGCGTCGACGTCTACTCCAAAGAGCCGTGCACGGACAGCCCGCTGTTCGAGCTGTCGCAGGTGGTCGCAACCCCGCACCTCGGGGCATCGACCGAAGAGGCCCAGGACCGCGCCGGCACTGACGTCGCCGCCAGCGTGAAGCTGGCGCTGGCAGGCGAATTCGTTCCGGACGCGGTCAACGTCGGCGGCGGCGCGGTCAGCGAAGAGGTGGCGCCATGGCTGGACCTGGCCCGCAAGCTCGGGGTGCTGGCTGGTGCGCTCAGCGAGGAACTGCCGACGTCGCTGTCGGTGCAGGTGCGCGGTGAGCTGGCGAGCGAAGATGTTGACGTGCTTCGGCTTTCGGCCTTGCGCGGTTTGTTCTCAGCGGTGATCGAGGACCAGGTGACGTTCGTCAACGCCCCGGCGATCGCCGAAGAACGCGGCGTGGCCGCCGATATCAGCACTGCCACCGAAAGCCCCAACCACCGCAGCGTCGTCGATGTCCGCGCCGTGGCCGCTGACGGTTCGGTCGTCAACGTGGCCGGGGCGTTGTCCGGTCCGCAGCAGGTCGAGAAGATCGTGCAGATCAACGGCCGCAACTTCGATCTGCGCGCCCAGGGCTTCTATCTGGTCATCAATTACGCCGATCAGCCCGGGGCGCTGGGCAAGATCGGCACGCTGCTGGGCACCGCGGGAGTCAACATCCAGGCCGCCCAGCTGTCCGAGGATGCCGAGGGACCCGGTGCGACGATCCTGCTGCGGGTAGATCGCGATGTACCCGCCGACGTCCGCGCTGAGATCAGGTCAGCCGTCAAGGCCAACAAGCTTGAAGCGGTTGACCTGTCGTGAAACTCGCCGTCATCCCGGGTGACGGGATCGGGCCTGAGGTCGTGACCGAAGCGGTCAAGGTGCTCGACACGGTCTTGCCCGGCGTGCACAAAACGCATTACGACTTGGGCGCCAAGCGATTTCACGCGACCGGTGAAGTGCTGCCCGATACCGCGGTGGCCGAACTGCGAGGCCACGACGCAATCCTGTTGGGCGCCATCGGCGATCCTTCGGTGCCAAGTGGCCTGCTCGAGCGAGGTCTGCTGCTACGGCTGCGATTTGAGCTCGACCACCACGTCAACCTGCGGCCCGGCCGGCTCTATCCGGGCGTGAGCAGCCCGCTTGCCGGCAACCCGGACATCGACTTCGTGGTGGTCCGCGAGGGCACCGAGGGCCCCTACACCGGAACCGGCGGCGCGATTCGAGTCGGTACTCCCCATGAGGTGGCCACCGAGGTCAGCATCAACACGGCGTTCGGTGTCCGCCGAGTTGTGGAAGACGCGTTCACGCGCGCTCAGCAGCGTCGCAAACATCTGACATTGGTGCACAAGACGAACGTGCTGACGTTCGCCGGCTCCCTGTGGTCACGGACCGTGCAGGAGGTCGGCGAGAAGTATCCCGACGTCGAGGTGGCCTACCAGCACGTCGACGCCGCGACCATCCACCTGGTCACCGATCCCGGCCGCTTCGATGTCATCGTCACCGACAACTTGTTCGGCGACATCATCACCGATTTGGCCGCCGCGGTCTGCGGCGGAATCGGGTTGGCGGCCAGTGGAAATATCGACGCCACCCGAACCAACCCGTCGATGTTCGAACCGGTGCACGGCAGCGCGCCGGATATCGCCGGTCAGGGGATCGCGGACCCGACCGCCGCGATCATGTCGGTGGCGCTGCTGCTTTCCCACGTCGGCGAAGACGCTGCCGCCGCGCGAGTGGACCGGGCCGTGGCGTCCCATCTGGCCAGTCGCCCGCCCGAAAAACTATCCACCGCCGAAGTCGGCGAAAGGATTGCGTCCGCGCTCTAGTCTCCAGGCCGGGCGGCAACGTGCTGGCCGGCACGATCGGCACCGCGAGTAGCGGGAACAGCCCGCAGAGGAGAAATGCCGGCGGATAACTGTGGTTGGCGATCAGCACACCGAACGCCGGTGGTGCGCCGGCCGCCATCAGCCGCTGATAGGTGTTCTGCAGGCCCAGTGAGCGCCCACTCCAGAACGGTCCGGCGTATTCGGTGATCGCGGTGGATTCCAGCCCGTTGTCGAGCACTGCCACGACCGAGGCGGCGACCATCAGCGGCACCGCGATGAATGAGCGCAGATGATCGGCAAACGCCAAGCCGACGAGAGCCACGACACCGACGGCGGAGATGATCCGGACCGGTCGCAGCCGCGACCCGACCCGGTCCGACCACCGGCCGACCAGGACGCGGCCCACCGCCCCGAGCAACTGTGACACCGTGACAAGGCAACCCGCCATCGGAATCGAGCACCGATAGTTCGCGATCAGCCAGATCAGCATGAACGTCACGGTCACGGTCTGGGGCACCATCAGCAGCGCCGAGACGGCGTGAATTCTTCGCAGCACCCAAGATCCGCGGTACGGGTTGGCCAACTCCTGTTCGGTGGCCTCGTCCCATTCCTTGCGCGGTGGGTCGATGATGGCCACAACGCTGAGCACCGCGGCCGCCGCGCACAGCACGGCCGGGAATATCAGTGCCGACGTCGCCGACCGGGCGTGCTCGGCGAAGATTGGAATGACCAACGCGCCCAACGCGATTCCGAGTGGTTGCGCGGCCTGCCGGACGCCCATCGCCAAACCCCGTTGCTCCGGTGGGAACCAACCGGAGACCAGCCGACCGCCTGCCGAGTTACAGCTGGCGGCCGCCATGCCTCCGACGAACAGCCACGCTGCGAACGCGACCGTGGAGTGCACGGTGGTCGCCGCGTAGGCGGCGCCCGCCGTCAGCGCCGAGCCGACCGTCAGCACGACCCGTTCGCCCACCCGGTCGAGCAGATAGCCCCACAGGATCAGCGTCGCGACCATGCCGAAGCTCGGCATCGACGACAGCAGTCCGGCTTCGGCCAGCGTCGTCCCGCGATCCTCTTCCAGTGCGGGGATCAGAAAGGCGACGCCGTTGATGAAGATGAATGCGCTCGCGGTTACCAGCAGCGAAATGATGACGATCGACCAGCGTCGGCCCGCAGTGAGTCCGACCGTCGGGGCCGAATCCGTCGACATCGATCCATGCTCGCATAGCCATGTGGTTGCTGGGTGTAAGCGACAACCGCCCCGGCCGTGCGGGCCCCGGTCGGCGCTCACTAGGCTGAGGCGAATGCGCCTTGGCCGAATTGCCAGTCCCGATGGCGTCGCGTTCGTCTCCATTGAGGGCGAACCCGACGAAATGACCGTCCGTGAGATCGCTGAGCATCCGTTTGGCACTCCGACTTTCACGGGTCGCACCTGGCCGCTGGCCGACGTGCGGCTGCTGGCCCCGATCCTGGCCAGCAAGGTGGTCTGTATCGGCAAGAACTATGCCGACCACATCGCCGAGATGGGTGGCACGGCGCCGGCCGACCCGGTCATCTTCCTCAAACCCAACACCGCGATCATCGGACCCAATGTGCCGATTCGATTGCCGGGCAACGCATCGCCGGTGCACTTCGAGGGCGAGCTGGCGGCGGTCATCAGCCGCCCCTGCAAGGACGTCACGGCCGATCGCGCGTCCGAGAGCATTCTGGGCTACACGATTGCCAACGACGTGTCGGCTCGCGATCAGCAGCAGGCTGATGGCCAGTGGACCCGGGCCAAGGGTCACGACACGTTCTGCCCTGTCGGACCCTGGATCGAGACCAACGTCGACCCGTCCGACCTGACCTTGCGTACCGAGGTCAACGGCGAGGTCAAACAGGACAGCCGGACCTCGCTGATGATCCACGATGTCGGTTCGATCGTGGAGTGGATCTCGGCGGTGATGACCTTGCTGCCGGGGGATCTCATCCTGACCGGCACACCCGCGGGCGTGGGTCCCATCGTGGACGGCGACACCGTCAACATCACCATTTCCGAAATCGGAACTCTATCGAATCCTGTTGTCCAAAAACAGAATCCGTAGCTTGGATGGCCCATCCCGCAGTGTTGTGACCTGGCGTCGCCGATGTCGCGCGCATCTGCTGTGATCGGTGATGGGGGTTACTCATATTCGCACGCCGGCCGTCGGCGGTCCGGGGGAGGCCGCGGTGTCGGGCGCGGGTGAGGTGTGACCTGTTTGTTTGGTAGTGTGCACGTCGGCCCATCACGGCTGACAGCAGTGCCCGTATGACCGCGCAGGTTCGGCAGACAGGCCTCTGAACAGCAGTTTTAGGCAGCCAATGGGGTATGGTGTAATTGGCAACACAGCTGATTCTGGTTCAGCCATTCTAGGTTCGAGTCCTGGTACCCCAGCAGTATTTTTCCAATGTCGTTCCACCGCCTAGCGATTAGGTGGGCGTACGGCATTGAGCTATGCTGGCTGCTCGGATCGGTTCCGGCCCCGTCGTCTAGCGGCCTAGGACGCCGCCCTCTCACGGCGGTAGCGTGGGTTCGAATCCCATCGGGGCTACTCACTCATAATGCGTGTCAGCTCGCGGCCGCGGCGGTTGAGCCGCCGACCGGCATCGCCGGAATTCCTAGCTTGCGGTGGTCCCACGAGCGATTGCGCCGGCTCACGATGCGCACCGCGACACGCTTATTCATCATCATGTCCACCGCCGGCTTCATCTCTTCGGTGTAGGGCCCGGTGTAACGCTCCCACACGCTGACGCCGACGCGGAATATCGCATCCGGATCGTCCACGATCTCAGCGACGCCTTCGAACGACACCCCGCGCAGAGTGTCGTAGGTGTCACCGTCCTCGATCATGAAGCTGACTCGCGGATCGCGCTTGAGGTTGACGGCTTTCTGCGATTTGGCTTTGGTCTCCAGCCAGATCTCGCCGTCGACCACGCCGTACCACATCGCCGTCAAGTGTGGCTGCCCGTCCGAACCGATGGTGGCTAGCGTGCCGGTACGGCTATTGGTGACGAAGTCGGTGATCTCCGCCTCGGACATGAGGATCTGCGCACGCTGGTTCGTTCCCATGGCGACAGTGTGTCAGGTCACTATTCGACACTCGAACCGCGGGCGATGCGGTGTGCATCACAACCGGCGAGCGAGCGCGTCGGCGGCCGCCAGCAGGTCGGCAGCCCAGCGTGCGCCCGGCCGGCGGCCCATCCGATCGATAGGACCTGACACCGAGATGGCGGCGATCACCGAACCGTGGGCATCACGCACCGGCGCCGAGACACTTGCCACTCCGGGCTCGCGTTCGGCTGCGCTCTGAGCCCAACCGCGGCGCCGCACCTCGGCCAGCACGCGGTCGCTGAACTTCGCGTCGGGCAACACCGCCGCACGGATGGCGTCGTCGCTGTATGCCAGAAGCACCTTGGCTCCGGAACCGGCCGTCATCGGCAAGCGCGCGCCGACGGGGACCGTATCGCGCAGGCCTGCAGGCGGTTCCATCGCTGCGATGCAGATTCGCGAGGTGCCTTCGCGCCGGTACAACTGGACGCTCTCGCCGGTGATCTCACGGAGTCGTGGCAGAACTACCGCGCTGGCCGCCAGCAATGGGTCGTTGACCTGGGTCGCCAGCTCGCTGATCGCGGGACCCAGACGCCAACGGCCCTCGTTGTCGCGGGCCAGCAGTCGATGAACTTCCAAGCCCGCAGCCAATCGGTGTGCGGTTGCCCTGGGTAGACCTGTGCGATCGCACAATTCAGCTAGCCCACAGGGCGATTCCGCGATCGTGCGCAATACCCCCACGGCTTTGTCAAGAACGCCGATGCCGCTATCCTGTCTCACAGAGAGATACTAACGTCTCGCATAGTGAGATCAACGAATTGGGATGAGCTCGTGACGAAAACTTCAGCCCACAACGACGCAGCCCGTCCGCGCACCCTTGCGGAGAAGGTGTGGGACGACCATGTGGTGGCGTCGGGCGGCAGCACCGAACCCGACCTGATCTACATCGATCTGCACCTCGTGCACGAAGTCACCAGCCCGCAGGCCTTTGACGGTCTGCGACTGGCCGACCGGCCGGTGCGGCGGCCCGATCTGACGCTCGCCACCGAAGACCACAACGTGCCGACGATCGACATCGACAAGCCGATCGCCGACCTGGTGTCGCGTACACAGGTGGAGACGCTGCGCCGCAATTGCGAGGAATTCGGCGTTCGGCTCTATCCGATGGGCGACATCGAACAGGGCATCGTCCATGTCGTGGGTCCGCAACTCGGTCTGACTCAGCCGGGAATGACGGTGGTGTGCGGCGACAGCCACACCTCGACGCACGGCGCGTTCGGCGCGCTGGCCTTCGGGATCGGCACCACCCAGGTCGAGCACGTGCTGGCCACCCAGACGATGCGCCAGGTCAAGCCGGACGCGAT
>NZ_JBAPMI010000310.1:0-15770 GCF_049278535.1 Mycobacterium sp. | reverse complement strand
CTGGGAGTGGAATCCCGGATTGCTCCATCTGCGAGCACAACTGGAACGCGCATTTCTGGCCAAAGTGCGTCGCGACGTCGGGCCTATCGAATCGGGCCGAACGGCCCAGGCCGAAATGGACGACCTGTCGATCGAGGCGTCCGACGGGGCCGGGCCGTCATACTGGTTGCGCGACAACGGAACCTGGGATCAGATGCGCGAATATTTCGTGCATCGCTCGTTGTATCACCTCAAAGAAGGCGACCCGCACGCCTTCGCGATCCCTCGTCTCACCGGCCAGGCCAAGGCATCTTTCGTCGCAGTCGAATTCGACGAATACGGCGCGGGGCACGGCGCAAAGTTGCATCAGCAGCTGTTCGCCGACTTGTTGACCGCAGCGGGGCTCGACGCGACCTACCTTGCCTATCTGGAAGTGGTTCCCGCCGAATCGCTTGCGGTGGTGAACCTGATGTCGCTCTTCGGTTTACACCGCGAGTTCCGCGGAGCCGCCGTCGGGCATTTCGCCTCGACGGAGATCACCTCGTCGCCGGGCTCACGCCGGCTGACCGAGGCGTTGGAGCGCATGTCCGCACCGCCGGA
Organism: Mycobacterium sp.; assembly: GCF_049278535.1. Lineage (GTDB taxonomy): Bacteria > Actinomycetota > Actinomycetes > Mycobacteriales > Mycobacteriaceae > Mycobacterium. The sequence goes on along the minus strand of NZ_JBAPMI010000310.1, from coordinate 15,191 downwards.
ATGCGTTACGTTCTACCGCGAACACGTCGAGGCCGACGCGGTTCATGAGCAGGTGGTACGCAACGACGTGGTGGGCGATCTCGTCGCGCGCGAACCCCACCTGGACGGTGACGTGGTGTTCGGGATTCGCGCACACGCCGCCGTCGAAGACCGGCTGGCCGACGTCATCATGGCGTCGTGGAAGGCCGGCGAGACCTCCCTACGACGGCCGCTCAGCTGACTTCGCCTGCAGCGCAGACCGACAACGGCGGTGGCTGGTGTCGCACATCGGATAGTTCTTGCTGCGGCGGCAGGTGCAGACGGCGACCATGAACCGGTCGGATTCGACCACGTCACCACCCGGCGTCTCGATGCGCACCGGCCCAGGTATCAGCACCGGCCCGTTCGGAATCACCTGAACCCGCAACTGCCCGGTCATGGCTTGTCCGCCCGGATTACCACCAGTTCCTCTGTCCGGCATCCCCGCTTGATCTGGCCGGTGACTTCCAGCCAGCGCGCCCGCGCCGAAAGCACTGGGCCGAAGGGAATCCTCTGGGAAGCAATGACTTCGGCGTTTAGGCCGGTCGACCGCAGCGATTCCAGTGACTTGCCGACGCCAGAAAGCGCCGACTGGACCAGCAACATCGATCCGCCGGCGTCCAGCAGCGCGCCCGCCGTGTCACACAACGGGTCCAACACCATGCGCCCGTCGACACCCGCGTCCCAGGCCCGGGCCGGCCCCGCGGTGATCGGGATGACATCGGTGTCGCCGGACGGCGGGGTCGGCACGTAAGGCGGGTTCGTCACGATGAGATCGAACGGCGCGTAATCTAATGCGCCAGAACACGATCCCTCGCGAACTTCGACATCGACGCCGGCGTAGACCGCATTGCCCTGCGAACAGCACACCGCGCGCGGGCAGATGTCGAATGCGACCACGCTGGCCGCACCGAGTTCAGCGGCAGCGATCGCGACCACGCCGCTCCCCGTACACAGGTCCAATACCCGTCGCCCCCGCGCCAACTCGGTCTCTTCCATGCAGTCGATCAGCAACTGTGAGTCATGTTGCGGGGGGTAAACGCCATCGATATCGAGCGAATTATTCGGCGCGGGATAAGCGATCGTCACGTCGGCCTTTCGAGATCCTGATCACCATGCTTGTCACGGCTTGTGGTGATTGATGCCCACAATCCGCGGTGCCGAAACCGGATTCGTCAGTGAAGTGCTCAGGGGCGCGCCGGAGCCTGCTCCAGTTGCCTGACGATGGCCGCGCAAAACGCCGGAAGGTCCGACGGCGACCGGCTGGTGATCAGATTCTCGTCGACGACGACCTCCTCGTCGACGACCTTGGCGCCGGCATTTCGCAGATCGGTGCGGATGCTCGGATACGACGTCACCGTGCGGCCCGCAACCACGCCCGCCTCTACCAGGGTCCATGGTCCGTGGCATATCGCAGCTACCGGCTTGCCGGAATTCACGAAGTCTCGTACGAACGAGACCGCCGAACTGTCCAGTCTCAATTTGTCCGGATTCACCGTGCCGCCGGGCAGTACCAGCGCGTCGAACTCATCGACGGATACCCCCGACACCGCTCGATCGACAGCGATTGTTCCCGCCGGTTCTAAATCATGGTTGCGTGCTTGTATGTCATCGGTTTTCAGCGACAGCAGCTGAACCTGTGCACCGTTATCGCTCAGTGTCGCGCGCGGCTGTTCGAACTCGACCTTCTCCACGCCATCGGCAGCCAGAATCGCTACCTTCCTGCCTTGCAATGAGTTTGGCATCAGTGCTCTCCTTCCGAGCGGAGCGCCGCCAGCAGCGGCTCGGCGGCTTCCTTGAGAAACTCGTCCTGGCTGTCTCCGCCGACCTGCAGCAGGGCGATGTCGGTGAAGCCCGCCTCCCAGTACGGCCGGACCGCCTCGACGATCGCATCCAGATCCGGTCCGCAGGGAATACTGTCGGCAACATCCTCGGGACGGACAAACTTGGTCGCGCCGGCGAAGCCCGCCGGGGTTGGCAAGTCGGCGTTAACCTTCCATCCGCCCCCAAACCAGCGGAACTGGTTGTGCGCGCGTTCGATCGCCGCGTCCCGATCGGGATCCCAACAGATCGGGATCTGACCGACGATCCGGCCGCCGCCGGCCAACCCGCGGGCCTGGCGCGCGGAATGCCACTCGTACACGAGGTCGCGGTCGGGTTCCACGGCGATCAGATGGTCGGCGAGGAGGCCGAACTTTTCAATCGCCTTCTTCCCGCCCACCGCGACGCCGAGACCGACCGGGACGTCCGGCAGATCCCACAGTCGCGCGGAGTCCACTTGGTAGTAGTCGCCGCGCCAGTCGACCAGACCGCCGTCGAACAACGCACGAATGATTTCGATCGCCTCGCGCAGCATGTCCTGGCGTTGCGTGATCGCGGGCCAGCCCTTGCCGATCACGTGCTCGTTGAGGTTTTCCCCGCTGCCCAGGCCCAGGGTGAACCTGCCGTCGGCGAGAATCTGCACGGTCGCCGCTTGCTGCGCGACGATCGCCGGGTTGTAGCGCATGGTCGGACAGGTCACGTAGGTATAGAGGTCGACGCGATCGGTCACCTGCGCTATCGCGCCCAACACCGCCCACGCATTGGGCGCGTGGCCCTGCGATGCCAGCCACGGCGAAAAGTGATCGCTGATCACCTCGAAGTCAAAACCTCGGTGTTCAGCCGAAATAGCGTACTGGACAAGGCCTTTCGGGCCGTTCTGCTCTGTCATCAGGGTATAGCCAAACCGCGTCATACGATTCGGGATACCCGCGTGCCGCTAAGGCAAACGGCTACAGGCGGTCTTTGACCGCCTTCGACAGGCGCGCCCCGTCGGCCTTGCCGGCCGCCAACGCCGTGGCCGCCTTCATCACCATGCCCATCTGCTTCATACCCGGCCGTTCGCCCAGCTCCTCGGCAACCTGTGCGAGTGCGGTGTCGGCGACGTCGGCCAGCTCGGCGTCGGTCAACGGGGTCGGCAGGTACTCGTCGATGACCCGGGCTTCGGCATGCTCGTTGGCTGCCAGCTCGCCGCGGCCGTTCTGGGTGTAGATCTCGGCGGCCTCACCGCGCTTGCGCGACTCCCTGGCCAGCACCTTGAGCACCTCGTCGTTGGAGAGCTCGCGGGCCTGTTTGCCGGAGACCTCTTCGGTCTGGATCGCGGCCAGCAGCATCCGCAGCGTTGCCGTGCGCAGCTTGTCCTTCGCCTTCATCGCACCGGTCAGGTCCGCCCGCAACCGGGACTTGAGTTCTGCCATGGCGGAGACGCTACGCGCCGCACCACGATCAGACGGCCGGGCCCGCAAACACCGCGCACGTTGAGAAATGACCGGGTGGCCGACAGTATGGGAACCATGATCGACCTTGACGGCGGCTCCACCTGGTGAGCACGCCGCCGCCCGATTACCCGGATGGCGGCTACCCGCCGATCGGCTACCCTCCCGCCGCACACCCACCGCCGGGCTATCCACCGATGGGTTATCCGCCACCCGGCTACCCTCCCCCGCCCGGCTACGGCTGGCAGCCCGGGTATCCCCCACAACCCCGGTATGGCCCGGGGCCCGGCTACGGCCTACCGCCGCCGCAGGCTCGCCGAACCTGGGCGCCGGGGATCATCCCGTTGCGGCCGCTGAGCCTGAGCGACATCTACAACGGCGCGGCGGTCTACGTCCGGGCCAACCCCAGAGTCACCCTCGGGCTGACGGCCGTCGTCGTCGTGATCACGCAAATCCTTACCCTCGTCGCGGTCCTGGGACCACTGGCTGCGGCCAGCCGAATGCGTACCGGCCCATCCGAGGAACACACCGGCGGCGACGTGGGGGCGTGGACGCTCTCTGGAGGGCTCAGCGCGCTGGTCGGTTGGCTGGCCGGCGCCCTGCTGACCGGCATGCTCGCGGTCGTCGTCGGCCGAGCGGTCTTCGGCTCGACAATCGGCGCCGGCGAAACCTGGGCCAGGATTCGCGGACGGCTGCCCGCGCTGATCGGGCTGGTGGCACTCGAGTCGACCGGGTTGATAGTGCTGTGCGGTGCGGTGGGGGTGATCGTCGGGGTCATCGCCGCCGCGGGCAACGTCGGAGCGGCAATTGTCCTCGGTTTCCCGCTGGTGCTGGGCGCGATCGCGGCGTTGGTCTACCTATACACAGCGTGGTCGTTCGCGCCCGCGCTGATCGTGTTGGAAAGGCTACCGGTGATCAGCGCCCTGACGCGATCATTCGCATTGGTACGCAACAGCTTTTGGCGAGTGTTTGGTATCCGCGTACTGACCTGGTTGGTGGTCACCTTGATTTCGGGTGCCGTCGCCGTGCCGTTCGAGTTCCTCGGTACCCTGCTCGGCGGAGGCGGCCCCGTGCTGCTGGGCCTGACGGTGGGGGCCGTCGGATCGGCGATCGGCCGGATCATTACAGCCCCTTTCAGTGCGGGCGTGCTTGTCCTGCTCTACGCCGACCGCCGGATTCGCAGCGAGGCATTCGATCTGGTGTTGCAGACCGGTGCCGCCGGGGGTCCCGCGGCGATAGCCTCGAGCGACTATCTCTGGCTGACCCGGCCGGTGTGAGGACTAGCCGAGGATGCCCGCTATCGACATCGACCGCGACACCGCGCACCAGGCCGCCCAGCGCGAACTCGACAAGCCGATCTACCCCAAAGGCTCAGTGACGCAGCGGGTCCACGAATGGATCCACGAGTTGCTGTACCGCCTGCTCGAGAAAGGCTCGTCGCTTCCGGGCGGGTGGTTCACCGTCAGCGTATTGGTCACCCTGCTGGTGGTCGCGGTCGTGGTGGCCATTCGTATCGCGCGAAGGACTATCCGCACCCGCCAAGGCGGCGACTACGAAGTGTTCGACGCCGGTCAGCTGACTGCCGCCCAGCACCGCGCCATCGCGGAACGATGTGCCTCCGAAGGAGATTGGACCGCCGCCATTCGGCATCGCTTACGCGCGGTGGCCCGTGACCTCGAAGAGAGCGGGGCCTTGGCCCCGTCTCCCGGTCGCACCGCCAATGAACTGGCCGACGCCGCCGCCGAACGCATACCTCAACTGGCCGCCGAATTGTCGCGGTCGGCAGCCGCATTCAACGACGTCACGTATGGGGCGAGGCCGGGCACCCTGGATTCCTACCAGCTGATCGCGGATCTGGACGACCATCTTCGATTCCATTCTCCGGCTGGCCAATCCGGGCCCGTCGCGCACCGCGAAGCCGACTCATGGGCCCGAGTCCGGTGACGGTCGCCGAGGCGCCACGCCCGGTGCGGCGACGAACGTGGCGGTGGGCGCTGCCCGCGTTGCTTGCCATCTGCGCTATCGCCGCGGTCGGCACGTACCTGACCGCGCCACGGCCCGGTGGGGTTATGGATCCCGAGTCGACCGGACCCGACGGCGCGCACGCGCTGGTGGCGCTGCTGCGTGACCATGGCGTCGCCGTCGTGGTAGCCAACAGCGTCGACGAGGCTGCGAACGCTGCGCGTCCCGGAACGCTGCTCTTGTTCGCCCACACGCAGCGCGTCGCCGACGAAGGGCTGCTGCAGAGGCTGGCCGGCAGCCCGGGCGATCTACTGCTGATTGAACCGACCTCGCGCGCTCGCGCCGCGCTCGCACCGGGTATTCGCAGCGGCAAGGCCGGCGCGCCGGAAACGAAGCCGGATTGCGCTCTGCGAGAGGCGAATCAGGCGGGGTCGGTTGACCTGGAGCCGTCAAACACCTACCGAGCCGTCGGCGACAGCACGGTGAGTAGCTGCTACGGCGGGGCGCTGGTCCGCTACCGCGACGGCGACCGAACCGTGACGGTGGTCGGCAATACGGACTTCATGACCAACGGGGGACTGTTGCGGGCAGGCAATGCCGCGCTGGCGATGAACCTCGCGGGTCAGCATCCCCGGCTGGTGTGGTACGCGCCGCAGCACATCGAAGGTGGATCATCAGGAAAGGGAACGATTTTCGACCTGATCCCCGACAATGTGACCTGGATGGTCGCGCAGTTGTGCCTGACGGTGGCGCTCGTCGCGCTGTGGAAGGGCCGCCGGATCGGGCCACTCGTTGCCGAGGACCTGCCGGTCGTGGTCCGCGCGTCGGAGACGGTGGAAGGCCGCGGCCGGCTGTATCGATCGCGACGAGCCCGCGATCGGGCCGCGCAAGCGCTGCGCAGCGCAGCACTACAACGGATGCTGCCCCGGCTCGGTCTCGGCGTGGACACGCCACACCCCACAGTGCTGCTCGCCATGGCTCAACACACCCGGGCTGACCCGGAGTCGTTGCGGCATATCCTGTTTGGGCCGCCACCGGCCACCGATGCCGACTTGATCCAGCTCGCCCGCGCACTCGACGACATCGAAAGGCAGGTCGCACGCCTATGAATCAGCCACACGCCAGCTCCGCGGCGCCACCGGAAGAGCAGGCGGCGCGTCATGCGTTACTCGCGCTGCGCGCCGAGATCGGCAAGGCCGTCGTGGGGCAGGAGGCGGTGATCACCGGGTTGGTGATCGCGCTGCTCTGCCGCGGTCACGTTCTGCTCGAAGGCGTTCCGGGCGTAGCCAAGACCCTGTTGGTTCGTTCACTGGCCGCGGCGCTGCAATTGGACTTCAAGCGCGTCCAGTTCACGCCAGACCTGATGCCCGGCGACGTCACCGGATCACTTGTGTACGACAATCGCACCTCCGCATTCACCTTCCGCAGCGGACCGGTCTTCACCAACCTTCTGCTCGCCGACGAAATCAACCGCACACCACCGAAGACGCAGGCGGCGCTGCTGGAAGCGATGGAAGAGCGCCAGGTCAGCGTGGACGGCGAGCCCAGGCCGCTACCCGATCCGTTCATCGTCGCGGCGACCCAGAACCCGATCGAATACGAAGGCACCTACCAATTGCCGGAAGCTCAGCTCGACCGGTTTCTGCTGAAACTGGATGTGCCGCTGCCGCCGCGCGATGCCGAAATCGCCATCCTGGGCCGGCACGCTCATGGCTTCGACCCGCGCGATCTGTCGGCGATCCGGCCGGTAGCCGGGGCGGCGGAGCTGACGGCGGGCCGTGACGCGATGCGACGGGTGCTGGTGGCCGATGAGGTGCTCGGCTACATCGTCGACGTCGTCGGCGCGACGCGGCACTCGCCCGCACTGCAGCTGGGCGTCTCACCGCGTGGCGCAACCGCCTTGCTGGCGACGGCGCGATCGTGGGCATGGCTGTCCGGGCGCAGCTACGTCACGCCCGACGACGTGAAGGCGATGGCCCGTCCAACCCTGCGGCACCGGGTGCTGCTGCGGCCGGAGGCGGAGTTGGAGGGCGCCACCACCGACGGCGTTCTCGACGGCATCCTGGCCTCGGTGCGGGTGCCACGCTAGTGGTTTTGACCGGGCGCACCGGACTGATCGCGCTGCTGTGCGCTCTGCCGATCACGTTATCGCCTTGGCCGGCACAATCTTTCGTGTTGTTGCTGGCACTGCTGGCCGTGGCGGTCCTTGCCGACATAGCGTTGGCGGCCAACGCGTCGCAGCTGCAGTACACCCGCTTGCCGAACGGGTCGGTTCGGCTGGGCGAATCGGCGCCCCTCGGCCTGCTGATCCACAACGGTGGTCGACGACGATTCCGTGGCCGGGTCCGCGATGCCTGGCCGCCCAGCGCACGGGCCGAACCCCGAAGTGAAGCGGTCGATATCGCTGCCGGCCAGGTCCGGCGAATGGACATCTGGGTGCAGCCCGTCCGCCGCGGCGATCAGCGATCGGCGGCGGTGACGGCGCGCTGCATCGGTCCGCTGGGATTGGCGGGTCGGCAGAGATCGCGACCGGTTCCCGGAGAGGTGCGGGTGCTGCCGCCATTCCTGTCCCGCAAGCACCTGCCGTCACGGCTGGCCCGGCTTCGGGAGATCGACGGGCTGTTGCCGACGCTGACCCGCGGCCAGGGAACCGAATTTGACTCGCTGCGTGAGTATGTGGTCGGCGACGACGTTCGTTCGATCGACTGGCGGGCAACCGCCCGGCGCACCGACGTGGTCGTCCGGACCTGGCGGCCGGAACGTGACCGACGAGTGGTCATCGTGCTCGACACCGGGCGAACCTCCGCCGGCCGCGTCGGAGTCGATCCGACAGCCGGCGACCCAAGCGGCTGGCCCCGGCTGGACTGGTCGATGGACGCTGCGCTGCTACTGGCCGCGCTCGCATCGCGCGCCGGCGACCATGTGGATTTCCTGGCCCACGACCGGACCACTCGGGTTGGTGTGTTCGGCTCTTCCCGAACGGAGTTGCTGGGCCGCCTGGTCGAGGCGATGGCGCCGCTGCACCCGGCGCTCATCGAATCTGACTCCAGGGCAATGGTTTCCGCAATCATGCGGCGCACCCGGCGTCGAGCGCTGGTAGTGCTGATGACCGACCTCAACGCGAGCGCACTCGAAGAGGGCTTGTTGCCGGTGCTGCCCAAGCTGTCGGCTAAGCATTTGGTAATCGTCGCCGCGGTTTCCGACCCTCGCGTCGAACAGTTGGCCGGCGGGCGGTCCGATGCGGCTGCGGTATACGACGCGGCGGCCGCCGAACGTGCTCGGCATGAACGGTGGGGGATCGCCTCGCGGCTGCGTCACAGTGGTGTGGAGGTCGTCGACGCGCCGCCCACTGAGCTCGCTCCGGCACTGGCCGACCGTTATCTCGCGATGAAAGCCACCGGTCGGCTCTAGCTCAGCGGATTGGGACGACGTCTGGTGCGTCAGCGAGGTCGCCGCTGTCACCGACCCGAACCGCGCGTCGGCCGAAATACCCGATGTACGCCAAAAAGCCCGCTTCGGCGAGGATTCCGATGCCGATACGCAGGGATGTCGGCAGCCCGGACGGCGTCACGAAAGCCTCGATGGCGCCCGAGACCAGCAGCACCACAACCAAACCCACGGCCACCGAGATCACGGTACGACCCTGCTCAGCGAGTACCTGGCCGCGCGGGCGATCGCCCGGCGAGATGATCGACCAGCCCAGTCGCATGCCCGCAGCGCCCGCCAGGAACACCGCCGTCAGCTCCAGGAGGCTGTGTGGGAGAAGCAATCCCAGCAGCACGTCGGCCCTGCCGGCCTGCAGCATCAGCCCGGCGACCACGCCGAGGTTGGTCGCATTGGCGAACAGCACGAACGGGATCGGCAGCCCCAACAAGACGGCAAACGCGATGCACTTCGCCGCCACCCAGGAGTTGTTCACCCACACATGAAGTGCGAACGCGGCAGCCGCGTGCTCGCTGTAGTAGGAGGCGAAGTCGTGATTGACCAATTCGTTGAGCTCGCTTGGCGTTCCGATCGTCGACTGCACTTCCTGGCTCCCGATGACCCACAGTGCGATCACTGCCGTGACGGCGAAGAACACCACCGCCGTCCCCAGCCACCATCGCCAGGCGCGGTACGCGGCGACCGGAAACGACACAGTCCAGAACCGGGTGAACTCGCTGGACAGCGGCGCGTGGGCACCGGTGACCGCCGCTCGTGCCCGAGCGACCAGACTCGAAAGGCTGCCGACCAGCGCCGAATCGGACGACGCCGAGCGCAGCATCGACAAGTGCGTCGACGCCCGTTGGTAGAGGTCGACGAGCTCGTCGACCTCGCTGCCGCCGAGCCTGTGACGGTTCTTCACCAATCGTTCGAGGCGGTCCCAGTTGTCGCGGTGCGCGAGCACGAACGCGTCGACGTCCACCAGGTAAACACTAGCCAAGCGAGGGTAGCGTTCGCTGTATGTCGGAGGTGGTGACCGGGGACGCCGTGGTGCTTGACGTGCGGGTCGCCCAGTTACCGGTACGGGCGGTGAGCGCGCTGATCGACATCGGCGTCATCCTGATCGGCTACCTGATGACATTGATATTGTGGGCGGCCACGCTCAGCCAGTTCGACGAGGCGGTGACGTCGGCGATCATGATCATCTTCACCGTGCTGGTTTTCGTCGGCTACCCGCTGGTGTTCGAGACCGCGACACGCGGTCGCACGCTCGGCAAGATGGCGATGGGCCTGCGGGTGGTGTCCGACGACGGCAGCCCGGAACGCTTCCGCCAGGCCCTGTTTCGGGCATTGGCTTCGGTCATCGAGATCTGGGGACTGTTGGGCAGCCCCGCGGTGATCTGCAGCATGCTCTCGCCGCGAGCCAAGCGAATCGGCGACATCTTTGCCGGCACGGTGGTGATCAGCGAGCGTGGGCCGAAGCCTGGCCCACCGCCCACCATGCCGCCGCATCTGGCGTGGTGGGCCGCATCGCTGCAGCTGTCTGGCCTGAGCGCTGAGCAAGCCGAGATCGCACGTCAATTCCTCACACGTGCAATGCAACTCGATCCGCATATGCGCGATCAAATGGCCTACCGGATCGCCAATGACGTGTTCAGCCGGGTGGCCCCGCCACCGCCACCCGGGACTCCTCCCCAGTTGGCCCTGGCGGCCGTCCTGGCCGAACGGCACCGTCGGGAACTCGCCCGGTTGCGCCCGTTTCCTGGTAACGGTTTCCCGCCGCAGTGGTGATTACTGCGCGACTGTGACGGCAATCGTGGCGGCATCGGCGATCAGCGCCGCAAGCGCGATCACCGGGACCACGAATCCCCACCGTCGCCGTGCGGTGAAGAAGGAAACAAGTATCGCCACGGCAGCCACCACCGGCGCGCCGTAGAACAGCGCGTCGAAACTGATCCCCTTTGGCCCCAGGTTCGGGCAGGCCTTGTCGCTGCAGGCAGCGGTGCTCATAACGGCTCCCAATGCGACCGCCATCACGACGGCCGCGCCCACCGCGGTAAGCAGTGCAAGTCCCCAGTTCACCCACAGTCGCACACGCTGGCTTCGGTCTGGGCCGCCGGCGCCGCGGTCAAGGTCTGCCTCGACCTCCACGTCAACGTTTTCGTTGCTCATGTGGGGGTGCTACCCCACTACCGGCGCCCGCAAACCGCTGCCAGGTAAGACCCAGTTCGATTCCGGTCTTGCCTAACGATAGTTTCCGATATATCGTCGTCGTATCGTTAGCGCATACGGCGCTAGCTTTCCAGAAACGAGAAGAACCCTATGAATAACCCATTTCTTGAGGCAGGCAAGCCCCATGTGGGCGGGCCATTCGCGGGTGGGCCGGGGCCATCGGGCTTCGGCTTCGCACCCCAGGACCGCCGCGCACTGCACGAACAGCGCAGGCAAGCCCGCCGCGAGTTCCGCGACCTCGTCCGGGGCCACGACGCCGGTCATGACGGGCCGTTCGGGCCCGGCTTCGGCCGCGGCTTCGGTCCCGGCGGATTCGGTCCCGGTGGCTTCGGTCCAGGCTTCGGCCCGGGCCAGCGCGGCGGACGACGCGGCGGCCATGGCCGGCGAGGCCGCCGAGGCGACGTCCGTGCCGCCATCCTGGTGCTGCTCGCCGAGCGACCGATGCACGGCTACGAAATCATCCAGGAGGTCGCCGAGCGGAGCCAGGACCTGTGGAAGCCGAGCCCCGGCTCGGTCTACCCGACCCTGCAACTGCTGGTCGACGAGGGGCTGATTGTCGCGTCGGAAAGCGAGGGCAGCAAGAAGCTTTTCCAGCTGACCGACGCCGGCAAAGAAGCCGCCGAGAAGGTCGCGACCCCGCCGTGGGACGAGATCGCCGACGGGGTCGACCCCGCGCATCTCAGACTGAGGGCAGCTGTCGGCCAATTGTTTGGCGCCGTAGCGCAATCCGCGCACGCCGCCAGCACCGAGCAGCAGCAACGCATCATCGACATCGTCAACAACGCTCGCCGCGAGATCTACACGATCCTCGGCGAAGACGACTGATCGCATTGTAGAGGTGGGGGCCGGCAAGCGCCGGTCCCCACCTTTCGGGTCAGGACACCTCTACCCAATCAAGTGTGCGCTGCACGGCTTTTCGCCATCCCGCATAGCCCGCGGAGCGCTGTTCGTCGCTCCAGGCGGGCGTCCAGCGCTTGCCTTCGCGCCAGTTCGCCCGCAGCTGATCCGGGCCAGCCCAAAAGCCGACCGCCAGTCCCGCGGCGTACGCCGCGCCCAGGGCGGTCGTCTCGGCCACCACCGGACGCACCACGTCGACACCCAGGACGTCCGCCTGGATCTGCATGCACAGGTCGTTCGCGGTGATTCCGCCGTCGACCTTCACAACCTCAAGGCGCACAGCCGAATCAGCCTGCATCGCGTCGACCACATCGCGGCTCTGATAACAGATCGACTCCAATGTCGCGCGGGCCAGGTGTGCGTTGGTGTTGAACCGTGACAGCCCGACGATGGCGCCGCGGGCATCGGAGCGCCAATACGGCGCGAACAAGCCCGAGAACGCCGGAACGAAGTACACCCCGCCGTTGTCCTCCACCTGTCGCGCCAGCGACTCGCTCTGCGCCGCCCCACTGATGATGCCCAGTTGATCACGCAGCCACTGCACCGCCGATCCCGTGACCGCGATCGAACCCTCAAGGGCGTAGACAGGTTTGGCGTCGCCGAATTGGTAGCACACCGTGGTCAACAGTCCGTTGCCGGATCGGACGATCTGTTCGCCGGTGTTCAGCAGCAGGAAATTGCCGGTGCCGTAGGTGTTTTTGGCCTCGCCGGGTTCAAAACAGACCTGACCGACCATGGCCGCGTGCTGGTCACCGAGGATTCCGGTGATCGGTACCTCTCCGCCGAGTGGTCCGTCCGGTGACGTGAACCCGTATGGCTGACGCGGCGACGACGACGCGATCGACGGAAGCATCGTTCGCGGAATGTCGAAAAACGACAGCAGCTGCTCGTCCCAGTCCAAGGTCTCCAGATTCATCAACATGGTCCGGCTGGCGTTGGTGACGTCGGTGACGTGTACCCCGCCGCGGGGTCCGCCGGTCAGATTCCACAACAGCCAGGTGTCGATGGTGCCGAAAATCGCGTCGCCCGTTTCGGCCGCGGCGCGCGCACCGTCGACGTTCGCCAGGATCCATTGCAATTTGCCACCGGCGAAATAGGTCGCCGGCGGCAGCCCCGCCTTGTGCCGGATCACGTCGCCCCTGCCGTCGCGGTCCAGTGCCGACGCGATCCGGTCAGTGCGGGTGTCCTGCCAGACGATCGCGTTGTAATACGGGCGGCCGGTGTGCCGGTTCCACACCAGCGTCGTCTCACGCTGATTCGTGATTCCCAATGCGACAAGGTCTTTCGCTGAAAGATTGGTCGCGTTGAGCGTTGAGATCAGCACCGATGTGGTGCGCTCCCAGATCTCGACCGGGTTGTGCTCGACCCATCCGGCCTGCGGCAGAATCTGCTCGTGCTCGAGTTGATGGCGGCCCACCTCGCTGCCGTCGCGGTCGAAGATCATGCAGCGCGTACTGGTGGTGCCCTGGTCGATCGAAGCGACGAACTCGGCCAATTGTTCTCCTCCCGCGCTTGAAGTCCATCATGGACTACGTAGGCACGTGGTTGAACGAGAAGAAAGTTGATTTGGCCGATCTGTTGCGTCGCGGTGAGTAAAACGGTTGCATCTGCTTAGTGGGCAAAGACGTCAAGCGGACCAACTACCAGCGCGTCGATCGGCAGGAGTACCGGCGCAAGGTGCAACTGTGCCTCGACGTGTTCGAAACGATGCTGGCGCGGTCCAGCTTCGAAGTCGACCATCCGCTCACCGGGATGGAAATCGAATGCAACCTGGTCGACGGCGATTATCAGCCGGCCATGACCAATTCGGAGGTGCTGGCCGCCATCGCCGATCCGGCCTACCAGACCGAATTGGGTGCCTACAACATCGAATTCAACGTCCCACCCCGGCCGCTCGGCGGCCACACCTGGGTGCAGCTCGAAGACGAGGTGCGAGCCAGTTTGAATGCCGCCGAGACCAAGGCCAGTGCCGGCGGGGCCCACATCGTGATGATCGGGATCCTGCCCACGCTGATGCCCGAGCACCTGGCCAGTGGATGGATGAGCGAGTCGTTGCGGTATGTGGCGCTCAACGACTCCATCTTCAACGCCCGCGGTGAAGACATCCAGATCGATATCGACGGACCCGAGCCGCTCAGCATGAAGTCGACGTCCATCGCTCCCGAATCAGCCTGCACCAGTACGCAGTTGCACCTGCAGGTGTCGCCCGAGGATTTCGCCGGCAACTGGAACGCGGCGCAGGTGCTGGCCGGGCCGCAGCTCGCGCTGGGTGCCAACTCCCCGTACTTCTTCGGTCACCGTCTGTGGTCCGAAACCCGGATCGAGTTGTTCGCCCAATCCACCGACACCCGTCCCGACGAGTTGAAAACCCAAGGGGTGCGGCCCCGGGTGTGGTTCGGCGAACGATGGGTCACGTCGATCTTCGATCTGTTCGAGGAGAATGTGCGCTACTTCCCGTCGCTGCTGCCCGAGGTCTCCGACGAGGATCCGGTCGCCGAACTCGCCGCAGGGCGCACCCCGCATCTCGCGGAGCTGCGCCTGCACAACGGCACCGTCTACCGGTGGAACCGGCCGGTCTACGACGTCGTAGCCGGAAGACCGCATCTGCGGGTGGAGAATCGCGTCCTGCCCGCTGGACCGACGGTCATCGACATGATGGCCAACGCCGCCTTCTACTACGGCATGCTGCGCACGCTGACCGAAGAGGATCGTCCGATCTGGACCAGGATGACATTCGCTGCGGCACAACATAATTTCTTCGAGGCGGCCCGCCGCGGCATGCACGCGAGACTGCTCTGGCCGGGTTTGGACGACGTCACCACCGAGGAGCTGGTGCTCGGCAAGCTGCTGCCGATGGCGCACGACGGGCTGGACCGCTGGGGTGTTGCCGCCGAAGTACGCGACCGGTTGCTCGGTGTGATCGAAGGCCGGGCCCGCGCGGGACGCAACGGCGCGGCCTGGCAGGTGTCCACCGTGCGGGCGCTGCAACGCGGTGGAATGGCCCGGCCCGCGGCGCTGGCCGAGATGCTGCGGCTGTACTGCGAGCACATGCACACCAACGAGCCGGTCCACAGCTGGGAAGTGCCGGAGTAGGTTGGACGACATGGCAAATGAAGTAATGGACTGGGACAGCGCATACCGCCAGGAAGGCGAGTTCGAAGGTCCCCCACCCTGGAACATCGGTGAGCCGCAGCCCGAGTTGGCCGCGCTGGCCGCCGCCGGAAAATTCCGCAACGATGTGCTGGACGCCGGGTGCGGTTACGCCGAGGTGTCGCTGGCGCTGGCCGCCGACGGCTATACCGTGCACGGCGTCGACCTCACGCCGACCGCAATCACCGCCGCCACCAAAGCCGCCGAAGAGCGCGGGCTGAGCGCGGCCAGCTTCGAACAAGCCGACATCACCTC
>NZ_JBAPMI010000309.1:0-9702 GCF_049278535.1 Mycobacterium sp. | reverse complement strand
CGCACCAGCACCATCGAGTGCTCCTGCAGGTTGTGACCCTCACCGGGGATGTACGCGGTGACCTCAACCTGGCTGGTCAGCTTGACACGCGCGACCTTGCGAAGCGCCGAGTTCGGCTTCTTCGGAGTCGTTGTGTACACGCGGGTGCACACCCCGCGGCGCTGCGGGCTGCCCTTGAGGGCCGCGGTCTTGACCTTGGCGACCTTGTCACGGCGACCCTTACGGACCAGCTGCTGAATGGTTGGCATCTACCGGCTTCCTACTGTTTCTGTTTGATACGGGTGCTTCTAAGTCTCTGTAGTGCAGTTACGCCCTCCCGCAGTCCCCCGCGGCCGGGTGTGTCGCAGGCGCTCGCCGCGGAGTTAATCCGATGCGTAGTTGACATGCGAATTGGCCCGGCGTGCGCGTCTTAGGTGAAGCGCCTAAAACCGCCAGGCACGAGCCACCACATTACCCGCCGCTAGTCCGGCAGGTCAAAGCGACGATGTCGGGGTCCGATGGACCGCTTGGCCGGGCATGGTTACCCGGCCTACTGCGCCGCGGATTCGCTGCGTCGCTCCATGCCGGCGGCCAGCCGCAGCACCATATCCGAGAACACCGAGTCGGTGTCGATGTCGTCCATTACCCCGGTCATTTCCAGCAGGACGAAGCCGTGCATTGCCGACCAGAATTCCAGTGCCGCATAGAAGGCTTGCTCGAGGTCCAGACCGTAGGAGGACAGCACGGCGATCACCGGCGTGGCGGCAGCCCGGGTAGCGGCGGTGTACTCGGGATCGTCACCGGCCCCCAGCGGCATCCGGGTGAAGGCCGAGTACCGGCCCGGGTGGTGATGGGCGTAGCTGCGATACGCGCTGGCCATCACCAGCACGGCATCGTCACGCGCACGGCCCTCGCCCACCCGGTTGAGCATCGTGATGATGTCGTCGATGACGCGGATTCGCACCGTGCGGCGCAAGTCTTCCAGGCTGTCGACGTGGTTGTACAACGACGGGCCCTTGGTTCCCAGCTGCGTCGCCAAGGCGTTAATCGTCAGGGCGTCCCAGCCCTCGCGGTCCAAGAAGGTGAGCGCGGCGTTGACGATGATCTCGCGACTCAATCTGGTCGCACGGGACGCGGGCTTTGCTCCGGCGCCCGACCGGCCAGCCGACGACTCCGGCTCAGCTGGCATGACGATCGCCCCTTCGGTCGCGTTACCGGGTAAGTCGACGACTTCTAGTTGAAGCCATCCCGGAACGAAGAACTCTAGTCTGCCGACGACGCAAACACGTAGGCTCTTTTCGAGCAGATCACGCGCCACGGCGAGAGGAGCCCGGGAGTGAATTGGTCGATTCCTTGCCGAGCTGTGGCGGCCTCCGCGATCGCCATCGCGTTTACCTCGGCTGCCGGCGCGCCGACCGCGCACGCGAAGAACGGTGACACGCACATCACCGGTGAAGGTATCGAGCAGACCATCGACTGCAACGGAGCGACGCTGTTGGTCGACGGCACCAGGAACGTCGTCAACGCGCTGGGCTCGTGCTGGGCGATATCGGTGATGGGCTCGGGTCATACGGTCGTCGCCGACAACGTCGTCCACGACATCACCGTCTACGGTTCCAACGAGTCGGTTTTCTACAAGAGCGGCGACCCGGTCGTGTGGGATCGCGGTCGCGAACTCGGCATGACCAATCGCGTCAGTCACGTAGGGGGATAAGCAGTATGGGCAACGCCTACGGCTCGTCACGCCGTCGGGCCGCGGCGGCCGCCCTGGCGCTGTCTGCGGTGGCGGTGCTCGGGATCGCGGGCTGCGGTCCGAAGAACAACGGCACGGCGCCATCGACCGGCTCGCCGACCTCGTCGACGCCCGCTCCGTCCACGACCAGCACCGGCGCCCAGTTCGACATCGGCAACACGATAAACTACGGATCACTGGGCACCACAACCACTCTCGATTGCGGCGACGGCAAGTCGCTGAACGTCGGCGGATCCAACAACACGCTGACGGTCAAAGGCACCTGCGGAACCGTGAGCATCGGCGGTGCCGACAACAAGATCACCATCGACAAGATCGACACACAACTCAACGTGGTCGGATTCAACAACACGATCAGCTATAAAGCGGGCGATCCCAAGGTCGATAACCTCGGCAGTGGTAACACCATCAACAAAGCCGGTTAGTCTTACGCAGCAATGCCATTCGACATCCTGATCAGCGGCGGCGGCATCGCCGGACCGAGCCTGGCCTTCTGGCTCACCAGACAAGGCCACGCTGTCACGATCGTCGAACAGGCTCCCCAACTGCGCACCGGCGGACAGGCCGTCGACTTTCGAGGCCCGGCGCTCACCGTGCTCGAGAAGATGGGTCTGCTCGAACAGGTGAAGGCGGGCGCCACCCAGATGGGGCCGCTGGTGTTGGTTGACGAGAAAGGCAAGGAAGTCGGCCGTCTGCCCGCCGAAGTCATCAGTGGCGAGGTGGAGATGCACTGGGGAGATTTCACCCGCATCTTGTACGACGCCGTCCGTCACGACGTGAATTACCGCTTCGGCGTTCGCGTTACGGCGCTCGAAGACAACGGTCATGAGGTCGACGCGACCTTCAGCGACGCATCGACCGCCCGCTACGACCTCGTTATCGGCGCCGACGGGCTGCACTCCGGCACGCGCAGGTTGGTGTTCGGCCCAGAAGAGCGCTACGTCACCCAACTGGGTCAGTGTTTCGGATTCTTCGACATCGATAACCGTCTGCGGCTCGACCATTGCGGCATGGCCTACATCGATGCCGGCCGAACCGTGGCCCTGCAGGGCATCGAACCCGACAAGCCGGCGCGAGCCAGCCTGTTTCTCAACGACCCGCACGTCGCGTTCGACTATCGCGACACCAAAGGCAACAAGCGGCTGTTCAATGAGAGATTTGCCGAGATGGGATGGGAAGTTCCCACTCTGCTCGAAGGTCTCGCCACGGCGCCGGAGGTGTACTTCGATTCGATCGCCCAAGTCCACCTGGATTCGTACGCGCGTGGACGGGTGTGTCTGACCGGCGATGCGGCCTGGTGCGCCTCGCCACGCTCGGGTATGGGCACCACTCTAGCGTTGGTCGGGTGCTACGTACTGGCTCACGAAATGCACGCGGCGGGTGACGATTACGCTGCGGCGTTCGTCCGATACCAGGGACTACTGACTCCGTACGTCGCGCGATGTCAGAAGCTCGCGATCGACGCCCTGAGAACCGAACGCTTCTCCTCGGGCCGGCTCGCCCCGCTACGCAACGTCGCTCTTCGGATGCTGCGCATCCCAGCCGTCAGCAAGCTGGTCGCCCGGCAGTCGTTGGCGGCGGCGCGTTCCTTCAGCCTGCCGAACTACTGAGCCGCCGCGCCGTGGCGGCCGGCGCCGGCGGCGAAACGTCCGGCACCTTCCATCGCTTCGGCGGCTACCCGGGAGAGGCTGGCGAATTCGTAGTCCAGCGCGTCGGCTTCGTTTGTCCCCCACTGATGCAACGCCGAGAGCCGATCCGATCGCATGCATTGCTGCGGCAGCGTAGCCAACTCGGCGGCCAACTCCTCGGCAGCTGCGCGCGCCTGCCCTTTGGGCACAACACGATTAGCCAGGCCGATCGCCAGCGCTTCGGTGGCCTCGACCGCACGACCGGTGAGGATCAGGTCCATCGCCCGGCTCTGCCCGATCAGCCGAGGCAGCCGGATCGTGCCACCGTCGATCAGCGGTACCCCCCACCGACGGCAGAACACCCCGAACACGGCGTCCTCCTCGGCGACTCGGAGATCGCACCATAATGCGAGCTCCAGCCCGCCGGCGACCGCATAACCACTGACCGCGGCAATCACCGGTTTTGACAACACCATTCGAGTGGGCCCCATCGGCCCGGGGCCCGTCCGGTGCGCCGCGTTGGCCTGCGGGGTGCCGAGCGCTTTTAAATCCGCTCCGGCACAGAATGTTCCGTGATCGCCCCAGAGCACTGCCACCGATGCCGTGTTGTCGCGGTCGAACTCGTCGAACGCCTCAAACAGTCCGGTAGCGGTTGGTCCGTTGACCGCATTACGGGCCTCGGGCCGGTTGAGGATCACGGTGGTCACCGGACCCCGACGTTCTACGCGTACCGGATCGCTCATTTCGCCTCCACTAATCGGATATCGTCGCGCCGCGCGAGCAGTTCGGCGGCGAAGTCGTTGTATTCGGCCCGCAGTCGGGTACCGGGCCAGTCCGCGGGCAGCAGTTCCGCCGGTAGCACCGGATCGGTCAGCAGGTGGCGCACCATCGCGGCGGCCACGACGAACTTTGCCGGCACGTCGGCGGCGTCCGACATGTCGGCGAGCAGCCGCCGACCGGTACGAGCCCACGACGCCAAATCCCAGAGCTGGCCGGCCAACTCGGCCGGCTCGTCGTCGCGGGCCTGCACGACCCGCACCCGGTCACGGACGTCGGCGTCGAGGTCGAGGTCGAGGTTGTCCGGGCGCATCCACACGCCTTCACGTAACTCACCGAAACGCTTGTGGTGCAGAGTCGTTCGCAAGGCAGCACGGGTGCGGGCGTCGGTGCCGATGCTGGTGACAATCAACGTGGTCCAGTACCCGCGCCAGGGCCGAAGCTGGGGCCGCATGGCCTCGTCCTGCCTGCGCTGACGGGCGAGCAGTCGGTCGGCGAGCCGGTAGCCGTCGGCGGACCGGACCAGGTCGCCGGCGCCGACCATCCGGGTCAAGGCCACCCGCAACGTGGCTTCTTTGATGTCGAAGTCGTTGGTGAGCCGTATCAGCTCGGCCGCGCTGGCCCATGCCGGGTGCGCGCCGAGCAGCACGCTGAGCACCACCGACCGGGCGGTCATGCGCGCCAACGATTTCGGCATCGTGTTACACCTGCGAAGCGCGCCGGCCGTAGTCACCGAACGGTTCGTCGCGGTGCTTGACCGCCTCGCGGAAGCCGTGCTCGACCGCGTCGGCAACGAACGCATGTCCCTCGGGCGTGTGCCGGGCGACACCGTCGAACACCGTGCTGACCATCCTGCTGGTCGCCACGCCTTGTTGCAGCAGTGCGGAATTGAGTGCGAGTTTCACCATGATCAGCTGGTTGACCGGCACCGCGGCGATCCGCTCCACCAGACGTTCGGTGCGCTCGTCGAGGTCTTTGGGGTCCGGTGCCTCGACCGCCAGACCCCACTCGGCCGCTTGGGCTCCGGTGATGCAATCCCCAGTCAGCAGAAGACGTTTGGCGCGTTGGTCGCCCAGCCGATGCGCCCACAACCCGGCGGCCGGCACCCCCCAGACGCGGGTCGGCGGATAGCCGATCTTGGCATCGGATGCGGCGATCACCTGGTCGGCGTGCAGCGCGATATCGGTGCCGCCGGCCACGCAATAGCCGTGGATCTTGACCACCGTCGGCTTGTCCGCGTGCAGCAGGCTGGAAAAGCCGCGCACGAAGCGACTCATCATCTGATAGTCGATCATCGGGTCCCACGGCTGATTCGGTAAGTGGTTGACCGCCTGGGTTTTACCGTCCAGCGAGGTTCCGTGATAGGCGCCGGTGCCACCGGCCGAGCCGGTGCGGTCTGCATAGGCGCTCAGATCGAACCCCGCACAAAAACCCTCGCCGCGCCCCGAGACCAGAATGACGTGCACGTTGGGATCCAAGTCAGCGCGTTCCACCAAAGCCGAGAGTTCCAGCGGAGTGTCGGCAATGATCGCGTTGCCCTTGTCGGGCCGGTTGAAGGTGATGCGCGCAACCCGGTCGGTGACCTCATAGGTCATCGTCTTCAAGTTGTCGAAGTCAACCGGTCGGATCGCGTGCGTCATCGGCGCCACTCCTCAGCATTTGCGCCGCTCATGCGGTGCCCGGTCGGGTCGGCGCGCGTCATCCCTTTACCAGAGCACGCTCGATGATCGGCGCGAGATCCAGCCCGGCGGGCATGGTCCCAAAAGCGCCGCCCCACTGGCCTTCGAGCCGAGTGGCCAGGAACGCTTCGGCAACGGCCGGGTGCCCGTGCCTTACCAGCAGCGACCCCTGCAACGCCAGACAGATGTCCTCGGCGACCTTGCGGGCCCGATACTGGATCGTCTCCACGTCGCCCAGCTGCGGACGCAGTTGCTCGACGTGGCGGTCCAGCCGGGCGTCCTGGCCCGCGCTCTTGGCCAGCTCATCGAAGAGGACCTCGATGCACTCGGGGCGAGTTGCCATGGCGCGCAACGTGTCCAGGGCGCTGACGTTGCCAGAGCCTTCCCAGATTCCCATCAGTGGCGCCTCGCGGTACAACCGCGGCATGCCGGACTCCTCGACATAGCCGTTGCCGCCCAGGCACTCCATGGCTTCGGCGGCGTGCGGGGTCGCACGCTTGCACACCCAGTACTTGCTGGCGGCCAAGCCGATTCGACGCAGCAGGGTTTCGGTCTCGTCGCCACGCACGGCGCTGTCGGTGGCGCCGGCCATCCGCATCGCGACCATGGTGGCGGCCTCGGCCTCGACGGCCAGGTCGGCCAGCACGTTGCGCATCAGCGGCTGGTCGATCAGATACTCGCCAAAGGCCTTGCGGTGCTGGGCGTGGTGCACGGCGTGGGTAAGCCCCGTGCGCATGCTGGTTGCACTGCCCAACGTGCAGTCCAGCCTGGTGAGGTTGACCATCTCGATGATGGTCGGAACGCCGCGCCCCTCTTCACCGACCAACCACGCTGTGGCGCCGTCGTATTCGACCTCGCTGGACGCGTTGGCGTTGTTGCCGAGCTTGTCCTTGAGCCGCTGCAGATGCATCCGGTTGCGGGTGCCGTCGGGCAGTACCCGGGGCAGGAAGAAGCAGGACAGCCCGCCCGGAGCTTGGGCGAGCACCAGGAAGACGTCACACATCGGTGCCGAGGTGAACCACTTGTGGCCGGTCAGCCGGTAGGTACCGTCGCCGTTGGGGGTGGCTTCGGTGTTGCCGGCCCGGACGTCGGAGCCACCCTGCTTTTCGGTCATCGACATGCCGGCGGTGATCCCGACCTTGGTGGCCGCAACCTTCAATTCGGGGTCGTACTCGCGGCTGGTCAGCAGGGGCTCGTAGACGGCGGCCAACTCGGGGTTGAACCGCAACGCCGGGACGACCGCGTACGTCATGGAAATCGGGCACATGTGCCCCGGCTCGGCGGTCCACACGCTGGTCTTGGCCGCGCGCACCACGTGCGCGCCCGGCCGGTCGTCGGCCCACGGCGCGGCGTGCAACCCGTGCTCGAGCGCAACGCGCATCAGCTCGTGGTAGGCCGGATCGTATTCGACCTCGTCGATGCGGTTGCCGTAGCGGTCATGGGTCCGCAGGATCGGTCGGTTGCGCTGGGCCAGCTCACCCCAGCGTTGGGTCTGCCTGGCGCCGGAGATCGCGCCGACCGAGGTCACGTCGTCCAGGCCCCACTGACCGCCTTCGCGGATCAGCGCCTCGACGAGAACCGGGGACGATGCCGGGTTGTGCTCCTCCAACGGCGGCACCTGGTTACTGACGACATGAGTATCTGGCATCCCACCAATGTTACATTTTTTCTACAACCGCACAAGAGGTGTAATGCTCAGCGTGGATGGGCGGCGAAGAACTCCCACAGCTTCGCGGTGGCGAAGTCCGGCCAGTGATGGCCGCCATCGCCGACCGTGATCAGCGCCACGCCGCGGTTGCCGGCGCACGAGGCGGTCGACGTGGTGACCGAGCCGCTGGTCGTCTCGGCCGGCGGCTGGCAACGATCGACATTGCGCCAGAACGCATTCAGCTCGGGCACCGGCGGTCCGTTGATGTGGGCGTAGCCGTGCCCCTCACCGCCGCCGTAGGGGATATTCGGATCCGCGGTGCCGTGAATCGCCATCACCGACACCGGGTGCGGCGATCGGCATGGGTCCAGCTGTGTACCGGACACCGGGCCGATCGCGGCGAACAGGGTGGTGTTGCAGGCCAGGCTGTACGACATCATGCCGCCGTTGCTCATGCCCGTGGCATACAGCCGAGAGGCGTCGATGCTGACATTCTTCGTGACATCGACGACGGCCGCGGTGATAAAGCCGACGTCGTCGATGTGTTCGCGGGCGGGCCTGCCGCAGCACCCACCGCCGTCGACGTTCCAGGCCCGGCTGACACCGTCGGGGTAGGCGACGACGAACTTCGATGAATCGGCCAATTGATCCCAGCCGTAGGACCTTTCGGCCTGCTCGGCGCTGCCGAAGCCACCGTGCAGCACGACGACCAGCCCCGCCGGTGCCGACAGCCCCGAAGGCTTGTGCAGCCGATAGACCCGATCATGTCCGCCGACGCTGATGGTGTGGATGCTCGCGCCCTCCACGAAGCCGGACGGCGGCTTGGGATGCAGGACAGCACAACTCGCGACAATCAGCACGACGCC
The DNA here is from genome assembly GCF_049278535.1 of Mycobacterium sp. Lineage (GTDB taxonomy): Bacteria > Actinomycetota > Actinomycetes > Mycobacteriales > Mycobacteriaceae > Mycobacterium. The sequence goes on along the minus strand of NZ_JBAPMI010000309.1, from coordinate 1,372 downwards.
CAGCAGCATCGCGATCCGACGAAGCATCTCAGCCGCTCGTCTTCTCCCGCAGGAACGCAATATCGTCTTTGCGTCCCTCTTCGGCGGTCTCGCAGATCACCGGCGCGTCCGCGGCCTTGACCACCGCGACCAGCAGCTCTGGATCGATCTGCCCGGTCCCGAAATTGGCGTGCCGGTCGCGCCCCGAGCCCGCCGAATCCTTGGAGTCGTTGCAGTGCACCAGGTCGATCCGGCCGGTGATGCCCTTGATCCGGTCGACGGAGTCGACCAGCGCCTCCCCTGCCGCCCAGGCGTGGCAGGTGTCGAGGCAGAAGCCGATTCCCTTGTCGCCGATGACATCCCAGAGTCGGGCGATCGTGTCGAAATGGCGGGCCATCGCGTGGTCGCCGCCGGCCGTGTTCTCCAGATACACCGGGACCTCGGTCTCCAGCTGGTCGAGTGCCTTGCCCCAACGCAGGAAACCCTCGTCGAGATCGGTGTCTTCGGACACGTGGCCGCCGTGCACGATCACCGCGGCGGCGCCGATCTGGGCGGCCGCGTCGCAGGTGTCCTGAAGGATCTTGCGCGACGGGATCCGCACCCGGTTGTTCGCCGAGGCGACGTTGATCAGATAGGGCGCGTGCACGTAGATCGGCAGGGCCGCGGCCTTGAGCTCCGCGGCATCCTCCCGCGGTTTAGGCGCCTTCCAGCTCTGCGGGTTACCGAGAAAGATCTGCACGACGTCGGCGCTTTCGGACGCCGCTGCGGCCAGTGGATCCTGCGGGCTGACATGTGAACCGATGAGCACGTCGGCCAGTCTAGTGAGACAGCCGGACAGGCTCACGAAAAAGCCCCGGGCGCATCCCGGGGCTTTTTCGATAGTGGACTAGCGGTAGTCGCTGTAGCCGTAGTCGTCCAGCGGTACCGCGGCTCCGGTGGCCTGGCCGAAGTCCGGGCTGTAGTACTGATCCTCGTACGACGGGATCGTGTACGCCGCAGCGCGGGCCTCTTCGGTCGGCTGCACCTGGATGTTGCGGTAACGGTTGATGCCAGTACCGGCCGGGATCAGCTTTCCGATGATCACGTTCTCCTTCAGACCCTGCAGCTTGTCGCTGCGGCAGTTGATCGCCGCATCGGTCAGCACACGCGTGGTCTCCTGGAACGACGCCGCGGACAGCCACGAGTCGGTGGCCAGCGACGCCTTGGTGATACCCATCAGGACCGGACGTCCGGCCGCGGGCTCGCCGCTCTCGGCCACCACGCGACGGTTGGAAGCCTCGAACTCCGCACGGTCGATCAGCGAACCGGGCAGGAACTCCGTCGAGCCCGAGTCGATGATGGTCACCCGGCGCAGCATCTGCCGGACGATCACCTCGATGTGCTTGTCGTGGAT
>NZ_JBAPMI010000308.1:0-27477 GCF_049278535.1 Mycobacterium sp. | reverse complement strand
GGTGAGCCTCCTATTGCCTGGTGGACTTAAAGGGCGATGTCGACGTCGCCGACGGGAACGGACACGCATATCTGCACGTCCTCGCCGGGGGCGGTGGACACCGCACCGCTGGTCAGGTTGCGAACCACGCCGCTGGTCTTGCGGCGGGTGCAGGTGTGGCAGATGCCCATCCGGCATCCGTTTGCGGGGTTCAGTCCGGCGGCCTCGGCCTGCTCGAGCAACGAGCGGCCATCGTCGGTGATCTCGACGGCACTGTCGGAGAACGTGACTCGACCACCGGACGGTTGCGCCGGCAGGTCGAGCTTGGGCGGGACGAAACTTTCTGATTGCGCGTCCGCGCAGTGCTCGCGGACGGCATCGACCAAAGCCGCTGGGCCGCAGACGAAGACGGCATCGGGCTCCGGCATGGCCGCCGCCAGGTGGTCGGCATCGAACCGGCCGTTGAGGTCGCCGCCGGTCGATCGGGTGTAGCCGTGCAGCACCCGGACGCCGGGCATCGCGGCCAGCTCGTCGTGGTAGCAGGCCTCGGCGCGGCTGCGCGCGTAGTGCACGAATGCGATCTCACCGCTGTGGCCTTCGTTGACCAGTGTGCGCAGCATCGCGATGACCGGCGTGATCCCGCTGCCACCGGAGACGAACAGGATGCGGCGGGGCCGTTGCGCAGGCAGGACGAAGTCGCCGCCCACGCCGGTGAGCCCGACTACCATGCCGCGCCGCGCGCGCTCGTACAGGTATGTCGAGACCAGTCCGCCGTCGTGCTGTCCGATGGTCAGCTCGAGGTGTGCGGCGCCTTCGGCGTTGGCGGGCGAGTAACACCGGGTATGCCGGCGCCCGTCGATCTCGACGGCAAGGTTGATGTATTGCCCGGCTGCGACGGCGTCGGTGAACGCATCGTTGGGCGCCAGTACCAGGGTGACGCTGCGCGGGGTGTCCCGGCGCACGTCGACGACCTTCGCGCGGCCCTCGGCCAGCGTCCAGGCCGGGTCCACCTGTTCGGTGTATCGGTCGACGCCGTGCGGGCCGGTAAGCAGGTTGACTAGGTTTGATCCCAGCACCCGCTTCGTCAGAGTTTGTGTGGAGTTCTGAGTGAACATATGTATACCGTCCGCGCACATGCCCCAGTTCGTCAAGGGTTTTCCCAGCTCTGTGTTACGGTTCACACGGTGAACAGTCGTGCGCCTAGCTCACGTCCGCACCGATCGGGGCGTGCACGCAGGGGCGATGGGCCGTCTCGGGAGGAGCGCAAGGAAGCGACGCGGCGGGCGATCGTGGCCGCGGCGCTCAAACTTCTCGACGAACACAGCTTCAGCGGCCTGAGCCTGCGTGAGGTGACCCGCGAAGCAGGCATCGTCCCCGGGGCGTTCTACCGCCACTTCGAATCGATGGAGGCGCTCGGGCTGGTCCTGATCGACGAGTCGTTCCGGACCTTGCGGGACATGCTGCGCGGTGCCCGAGCCGGCAAGCTCGACCCCAACCGGGTGATCGAGTCCTCGGTCGAGACCGTCGTCGCAAGTGTCACCGAACGTCGCGAGCACTGGCGCTTCATCGGCCGCGAGCGCTCAAGCGGCGTGACCGTGTTGCGGTATGCCATTCGCACCGAGTTTCGGCTCGTCACGTCCGAGCTGGCCACCGACCTCGCCCGCTTCCCAGGTCTGAACACGTGGAGCACCGACGACCTCAACATCTTGGCGATGCTGTTCGTCAACTCGATGATCGTCATCGCCGAGGCACTGGAAGATGCCCAGGGTCCCGATGCCATCGACGAGATCCGCCAGACCGCGGTCAAACAGTTGCGGATGATCGTGATCGGCATCAACGGCTGGCGCAGTAGCCTCTAAGCGCCTACCCGCTTTCCAGGTTCTTAGCGCAGCTGAGCAAAACCTCAGCAACGCTTCGCTTTTCGCGCGCCGACACGCCATGCAGCATGGCATCGTCGACAGCGAACACCGCATCATGTGCTGCGCGCAGGCGCTTCGAGCCGAGGCGAGTCAGCGCCAATGAGCGTGCGCGCCCTCGCGGTTCGGCATCGGCGGTCTCGATCAGGCCCGCCGCGCGCAACCCGGTCAGCATGTCCTGCAACGACTGACGCGTGACGAAACACAATCGCGCCAGTTCCGCTGCGGAGGCCTCCGGGTGCTCGTCGAGTGCACGCAGCGTCGCGTACTGGGCCATCGATATACCGGTGGGCTTCAGCGCGGCGTCGCACTGACGGCGTAATCCTTGCTGGACGCGTTTCACCAGATATCCGATGGATCGTTCGGCATCGGACGGCTGCATGACAGGAACCTTACACCGGTGCTATCGTTACGTCAGGAACCTGACATTAGGAGGACGCCATGTCTGTCATCACCGCGCACGCCGATCACGCGACGCTGATCAACGTGTTCACCGTGCAACCGGAACGGGCCCGGCAGCTCGCCGACCTGTTGACCAAGGCCACCGAAGACGTGATGCAGCACGTCGACGGGTTCATCTCGGCGAACATCCACCTCAGCACCGACCGCACCCGGGTGGTCAACTACGCGCAGTGGCGCAGCGCCGAGGCAATGCAAGCGATGCTGCAGAACCCCACCGCCCGCGAGCACATGGCGCAGTGCGCCGAGCTGGCCGACGCCTTCGAACCGCACCTGTACACCGTCGAGTCGGTGCATTCCGCGCCATGATGGAGTGATGGGCACCCGAATGCGAGACCTGCTCGGCGGCGCATTGCCATCGCTGCGCTACGAGCCCACCGAGAAGCACCTTCGGATAGACCTGGACGGCGAGCTGGTCGCCGACACCATCGACGGGCTGCTGGTGTGGGAGCCGCGCCGCCTGGTCCCGACCTACGCCGTGCCGCACACCGACGTTGCGGCGCGGCTGGAATCGGCGGGCCGCGTCGATGATCTCGCCGAGTTACCCGTTCTGGTCCCGACGAATCCTTTTACGGCGCATACGTGTACCGGCGAGATGTTCGACGTCATTGTCGGTGCGCGGCGCTGCCCGTCGGCCGCCTTCCAAGCCGACGATCCGGACCTGGCCGGTTATCTCACCTTCGACTTCAGCGCATTCACCTGGCGCGAGGAAGCCGAACTGATCGTGTCCCACCCTCACGACCCGTTCAAACGGATCGACATCCTGACGAGCACCCGACACGTCCGCGTCGAGTGGAACGGCCGGCTGCTGGCCGAGTCGACGCGCCCACTGTTGTTGTTCGAGACCTCGCTGCCGATCCGGTTCTACCTTCCGCGCGCAGACGTCGCCGTCGAACTCGAGTCGACCGACACGGTCAGCGACTGCGCCTACAAGGGCCGGGCGTCCTATTTTTCGGTGCCCGACGGCCCCGCCGACATCGCCTGGACATACCGCCATCCGCTCCGCGAAGCCGAACCCGTGCGCGACTACGTCGCGTTCTTCAACGAGAAGGTGGACATCGACGTCGATGGGCAACGTTGGCAACGACCCGTCACCCCGTTCTCGGACTGAGTGTTGTGGTAGTGGACTTACCTAATGACTTCTGCCCTGACTGACTCGCCACATCGGTCGAACCGGCTCTACCCGCTCGTCGTGAGATGCGTTGGAGGTCAATGAGGATCTATGACATGCACCATCGCAACCGAGGGAAGCATCATGAGAGATCTAGACCCGCAAACCACGGCCGACTTCTGGGACGCATACCTCCGGGCCGCCGGCACCGGTACCAACCTGACGCAGGTCAGCCGTGCTTTTCCTGAGGTTGGCGTTCCGGTGTCAATCGGGTCGGGAACTGCCTGTGCACCAATCACTTTTGCCTGGGACCTCGTATTGCTACCGCCTCCGATCGCTTCGGGACTGTCACCCAGGGCTGCGTAGAGCTGGCCTGCTTGTCATAACTGCCTGCACAAAGCGCGCTCAAAGAGAACGTCGTGGCGCATCATGGTCCAATGCCGCTGCGGACCGAGAGGCGAAACCGATGACCACATACCGTCTGCGCAGTTTCGTCGGTTGGTGCGCCGCGTCGCTCACGATCGCCCTGTCGCTTCCCCTGACCGCCGTCGCCGATACGCCGTCGTGGAACGGCGAGTACGCGATCACGTTCATGGTTGGTCCAAAGTCCGGGACCAGCATGGCGGTGGGTGACCCCGAGGGCCAGCACACCGAGACCTATGGATTCCGATCAAGCTGTACGAGCGGAAAATGCGTCGCCACGATCGTCAGCGGCCCTGCGCCGAGCAATCCGACGGTTCCGCAACCGGTTCAATTCACCTGGGATGGGTCGTCCTGGACGCAAGTCACTGATTTTCAGTGGGACTGCATGATGCCCGACACCACTATCCAATGGAGTCCGGCCCGATCCAAAGTGCGCTACACGCCCCAATCCAACGGAACACTTGACGGTGTCATGCACACCGACATCTTGAGCGGCCCGTGCCAGGGCTGGATCGAGATGGACATGACCGCCGCGCGCGCATGACAGTCCAGGGTTGCGATTACCTCGGGGACCGCCACATCGGCCACAGCGTCGGACCCCCATCGGGTACCACGATCTCACCGGTGACCTCGAAGCCGAAACGCTGGTAGTACGGCACGTTTTCGGCCTTGCTGGATTCCAGATACGCGGGCGCATGTTCTGCGTCCACACGGTCGAGGCGAGACCGCATCAGTGCCTGCCCGTAGCCTTTGCCACGCACCGAGGTGTCGCTGCCGATCACCGCGAGATACCAGTGCGGTTCCTCCGGGTGCTGTGACTTCATCTGCTCGAGCAGTCCGCCGAGCTTGCGGCCCGTCGTCAGCCGCGGCCCGAATCCCAGGATGAACGACGGCAGCATCCTCAGCTGTTCGCGCCCGGTCTGCTTCCAACGGCCGGGCGGATCCCAGAGCGCGGCCGCGCCGATGGCCGACCCGTCGGTCGCCACCTCCACACCGCCACCGGCGAGATGGTGGTGCCGGGTGACGGTCGCGAAGAACTTCCGCAGATGCGCTGCCCGTGCCTTGGCGTCGGGCATGATCCAGACCGACACCGGGTCGTCGTAGAAGGCGCGGCCAAGCGCGTGCGACAGCTCAGAGACATCGGCCTTGTGCCCAGGACGCGTATGGATTGTCATTGGCAGCCAGAGTAGTAGCGTCGGGAATCGTGTGGGATTTCGAGACGGACCCTGAATACCAGAAGAAACTCGACTGGGTCGAAGTATTCATGGTCAACGAGCTCGAGCCGCTCGATCTGGTGGCGCTCGACCCGTACGACAAAAAGAATCCGGAGACTATGGCGACCCTGCGGCCGCTGCAGCAGCAGGTCAGGGATCACGGCCTGTGGGCCGCACACCTGAAACCCGAACTCGGCGGCCAAGGCTATGGCCAGGTCAAGCTAGCGCTGCTGAACGAAATCGTGGGCCGGTCCCGCTGGGCCCCGTCGGTGTTCGGCTCGCAGGCACCGGACTCCGGCAACGCCGAGATCCTGGCCCTGTTCGGCACCCCCGAGCAGAAGACGCGCTATTTAGAACCTCTGCTCGCCGGAGAGATCACCTCGTGTTACTCGATGACCGAACCGCAGGGAGGTTCGGATCCGGGCCTGTTCGTGACCCGCGCCGAGCGCGACGGCGACTCCTGGGTGATCAACGGCGAGAAATGGTTTTCCACCAACGCCCGGCACGCCACGTTTTACATCGTCATGGCGGTCACCAACCCCGAGGCCCGCACCCGCGACAAAATGTCGTTGTTCATCGTCCCCGCCGCAACCCCAGGCGTCGAGATCATCCGCAACGTGGGCGTCGGCACGGAGTCGCACGCCACTCACGGTTACGTCGGTTACACCGACGTCCGGGTGCCCGCCGACCACATCCTCGGCGGCGAGGGGCAGGCCTTCGCGATCGCGCAGACCCGGCTGGGCGGTGGGCGCATTCATCACGCCATGCGCACCATCGCATTGGCGCGCCGCGCATTCGACATGATGTGTGAGCGGGCGGTCTCCCGCCAGACCCGAATGGGCCCGCTGTCGAATTTCCAGATGACCCAGGAGAAGATCGCCGACAGCTGGATCCAGATCGAACAGTTCCGGTTGCTGGTGCTGCGCACCGCCTGGCTGATCGACAAGCACCACGACTATCAGAAGGTCCGTCGCGATATCGCCGCAGTCAAGGTGGCGATGCCGCAGGTGTTGCACGACGTCGCTCAACGCGCCCTGCACCTGCACGGCGCGCTCGGGGTGTCCAACGAGATGCCGTTCATCAAGATGATGATCGCCGCGGAGTCGTTGGGGATCGCCGACGGCGCAACCGAGTTGCACAAGATGACCGTGGCCCGCCGCACGCTGCGCGAATATGAGCCGGTGTCAACGCCTTTCCCGTCGCAGCACCTGCCGACCCGGCGCGCCGAGGCGCAGGCCCGGCTGGCCGAGCGCCTGGAGCACGCAGTCGCCGAGTTCTAACTGCCGGCGGTGACGCGGTCGATGTGGGCCAGAAAATGCTCCAGCACCGCGTCGGGCGCCTCGAGCTGCGGCCAGTGCCCGATGTCGTCGGCGAGCATCACCACATCGGCACCGGGTATCACCTCGACATAGCGGCGCGCCATGTGCGCACCGGAGTTAGGGTCGATCGGCCCGTCGATCAACCGCATTGGGACATCGGTCTCCCGCATGGCCCGCACCCACCGATTCCGGTGGGTATGACGGTCTTTGATGAAGCGGCCAACTTTGTGCAGCACGCGCCGGCCATCGTTGTAGTCCAGGATCTGACTGAACACGTCCATCATGTGCCGTGTCGGCTTGGTGTTCGGGCCGAACATCTCCCGCAACGTCGGCTCCAGCAGACGGCGTGACAGCGGACTGTTCTGCACCGGACTCAAGATGTCGCCCAATGGAGTTGCCGACAGCAGTTTCTGTGCCGCCCGCGGTGTATAGGTCTCCACGAACATGCCGCCGTTGAGCCAGGTGATCGAATCGATGCTCAGCGCACCATAGGCGTGTTGACGAAATTCGTGACGTGCCAACAACTCCTGACCTACCGAGTCGCCGATGTCATGGGCCAGAATGTGCGCGTTGCGGATGCCCAGGTGGGCCAGCAGCGCCTCGTGCATGTCGGCGTGGTCGTGCACCGAGTATTCGTAGGCGACCGGCTTCGCGGAGAATCCCATGCCCATCATGTCCGGCGCGACCACGGTGAATCGTTGAGTCAACGCTGGCCAAATCGGTGCCCAGTCAAAGGAATTGAACGGGTAGCCGTGGATTAGCAGCAGCGGCGGACCGCTGCCCTCCACCCGATAGAAGATCTCGAAGCCAAGGTAGTCGAAGTACAGTCCGTCATCCAGCCAGGAAGCCAGGTCTGAGTCCATGACGCGCCGCCCTACGAGACGTAGCGCACGACGCTCTCGGCCACGCACGCCGGTTTGTCCGAGCCCTCGACCTCCACGGTCGTCGACACGGTGGCCTGGACCGCGCCGTTGCCCAGGTCCTCGACATTGACCAGCGAGCTCTTGGCGCGCACCCGGGAACCGACCGGGACCGGCGCGGGGAACCGAACTTTGTTGAGGCCGTAGTTGATTGCGAGCTTGATGCCGTTGACCGTGTACATCTGGTGCTGCAGCCGCGGCAGCAGGGCCAGCGTCATGAAACCGTGCGCGATCGTCTTGCCGAATGGACCCTTGGCCGCTCGCTCCGGGTCGACGTGAATCCACTGGTGATCACCAGTCGCGTCGGCGAACAGGTTGACATCTTCCTGGCTGATCGTCACCCAGTCGCTCTCTCCGATGCTTTCACCCTTGATCGAGGCGAGGTCGGCGACTGATTCGAAGGTGCGCATAGCGTTTCTCTCCTTTGAGTCGGCCCGATGGCGAGGCGGGCGGCGCTGTTGAACATCGTGCCACTCGCCCGTCGAGGAGACGCCGTCGGGACCTTTCGGGCCGGATTTGTTGCAGGATGGCCGGGTGAGGTTGCTGCTGATCGCCGATACGCATGTGCCGCGCCGCGCCCACGATCTGCCGCCGCGGGTGTGGGACGAGGTGGCGCAGGCAGACGTCGTTGTGCACGCCGGGGACTGGGTGGTGCCCGAGTTGCTCGACGAGTTGACGGCAAAGGCCGCGCGACTGGTGGCGTGCTGGGGCAACAACGACGGGGCCGTCCTGCGTTCGCGGTTGCCCGAACGTGCCGACGTCGTTCTGGACGGGTTGCGCTTCACCGTCGTCCACGAGACCGGTGCCAGCGCCGGCCGGGACGCACGCATGTCACGCCAATACCCCGACACCGACGTGCTGGTGTTCGGTCACAGTCACATCCCCTGGGACACCACGACCAGCACTGGTTTGCGGCTGCTGAATCCGGGTTCACCGACCGACCGCCGTCGGCAACCCTTCTGCACATACATGACGGCATACGTCGCCGGCGGCGCGCTCACCGACGTCGTGCTTCACCGGGTGGAGAAGTAGCTCGCTGCTAGCTCGCACATAGCGTCCGCACATCTTTAGCTCGTAAACAGATACAAGTGAATACTCTCATCGACCCCGTCACCGAGGTGTCACGCGTCGTCGGCAGATTCCGCCGGCAACTGCGCCGGTCGGCCGAACGTGGTTTCGACTCGGCACGTCTCACCGAATCGCAATCAGAGCTGCTCTGGCTGGTCGGCCGGCAACCGGGCATATCGGTCAGCGCCGCCGCTGCCGAGCTGGGACTGGTCGCCAACACCGCCTCGACGCTGGTTTCCAAGCTGGTCAACAAGGGCCTACTCGTGCGGACCGCGGCCCAAACCGACCTCCGCGTCGGCCAGCTGCGACTGGCCGCGGCGGCTCAACAGATCGTCGATAACTCGCGCGCGAGCCGGCGGGCCGCGTTGTCCGAGGTACTCGGCGAACTCGACGCCGACCAAATCGACTCTCTGACAAAGGGCTTGGAAGTACTCGAAACGATGACCCAACGATTGCAGGAGCGATGAGAATGACCCCAGCACTGCCGATGGCGGTCGACGCCCGGAATCTGACCCACCGCTACGGCCAGTTCACCGCCGTCGATGATGTGACGTTGCAGGTGCGGCCGGGCGAGACGATGGGACTATTGGGTCCCAACGGAGCGGGAAAGACCACGGTGGTGCGGATGCTCACCACGCTGATACCCGTACAGCAGGGCGAGCTGCGCATCTTCGGCCTGGATGCCCGCGACCAGACGATCGATATCCGCAGCAACATCGGGTATGTGCCCCAACAGCTTTCGATCGAGTCCGCGCTGACCGGCCGCCAGAACGTGGCCTGGTTCGCCCGGTTGTACGGTGTGCCGCGCAGCCAGCGATCTGAGCGCGTGGATGAAGCACTTAACGCCATGGAGTTGGTCGACGTCGCCGACCGGCCGGCCGGAACCTACTCCGGCGGGATGGTGCGCCGATTGGAAGTGGCGCAGGCGCTGGTGAACCGCCCGTCGCTGCTGGTGCTCGACGAACCCACCGTGGGTCTGGACCCGATCGCGCGCGACCGCGTCTGGAACCACGTGCTGAATATGCAGGGCCAGTTCGGCATGACCGTGCTGCTGACCACGCACTACATGGAGGAGGCCGACGCGTTGTGCGACCGCGTTGCGCTGATGCATCGCGGCAAGCTTCGTGCCGTCGGTACGCCCACAAAGCTGAAGTCGACCGTGTCGTCCTGCGCCACGCTTGAAGACGTCTTCCGGCACTACACCGCGTCGGACTTGGCGAAGCAGACCGAAACCTCCGGGTCGATCCGTGAAATCCGTTCCAGCAGAAGGGTTGCCATCCGTGCCGGTTGATACCGCCCTGGAGCCCGCACCCGTCAGGCTGACCCGTGCTCCGCGCGGATGGCCACGCGTGCCGGCGACGTTGAGCCGCGTCAGCGCTTTCGCGATCGTGGAGATGCAGAAGCTGCGGCACGACCGCACCGAGCTCGTCACGCGGATGGTGCAGCCTGCGCTGTGGCTGCTGATCTTCGGCACGACGTTCAGCAAGCTGCACGTCATCAACACCGGGCCGGTGTCGTATCTGGCCTTCCTGGCGCCGGGCATCATCGCCCAGTCGGCGTTGTTCATCTCGATCTTCTACGGCATTCAGATCATCTGGGACCGCGATGCCGGGATCCTGGCCAAGCTCATGGTCACGCCCGCGCCCGCGTCGGCGCTGATCTCCGGCAAGGCGTTCGCGGCGGGCGTGCGATCGGTGGCCCAGGTCGTCGGCGTGTTGGCACTGGCCTATGTGATGGGCATCGGGATGACGGTCAACCCACTGCGGATCCTGGCCGCGATGGCGGTTGTCATGCTCGGGTCGGCGTTCTTTGCCTGCCTGTCGATGACGCTGGCCGGCCTGGTGCGCAGCCGCGACCGGCTGATGGGGATCGGCCAGGCAATCACCATGCCACTGTTCTTCGCGTCCAACGCGCTCTATCCGGTCGATGTCATGCCGACCTGGCTGCATGCGCTCAGCACGGTCAACCCACTCAGTTACGAAGTCCACGCCCTGCGGGCGCTGCTGATCGGCACGCCGTTTCACATCCTGGACGTCGTGGTGTTGCTGGTAGCTGCGTTGATCGGAATCGGCACTGCATCAACGCTGTTGCGACGCCTGGTCGCGTAGGTCACGAATAGCTCACGCCCCCTGCTGAATTCGTTCAGCAGGGGCTTTTGGCATGTCAGGCCCCCTTCCGATTTCCAATCGTTATCTGCGAGTGACCACTGAAGCTCAATCGTTAGCGAACCGCGATCACACACCCCGAGACGAACCACAAGCGTGTGACTCGCACCGTGTTTGACTGCCACAGACAGCTATTCGACCGCACTATGCGGCAGATGAAAGTTGGGATGTGTAGGAGCTATGAAGTTCGCAGAGAAGTTCCGCGGTACGGCAGGTCGTCTGCCGCGCCGGTTGGCAATCGCGATCATGGGGGCAGCACTGCTGTCCGGTCTGGTCGGTGCTATCGGGGGCTCGGCGACAGTGGGGGCGTTCTCCAAGAAGGGCCTGCCCGTCGAGTATCTGCAAGTACCGTCTGCGGCGATGGGCCGCAACATCAAAGTCCAATTCCAGGGCGGCGGGCCGCACGCGGTCTACCTGCTCGACGGGTTGCGCGCACAGGACGACTTCAACGGCTGGGACATCAACACGCCCGCGTTCGAGGAGTACTACCAGTCCGGCCTGTCGGTGATCATGCCGGTCGGCGGACAGTCCAGTTTCTACAGCGACTGGTACCAGCCGGCATGTGGCAAGAGCGGTTGCCAGACCTACAAGTGGGAGACATTCGTGACTCGCGAACTCCCGGCCTATCTGCAGGCTAACCGGGGCATCTCGCCGAATGGCAATGCCGCCGTGGGTCTTTCGATGGCGGGTGGTTCCTCAATGATCCTGGCCGCGTACTATCCGCAGCAGTTCTCCTACGCCGCATCATTGTCCGGCTTCCTGAACCCCTCCGAGGGCTGGTGGCCGACGCTGATCGGTCTGGCGATGGGCGATGCGGGCGGCTACAACGCCAGCAACATGTGGGGTCCGACCAGTGACCCGGCGTGGAAGCGTAACGACGCGATGGTGCAGATACCCCGCCTGGTGCAGAACAACACCCGCATCTGGGTGTACTGCGGCAACGGCACTCCGAACGAACTGGGCGGCGACAGCATGCCGGCCAAGTTCCTCGAGCAGTTCACGCTGCGCACCAACGAGCAGTTCCGCGACAACTACACCGCCGCGGGCGGCAGAAACGGCACGTTCAACTTCCCGCCCAACGGAACGCATGACTGGGGTTACTGGAACCAGCAACTGGTCGCCATGAAGCCCGACATTCAGCGGACGCTGAGCGCTGCTCAAGGCGCCACCTGATAGGTCCCCCCAAAGCATCGGCAGCAGCGCACCCCCAGCGCTGCTGCCGATGTGCTTGTCCGGGAGGCTAATTCAGTAGAGCGCGGCGGTCCTGATGAAAGTACGTATACGCGGTTGCCAACGTGCACATCACCGACGCGAACACCAGCATCCCGGTTCCGTTGACGAACAAGCTGATGACGCCACCAAACGAGGCGCCGAAGATGAAGCTGCTGAACAGCAGAAAGTAGCCGAGCCAATCGGACAGGTCCCCCCCGGCGAGGTGCCGCTCGATGCCCTGGCCCATCTTGACCAGCGTGCCGGTCACATAGCTCAGTGGCACCGACACCTCGCCGTCCTTGACGAACGACGTATTCAGCGCACCGATACCGAAGGCCAGCAACATTATCGGCGGGAAGTCGAGCTGATTCTCTTCCCAGCCCTCATCGAAGACGTCCACCGCGGTGGCAGCCAGCAGACTGAACGTCGCCAGCATCGTCGGTCCGTGCGGATGCGCCACCCAGAAATGCCGCCGGCATACCGACGCGACCACCACGCCGGCCACGAAGCTCAACAGCAGCAGACCGGCCGTGATCGACAACACTACGTCGTCGCGAAAAAAACCCAGCACCGCGCGTTGCGCGTTTCCGGTCATGAACGTGACGAAATACCCGGCCGAGTGGGTGAAGGCCGTCGCACCGAGAACACCGGCAAGCACCGCCAGCACCCACGACAAGCGCGCCTCACTGTCGAAAGTCTCACCAAGCATGAACGCCATGCTCCCAGGGGACCTATCCGGTGTGCAGCGTGGGGACGGTCATTCAGGTAAGACTCACATCAATCTGCTACAAACTTGGCGATCGACCGTAGCGGGATCGGTAACCAGCTCGGCCGGTGCCGAGACTCGTAACCCGTCTCGTAGACCGCCTTGTCCAGTTCGTACGCCGCCAGGATCAGTGCCGAATCGCGAGGGTCAACGCCGGACGCCGCAGCGTAGCCGTCGCAGAATGCTGTTCGGTTGCGCTGCACCCACTCTCGCGCACGCGCGGCCAGTTGCTTGTCGCCCGAAAGGTCGACCAGCGGTCCGTAGGCCGCGTAGTCGAACGATCGCAGCACACCCGCCACGTCCCGCAACGGGGAGTCCGGTGCGCGGCGCTCGTCGAGCGGCTGACCCGGCTCGCCTTCGAAGTCGATCAGCAGCCAGGTTTCCGGCGTGCGCAGCACTTGACCTAGATGCAGGTCGCCGTGCACCCGCTGCACCGTGATGGTCTGCTCCGCCAACTTCTGGAACCGCTGCTCGATCGCCGCCGTGTACTGCTCGAGTTCGGACACCGACTCGGCAGCCGACGACAACCGCGCCAGCATGGTGTCGACCGGGAACGGGGCCTGCGACGTGCCGAGGGCTTCGGCGAGCCCGGCATGCACCGACGCCACGGCCTCGCCCAGCCGGTAGGACTCGCCGGCGAAATCGCCGCCGACCTCGTGGGCGTAGAGGTCGCCCTCCGCGAACAGGTCACGCACGCTGGCGGTGGCCATCGCCCAGCCTTCGGCCGCGTTGGCCTCGTACTCGGTCGCCATGCCAAGCGGACAACTGGTGTCGGCGTCCGACCCGGTCAGCTCGTAGGTGCCCAGGAGTCTGGCTACGTGTGGATTTCCGGCCCGGCCCAGGACACGGTTGAGCTCGATATCGGGATTGATGCCAGGGCTGACGCGGCGAAACACTTTGAAAATGGCGTCCCGGTCGAAGATCACGCTGGTGTTGCTCTGTTCGGCATCCGTCACCCGCGGATGGGCCTCCAGCGGCAGGGTCACGTCCGGCTCCTTGCCGAACGACACGCCGGCACGGGTGGCCGAGGCGTCGATCAGCGACATCAGGAAACCTGCCGCGTCCGGATCGTAGAGCGCGTCGTAGCCAGTGCGATCAGCGTCGGCACCGATGGTGGCGACGGTGTTGTACTCGGCCGGCGGCTCGGAATCCCATCCGACGATCACTTGGTAACGCTCGGCCGAGCCGTCGGTGTAGCTCACATCCACCAGCACCAGATCCAGGCCGTTGCGCAGTTCGATGACAAGCCCCGGCTCGGCGGCCGCCAGCTGGCGGCTGCGGCCGGCATACCAGCGCTGTTGCGGCAGCCATTCTGACCACGGCAAGTTCATTGCGACTCCTCAGACCCGCACAACTGGAACCAGTAGAACCCGTGTCCGGGCAGGGTCAGCATGTAAGGCAGATGTCCGATGGCAGGAAATCTCACCTTTCCGGTCAACTCGACCGGTACGAAGCCGTTCCAGTGCTGCAGGTTCAGTTCGATGGGTTGCGGGAAGCGCGACAGGTTGTTGACGCATACCACCACGTCATCGTCGGACACCCGCGCGTAGGCGAGCACCGACGGGTTGGTGCCGCCCAATTCCTGGAACGACCCTGTTGCGAACGCGTCGTGTCGCCTGCGCACCATCAGCATGGTGCGGGTCCAGTTCAGCAGCGACGTCGAGGTGTCCATCTGCGCTTCCACGTTGACGGCCTGATACCCGTAGACCGAGTCCTGGCTCGCCGGTAGAAACAACCGACCGGGATTGGCCTTGGAGAACCCGGCGTTGCGGTCCGGCGTCCACTGCATCGGGGTGCGCACACCGTCGCGGTCACCCAGCCAGATCACGTCACCCATGCCGATCTCGTCGCCGTAGTAGAGCACCGGCGAGCCGGGCAGTGACAACAGCAGAGCGGTGAACAGCTCGATCTGGTTTCGGTCGTTGTCCAGCAGCGGGGCCAGTCGACGGCGGATTCCGACGTTCGCCTTCATCCGCGGGTCCTTGGCGTACTCGGAGTACATATAGTCGCGCTCTTCGTCGCTGACCATCTCCAGGGTCAGCTCGTCGTGGTTGCGCAGGAAGATCCCCCACTGCGCCAGGTCCGGAATCTCCGGCGTCTGCGCCATGATCTCCGAGATCGGGAACCGCGACTCGCGGCGGACTGCCATGAAGATGCGTGGCATCAACGGGAAGTGGAATGCCATGTGGCACTCGTCGCCACCGGTGCTGGCGTCACCGAAATATTCGACGACGTCGGCAGGCCATTGATTGGCTTCCGCCAGCAGCACCCGGCCCGGGAACTCGTCGTCGACGACTTTGCGGACGCGTCTGAGGAAGGCGTGCGTCTCGGGCAGGTTCTCGCAGTTGGTGCCCTCGCGCTCGAACAGGTAGGGCACCGCGTCCAGCCGGAATCCGTCGATCCCAAGATCGAGCCAGAAGCGCAACACGTCGATCATCGCTTCCTGCACGGCCGGGTTCTCGTAGTTCAGGTCCGGTTGGTGGGAGAAGAACCGGTGCCAGTAGAACTGCTTGCGCACCGAATCAAAGGTCCAGTTCGACTCTTCGGTGTCGATGAAGATGATGCGTGCGTCGGTGTATTTCTCGCTGGTGTCGCTCCACACGTAGAAGTCGCCGTACGGGCCGTCTGGGTCGTGCCGTGACTCCTGGAACCAGGGGTGTGAATCCGAGGTGTGGTTCATCACGAGGTCGGTGATGACCCGGATACCCCGTTCGTGCGCGGCGTTGAGTAACGCGACGAAGTCCTCGACGGTGCCGAATTCGGGGAGCACTTTGTAGAAGTCGCGGATGTCGTAGCCGCCGTCGCGTAACGGTGAGTCGTAGAACGGCGGCAGCCAGATGCAGTCGACGCCGAGCCACTGCAGATAGTCGAGGCGTTCCATGAGCCCCCGCAGATCTCCCGATCCATCCGCGTTGGCATCCACGAAGGCGCGAACAAGGACCTCGTAGAAGACCGCGTGCTTGAACCAGGTCGGGTCGGCGGGTAGCGATTTGGCGTCGCCGAACTCGTCAGCGCTGGGATGTTCGACTACGCCGGCTTCGACGTGACTCCCCTCGGCTGGATCGTGCTCAACGGTGTCGTCTCTGCTGCTCGTCAAGTCCACGATTTTACACGTACCCGAGGTGCGGGATCGAAAACCTTGCACGCCAAACGAATTGAGCGAAGTCGCATGAGCTACGACCTTGGATCAGCCCGGCGGACCGTCTCCCAGTGTCACGTTGGTTTGCCGTCCGCCCAGCCCCACGCCGACGCTCTCGCCGGGATGATGCTGATCGAGAATGTTCGTCAGCGCGGTGGCCGAGTTCACCGGCTGGCCGTTGATAGAGGTGATCACATCACCCGGGTTGATCCCCGCACCGGCGGCGGGGCCGGTCGGAATCACCTGCCGGACGATCGCACCTGCGCCACCGGCGGCGTCGTTGACTCCGACGCCGAGGAACGCGGTCGGACCGATGTGTACCGTCGGCGACGAAGCGCCGGACCGGATCTGCCCGGCGATGGCCATCGCCTCGTTGATCGGGATCGCGAAGCCCTGCCCGCGGCCGAGGTGGAAGTTCTGCGATGCGGCGGTGTTCATGCCGATCACTTGATTGGCGGAGTTGACCGTCGGGCCACCGGAGTCGCCGGGGCGGATGTTCGCGTCGACCTGGATCAACCCGTTCAGGGTCTCGGTGCTACCGGTCAGCGCATCGTTCGCCGACACGGTCTGGTTCAGGGCGCCGATGCGCCCCTCCTCGACGCTGGGCGCACCGCCGGCACCTCCGGCGTTGCCCAGCGACACCACCGGCTGGCCGACTGCCACCGTGTCCGAGTTGCCGATGTTGGCTACCGGCAGGCCGCCGCCGGCGAGTTGCAGTACCGCGATGTCGTGTTGGCGGTCGAAGCCGATCACGGTGGCCGGATAGGTCTGGCCATTGGCGATGGACCTCGCGGTGAGTTCGGTCGCGCCGGCGATCACGTGGTTGTTGGTGAGGACCACGCTGGGATCGATCACGATGCCGGTCCCGGCGCCGATCGCGCTCTGGAATCCCAGCTTGGCGTCGATGTCGACGATTTGCGGGCCCACCTGAGCGGCGGCGTTCTGCGCGTCGCGCGGCGCCGGCGGCCTCGGCGGTGACGCGTGCGCGGGCGCCGTTGCCAGCGCGAGTCCAGTCGCTGCCAACAGACTGAGCAAGCGCAGCGACCTCCGCGGTCTGCGGCGGTGCGGTCCGCTCATCCGGTTACCTCCTGCTTGAGTTCCAGCCCGAATTAAGCCAGAAATGTCGCAACGTTTTGATCTTGACGACGCAACTTTATTCATTTAACCGTAGCCTGCGTTGCCCGATCGGGCATATCGACGTCGGCTCGCCACCCCCACTACATGGCCTTCCGGCCGACATGTCGTCAAGCGGTAGCTTCATAGCTTCGGCCGAATAACCACTGATGAGCAAAGGTGTATTTCACATGGGCGTGCTTGATTCATTCCGCCTCGACGACAAAGTCGTGATCGTGACGGGTGCTTCGTCCGGGCTGGGTGTGTCGTTCGCCCAGGCATTCGCCGAGGCCGGAGCTGACGTCGTCTTAGGCGCGCGCCGCGTAGACAGGTTGGCCCAGACTGCCGCGCTCGTCGAGGCCGGCGGCCGCAAGGCCCTGACGATCGCGACCGACGTCAGCGCGCCGGAGCAGTGTCAGGCGCTGGTCGACGCGGCGATGCACACGTTCGGCCGGGTCGACGTGCTGATCAACAATGCCGGCGTCGGGACCGCACACCCCGCGACCCGGGAGACACCCGAGCAGTTCCGCTCGGTGATCGACGTCAACCTCAACGGCGCGTACTGGGTGGCGCAGGCCTGCGGGCGGGTCATGCAGCCCGGAAGTTCGGTCATCAACATCGCCAGCATTCTGGGGATTACCACAGCCGGTCTGCCGCAAGCCGCCTACAGCGCGAGCAAGGCCGCCATCATCGGGCTCACCCGGGATCTCGCCCAACAATGGGGTGCACGCAAGGGCATTCGGGTCAACGCGCTGGCTCCGGGATTCTTCAAAACCGAGATGACCGACGAATACAAGCCCGGCTACCTGGAGAGCCAGTCGCACCGACTGATCCTGGGCCGGCTCGGCGATGGACACGAACTCGCTGCCACCGCGATCTGGCTGGCATCGGCGGCCGGCGGATATGTGACCGGGCAGACGATCGTTGTCGACGGCGGCCTCAGCATTACCTAGGCTCGGCGATGTGGTCGACTTCGACCCCAGGACTCGCTTCGCGCAGACACCGATAGCCCGGTTGGCCACCGCATCTCTGGACGGCCGGCCGCACCTGGTGCCGGTGGTATTCGCGCTGCACGACGAGATCATCTACACCGCCGTCGACGCGAAACCCAAGACGACTCACCGGCTGCGCCGGCTGGCCAACATCGAGCGCAACCCGCAGGTGAGTGTGCTGGTCGATCACTACGCAGAGGACTGGACGCAGTTGTGGTGGGTCCGCGCCGACGGTGTCGCCGCGATTCACCACGACGGCGACGTCATGCAAAAGGGACGCGATCTGCTGCGCGCGAAATACGCTCAGTACCAATCGGTTTCGCTCGACGGCCCGGTGATCGCCCTCGCGGTCCAGCGCTGGAGCAGCTGGCACGCCTGAGCGCCGTCGCTTCCCGATCTGCCTTCATCGCCCGTTCACCCTTGTGTTGCGCAGGCGCTAGGAGAAAAGTGACGTGCATCACGATGACGCGGGACGCGAGGGAGTGACGTCATGGCAGACAAGTCCCACGGATCGAACGGCGCAGGAGCAGCTCCCGCCGTAGACGATCCGGCCGCCGTACGGAACGTGGTGCTGGTAGGCCCTTCCGGCGGCGGAAAAACCACACTGGTCGACGCACTGCTGGTCGCCTCGGGCGTGTTGTCCAGACCCGGCTGTATCGCCGACGGCACCACGGTCTGCGACCACGACGACGCCGAGATCCGCCAGCAGCGCTCAGTCAGCCTCGCGCTGGCGTCGCTCGCTCACGACGGCGTCAAGGTGAACCTCGTCGACACTCCCGGCTACGCCGACTTCGTCGGCGAACTACGGGCCGGGCTGCGCGCCGCGGATTGTGCTCTTTTCGTCATTGCGGCCAACGAAGACGTCGACGAACCGACCAAGTCGCTGTGGCGGGAGTGCAGCCAGGTCGGGATGCCCCGGGCGGTGGTGATCACCAAACTCGACCACGCCAGGGCCAACTACCAGAATGCGCTCAAGGCGGCCCAGAATGCATTCGGCGACAAGGTTTTACCGCTCTATCTTCCGGCCGGCGACGGCGTCATCGGGCTGTTGTCGCAGACGCACTACGAGTACGCCGATGGCAAGCGCACCACGCATGCACCGGATGCCTCCTACACCGACCAGATCGATGCGGCCCGCGGCACGCTGATCGAAGGAATCATCGAGGAGTCCGAAGACGAATCGCTGATGGAGCGTTATCTCGGCGGCGAGAAGATCGACGAAGCCGTGCTGATCGACGATTTGGAGAAAGCGGTCGCGCGTGGCTCATTCTTCCCGGTGATACCGGTCTGCAGCAGCACCGGCGTCGGCACCCTGGAACTACTCGAGATTGCCACCCGCGGATTCCCGTCACCGCGCGAACACCCACTGCCGGAAGTCTTTACCCCGCAAGGCGCGGTGTTCACCAAGGTGACGTGCGGCTCCGACTCGCCCCTGCTGGCCGAGGTGGTGAAGACGACGTCGGATCCCTATGTCGGCAGGCTCAGCCTGGTCCGGGTGTTCTCCGGAACCATCAGGCCCGACACAACTGTTCATGTGTCGGGCCATTTTTCGTCGTTCTACCGTTCGTCGGACGACGCCGGCCCCGATTCGCTGGCCGGTCATGTCGACCACGACGAGGACGAACGCATCGGCGCGCTGTCCTTCCCGCTGGGCAAGCAACAACGGCCCGCATCGGTCGTGCTGCCGGGCGACATGTGCGCAATCGGACGATTGAGCCGGGCCGAAACCGGTGACACGCTGTCGGACAAGGCCCAGCCGCTGGTGCTCAAGCCGTGGATGATGCCGGAATCGTTGCTGCCGGTGGCTATTCAAGCGCATGCCAAGACCGATGAAGACAAGCTGTCGGTCGGCCTGGGGCGTTTGGCCGCCGAAGATCCGACGCTGCGGATCGAGCAGAACCCGGAGACGCATCAGATTGTGCTGTGGTGCATGGGCGAAGCGCACGCCGGTGTGGTGCTTGACGCACTGGCCAACCGCTACAGCGTCACCGTGGACACCGTCGAACTTCGGGTACCACTGCGAGAAACCTTTGGCAGCAAGGCCAAAGGCCACGGACGGCACGTCAAGCAGTCCGGTGGACACGGTCAGTACGCGGTCTGCGACATCGAGGTCGAGCCGCTGCCCGAAGGCTCGGGTTTCGAGTTCTGCGACAAAGTGGTGGGCGGCGCGGTGCCACGGCAGTTCATCGCGAGCGTCGAAAAGGGCGTACGCGCTCAGATGGAAAAGGGTGTGCACGCCGGTTATCCCGTCGTCGACATCCGGGTCACCCTGCTCGACGGCAAAGCGCACAGCGTGGACTCCTCCGATTTCGCGTTTCAAATGGCCGGTGCGCTCGCACTGAAAGAGGCCGCCGCGGCGGCGAAGGCGGCGCTGCTCGAACCGATCGACCAGGTCTCGGTGCTGATACCCGACGACCTCGTCGGCGCGGTGATGAGCGACCTGTCCGGACGTCGCGGTCGGGTGCTGGGGACCGACACCGCCGGCAACGATCGCACCTTGGTGAAATCCGAGGTGCCGCAGGTCGAATTGACCCGTTACGCAATTGATTTGCGCTCACTCTCGCACGGCGCGGCCTCGTTCACCCGCGCCTTCGCCCGGTATGAGCCGATGCCGGAATCCGCTGCGGCCCGGGTGAAGTCGGCCGATTGAGGCGGTATCGCCTCACAGCAGCCGCATAGGCAGAGCGATCTGCGCTTGCCACACCGCGGCCAGCATAACTGGGTGTGACCCTCCTCTAGCTCGCTTTCGGCGCATGAACAGGGGCGATGGTGCCCACATCGGCGCGTCTGCCGCGACTTGCGCAATCCAAGATCCGTTTGCTGAGCGCCGGATAGGGCATATTAGAGATACGGAATGTGAGCGCTTCGGGCTTGCATCGTCTCGGAGGGTGGACACCGTGGGTAGAGCGATTCGAATTGGGTGGCGCGCGGTATTGACCGCGGCGCTGGCCGTGGCGGGATCGGTGGCCACCGGCACGGCGGCGATCGCGCCGCCGGCCCCGGTTGCCTCCGTCGCCTCGATCCAACCTGCCAACGGCGCGGTGGTCGGCGTGGCCCACCCGGTGATCGTCACCTTCACCGGTCCGGTCGCGAACCGGGCGGCGGCCGAGCGGGCAATCAAGATCAGCGCACCGAACCACGTCACCGGACGGTTCGATTGGGTCGAGACCAACGTCGTCGAATGGAAGCCGGACGGCTACTGGCCCGCCCACAGTCACGTCGGCGTCGAGGTTCATGCTCTGTCAACCGGTTTCGACACCGGTGACCAGGTGGTCGGCGTCGCCAGCATCTCGGCACACACCTTCACGGTCACCCAGAACGGCGAGGTGCTGCGGACGATGCCCGCGTCGATGGGTAAGCCGAGTCGGCCAACGCCGATGGGCAATTATTCCGCGCTGTCCAAAGAGCGCACGGTCGTGATGGATTCGCGAACCATCGGCATCCCCCTCGACTCCTCCGAGGGGTACAAGATCACCGCCCAGTACGCCGTCCGGGTCACCTGGAGTGGCGTCTATGTGCACTCGGCGCCGTGGTCGGTGGACTCGCAGGGCTACGCGAACGTCAGCCACGGCTGCATCAACCTCGGCCCGGACAACGCCGCGTGGTACTTCGACATGGTCCACCTCGGCGACCCGATCAATGTGGTGGCCTGACTCCGTTCCACGACAGCCGTTGGTGTGACGACCGTCACACTGCTATCTCGGAAGACATCGCCGGGCTGGCCCTGTTGCGCCTATGGACGGCTGTAGCACCCGAGCAGCGTGGCAAAGTCTTAAAATCGCGGCTGCCCGTTGAAAGCTGTTGCAGCCGAGGGTATTTCCGAGCGACAAGCAGGGAGATGACGATGGCAGCTGCACAAGCGCGAGCGGTCCGCTTCGATCGCTACGGCGGGCGCGAAGAGTTATACCTGGCCGATATCGATCGGCCGGTTCCCAGTGCGGGCGAGGTGCTCGTCGAGGTTCGCGCCGCCGGCATCAATCCCGGCGAGATCGGCATTCGCAGCGGAGCACTCCATGAGTACTTCCCGGCCACCTTTCCGTCCGGCGAGGGCAGCGACCTGGCCGGCGTCGTCCTCGAGGTAGGCGACGGCGTCAGCGATTTCGCGGTCGGGGACGAGGTGCTGGGCTTCAGTTTTCAGCGATCCAGCCACGCCACCCACGCGACAGTCCCGGTCGACCAGCTGATCCACAAACCAGCCGACATGAGCTGGGAGGTCGCTGGTTCGCTCTACGTGGTCGGCGTCACGGCGTACGCCGCCGTTCGCGCGGTCGCGCCGCAGGCCGGCGAGACCGTCGCGGTCTCCGCGGCCGCGGGAGGAGTCGGCAGCCTGGTGGTGCAGTTGTTGGCGTCACGCGACGTGCGGGTGCTGGGCATCGCGTCGGCGGCCAACGCGGACTGGCTACGCGCCCATGGGGTCGAGCCGGTCGAATACGGCGACGGGTTGGCCGATCGACTGCGACAGGCAGCGCCGGACGGCATCGACGCGTTCATCGACCTGTTCGGACCTGACTACGTGCAGCTCGCGGTCGACCTCGGCGTACCGACCGAGCGGATCAACACCATCATCTCGTTCCAGAAGGCCGCCGAAGTCGGCGCCAAAGCCGAGGGCAGCGCCGAGGCGTCGACGGCGGCGGTGCTACACGAAATCGCCGGGCTCGTCACCTCCGGCGCGATCGACTTCGATGTCGCGGCGACCTACCCGCTCGATCGGGTCGTCGATGCGTTCGCGGAACTCGAACAACGACACACGCACGGCAAAATCGTGTTGGTGCCCTAGCCCGGCTGAATAAGGGAAGTGCCCGTTCGCGTTCATTAATGCCTAGGCTCGACGGCATGGCCACAACATTGCAAGATCCCCGAGTCGCCAACACATTGGACCGGATGTACACGGAGTCGCGCGAGCAGATGTCGAAGTTGCGCGAGCGGCGCCCCAACATGTCCGCCGCCAGAACCGTGCAGGAACGCGCTGACGCCATGAGCGAGTTCTACATTCCCGTCACACCCGAATCCGGCCGGTTGCTGTACTCGCTGGTGCGGGCCACGCGCCCCGCCACCGTCGTGGAATTCGGTATGTCCTTTGGTATTTCGGCGCTGCACCTGGCATCGGCGGTACGCGACAACGGCACCGGCCGGGTGGTGACGACAGAGATCAGCGACACCAAGATCGCCGCCGCAAAGCAGACATTCGCCGACACCGGACTGGCCGATCTGATCACCGTCCTTGAAGGCGATGCGCTTGCTACGCTCGCGGATCTGGACGGACCGGTCGACTTCGTGCTCCTCGACGGATGGAAGGAGCTGTATCTGCCGGTGATCAAGCTGCTGGAGCCGAGACTGTCACCCGGAGCCCTGGTGATCGCCGACAACACGGAGAGCGCGGACGCGCGGACGTACCTCGACTACGTCCAGAGCAGTGAGAACGCCTACGTGAGTTTCAATTTCGCCGTCAGGGAGAGCGACAGCATGGAACTCAGCTGCTATACCGGCAGCTAGGTCATCGCGGTTTCAGCGATCCCTCGAGCCAGGGCATCAGCCACTTCACGCCCTCCTCGGTCAGGTGCACGCCGTCACTGCGGACCTGGATCCCATCGACGTCGGCCGTGTACGCGCCTTTGGGGCACAGTTTTTTCTTGAGGTCCAAGATCCGGACGTCCGGGCGATTGCCAATCGTCTTGCCCAGCATGGTGTTCCATTCGTCCACCCGCTCGGGCTGATCCTCGGGGTACAGGCTGCCGTCCGGCCGTTCGCCGCGCCTGCTGTACGGCAGGTTCGCGACGGTCAGCGGCGTACCGCTGAAGCTGAGGATGTCCACCGCGCGCCGCAACTCGGCGCTGATATAGGAGTCGAAGGCGGGATCTCCGATGTGAGTCCACCGTCCCTCATTGACCCGGTTCACGGTCTCCCAGCGGCCGATCACCAGCAGGACGGCGTCGGGCTGGTCGATGGTGATCTGCGATGTCCACCGGCCCGGCCATGATTCGCACTCGCTTTTCTGGTCCAGGGTCTGGCCGAGGTAGCTCTACGGGCCGCCGCGCACCAGGCTGCAGCCGATCACGGTGTGGTCGATGAATTGGAACCCGGGCGTCGCCGGCAGGAAGTGCATCAACGTCCAACCGATCGAGTCGCCGAACACCGACACGGTGAACGGCCGATGCGGGTCTCGTTGCGCGACGGCCCGCGCGGGCCGGACCGCTTGCGGAGGCGATGGTGAAACGACCGCGATTGGCGACACACCGGGAGGCAGGCTGGCGTCGAGTGCGCTGACACCGGCCCTGGGCACTACGGGGACCACCAGCAGTGTCACCGCGGCAGCGGTCGCCGCGGTCGCTCCGGCCAATGCCAGCAGCGGCACCCGCACCGGTCGCCACTTCCGGACAGGCTGTTCGATCGCCCACCAGGACACCACCGACACCGCCAGCGTGGCGACGCACCGGACACCGAACAACGAGAGCCCGTGCCATCCGGTCCGCTGACCGTTGAGGACCAGGAAGATCGGCCAGTGCCACAGATAGATGCCGTAAGAGATGGTGCCCAGCCACGCCAGCGGACTCCAAGCCAGCACGGTGGCGACCGGTCCACCCTGGTCCAGCGCCACCGGGGCGATCACCAACACGGCCGCGATGGCAACCGCGATCAGTAGGCCGCTACGGAACTCACCGGCGCTGCCGGTCGCGTAGTGAGCGGCCGCACCCAGCACCAACAGGCCGATCATTGGAAGCACCCGGGCGATCCACCTGCCCCACCGGGAGCGGATCAGCGACCATCCGCGATTCAGCGATGACCAGTCGCCGACCAGCAACGCCGAGGCGGCAGCACCCACCAGCAGTGCCTGGGCCCGGGTGTCGGTACCGAAGTAGACCCGGTCCCGGGTCGTTTCGGAGGCCAGCAGGATGGCTGTCGCGGCCGACCCCAGCGCGCCGAGCGTGGCCAGCAGGAACACGGTCAAGCGGACTGCGCCGAGGGTGGCGCGTTTGTCTTGACGACGCGCTCGCACCGCCAGCACCAGGGTCACCGCAACCAGCACCAGCGGCCAGACGATGTAGTACTGCTCTTCCACACCGAGTGACCAGGCGTGCTGCAGGGGCGATGGCGGAGCACCCTGGGCAAAATAGCCGGTCTTGTCGGCGACGAACATCCAGTTCGCGACCCAGAAGAAGGCGGCGACGGCGTCGTCGCGCAAACCCACGATCGCCTCGGGAGAGAAGAACTGACGGCCGACGGCGACGGTCAGCACCATCAAGACCAGCGCCGGCAGTAGCCGGCGGGCCCGCCGAATCCAGAAGTTGGCCATGTCGATACGGCCACTGCGGCCCAGTTCGTCGAGCAACAGCGACGTGATCAGGAAACCACTGAGCACGAAAAACACGTCGACGCCCAGGAATCCGCCCGTCATTCCGGGTATGCCGCCGTGATCGGCGAGCACCAGCCCGACCGCCAGCGCACGCAGTCCGTCCAGCGCACGAATGCCGGGGCGGCGTTCGGGACGGTCACCACCGTCGCTTGCTCGGCGGGTGGTCGACCGGCACGCCGGCGGTGGGGCGACCCAGCGGGGCTTCCGAGCAGAATGAACCGGCACGGGGTACGCCCCGGCCGGTTCCATGTTCACCTCTCCAGCGCGCCGACCGGTTTCCTGGTCGGCGGCCTTGTTGCCGCCGATGCTCGGGTACCCCTCCCTGCAGATGCAGGCGCCAGTTTAGGTGCGCCCGTAGCGCATCAACGGCAGACACGGCGCGGCGACAACCGAAATATGCTGCCCGCCCGGCAACTCCGAGCGGGGGGTCGAACATGGCGCCGTTGGCATGCTCGACCAACCTGAACGATGCCATGGTTTGGCGCGCATCGAATGAGAGAACTGATTTAGAGGCTGGCGAATTCGATGATGCCGCGGATGTTGCGTCCTTCCCGCAGGTCCACGAACGCGTCGTTGATCTGGTCGAGCTCGTAGTGCCGGGTAACCAGCTCGTCGAGTTTCACCATGCCGGCCTGATACATCGACAACAGCTTCGGCACGCTGGTACGCGGATTCATCCCGCCGTACAGCGCTCCCTTGAGTTGCTTGGACGAGAGCACCATTTCCTGCAGGATCAGCGGAACCAGGGGCTCACTGTAAGGCGTGATGCCGGTGACAACGCACGTCCCACCCTTGCGAAGCAGCGCCATCGCCACCGCGATCAACTCCACGTGCAGAACACCGGGCGTCAAGATGACGCGGTCGGCCATCACACCGTCGGTGATGTCTTGCACCAACGGGATCGCCTCTTCGGCCGAGGCGACGGCATGGGTAGAGCCGAAGATCTTGGCCGAATCTCGTTTGTATTCAACCGGATCCACCGCGACGATATAGGTTGCGCCGGCCGCACGCGCTCCTTGCAGCGCGTTCATCCCGACACCGCCGGTTCCGACGACGACGACGGTGTCGCCGGGCTCGGTGCCTGCCGAGACCGTCGCCGAGCCCCAGCCGGTGCTGACGCCGCACGACACAAGTGAAGCGGCATGGAATGGGATCGCGTCGTCGATCTTGATGACGGACCTCTCCGTTAGCACCGCATACTCAGCGAAGGTGCCGAGTTGACCGTAAGCCATGAGGTTTTCGTCGCCGAGATGCCGGCGACATGTTCCGTCGGTGGGCATCTCCCTCGAGAACAAACTTGCGCCGGCGTCGCAGATATAGCTCTGACCGCTCACACAAAACCGGCAACTGCCGCACGCGGGAATGAATGACATGGCAACGTGATCCCCCGGCTGCACCGTCGTCACGCCGGGCCCGACTTGCTCGACGACACCAGCGCCCTCGTGACCTCCGAGCATCGGGAACCAGTCCGGCTCAGGGATGCCGGTCATGGCCCGCACCTCGGGGGTCGGCAAGACGTCGCCGGTAACCAGGTGGTCGTCGGAGTGGCAGATGCCGGCAACGGCCATGCGGACCAGGACTTCACCGGCCCGTGGCGGGTCGAGGTCGATCTCGCGAATCTCCCAGTCCTCGCCGACCCCCTGCAGCACCGCGGCACGACACTTCATTGCAACCTCCTTGTCGTCGGCACCGCTCAGCTACTCGGGTGCGTACCCCAAGGTGCTTTTGACCTCGAGGTACTCGTGGAAGCCGAACTCGCTCCACTCTCGACCGTTGCCGCTGTGCTTATAACCGCCGAACGGCGCGTTCATGTCGAACGCGTGATTGATTGTCACCCAGCCGGCCCTGATCTTTCGGGCAACTTCACGAGCCTTGTCCAGGTCGGTTCCCGAAACGAAACCGGCAAGGCCGTATTCGGTGTCGTTGGCGATGTCGACGGCCTGGTCGAGGTCGTCGTAGCCGAGGATGCACAGCACCGGCCCGAAGATCTCCTCGCGCGCGATCGTCATGTCATTGGTGACATTCGCGAAGACGGTCGGCTTGACGTAGTAACCCGTGTCCAGACCCACCGGCCGGCCGGTGCCTCCCGCTACCACGGTTGCGCCTTCGTCGACACCTTGCTGGATCAGACGCTGAACCTTGTCGAACTGAGTCCTCGAGGCCACCGGCCCGATCGCCGTTGGGTCATCGCTACCCACTTGGATTTGTTCAGCGGCCTCACGCGCGATGGTAATGGCTTCGCCCATACGCGAATTCGGTACCAACATGCGTGACGGCGCGTTACAACTCTGACCGGAGTTCGGCATCATGTTGGCCACTCCGGCGCTGAC
>NZ_JBAPMI010000307.1:0-10502 GCF_049278535.1 Mycobacterium sp. | reverse complement strand
GGTGGACGAGCACAAGGGCCTCAAGGTCGACCTGGCCACGCTGGACCTGTCCGAGCCCGCGGTCTACGAGATGTTGCAGCGCGCCGACTCCGTCGGGGTGTTCCAGGTGGAGTCGCGTGCGCAGATGGCCACGTTGCCGCGGCTGAAGCCGCGGGTGTTCTACGACCTGGTGGTCGAGGTGGCGTTGATCCGGCCCGGGCCCATCCAGGGCGGATCGGTGCACCCGTACATCCGGCGGCGCAACGGCCTCGACCCGGTCGTCTACGACCACCCGTCGATGGAGCCGGCGTTGCGGAAGACGTTGGGAGTGCCGCTGTTTCAGGAACAACTGATGCAGCTCGCGGTGGACTGCGCCGGCTTTACCGGCGCCGAGGCCGATCAGCTGCGCCGTGCCATGGGATCCAAGCGGTCGACCGAACGCATGCAACGGCTGCGCGGCCGGTTTTACGACGGCATGCGGCGCGTGCACGGCGCCGCCGACGAGGTGATCGACCGGGTCTACGAAAAGTTGGAGGCATTCGCCAATTTCGGCTTCCCGGAGAGTCATTCGCTGAGCTTTGCGTCACTGGTCTTCTATTCGTCGTGGTTCAAACTGCATCACCCTGCGGCGTTCTGCGCGGCGCTGCTGCGTGCGCAGCCGATGGGCTTCTACTCGCCGCAGTCGCTGGTGGCAGACGCCCGCCGGCATGGGGTGACGGTGCACGGCCCTTGTGTGGCCGCCAGCCTGGTGCATGCCACGCTGGAGAACTCCGGAACGGAGGTGCGGCTGGGCCTGGGTGGCGTCCGTCACATTGGGGATGCCCTGGCCGAAAAGCTGGTTGAGGATCGAAAGGCGAACGGCCCCTTCAGTTCTCTGCTGGATTTGACGACTCG
Organism: Mycobacterium sp.; assembly: GCF_049278535.1. GTDB lineage: Bacteria > Actinomycetota > Actinomycetes > Mycobacteriales > Mycobacteriaceae > Mycobacterium. The sequence continues at coordinate 9,629 of NZ_JBAPMI010000307.1, read as the reverse complement.
GGTTCAGCTGTCGGTGCCGCAGACCGAATCGCTGGCAACCGCAGGAGCGCTGCGCTGCTTCGGGATGTCGCGGCGCGAGGGACTGTGGGCGGCCGGTGCGGCCGCCACCCAACGTCCGGATCGCTTGCCTGGGGTGGGTTCGTCGTCGCATGTACCGGCACTTCCCGGGATGAGCGAGGTGGAACTGGCCGCGGCCGACGTATGGGCCACCGGTATCTCGCCGGACAGCTACCCGACCCAGTTCCTGCGGTCGGATCTCGACGAGATGGGAGTGGTGCCCGCCGCCGATCTGCTCTCGGTGCCCGACGGGTCGCGCGTGCTGGTGGCCGGGGCGGTCACCCACCGGCAGCGGCCCGGGACTGCTCAGGGGGTGACGTTCATCAACCTCGAGGACGAGACCGGGATGGTCAACGTGCTCTGTACGCCGGGGTTGTGGGCGCGCCACCGCAAGCTGGCTCAGTCGGCGTCGGCACTGCTGGTCCGTGGTCAGGTCCAAAATGCCAGTGGCGCAGTCACTGTCATGGCCGAGCGGTTCGCCAAGCTCACCCTGAAGATCGGATCAAAGTCCCGTGACTTCCGGTGACCACTTGTGTCACACGTCTAGGTGCTGATGCTTTTTCATTTCGTGGCCATATGCGATATCACCAGCGCGGCGCGCCAGAGTGATATCGCATGCGAACCCAATTCCGGAACCGCCTCCGGGTCAGCTGAGGGTGCGGGCGGGAACAGTGTGACGTCGCGGCATGAGTAACCTCGCGCACATGGCCCTTAACCTTTATGTCGACGAACTGCTCACCACCACCCGTTCAGTCCGCAAGCGCCTCGACTTCGACAAGCCGGTGTCGCGCGAGGTCCTGATGGAGTGCCTCGACCTGGCGCTGCAGGCGCCCACCGGCTCCAATTCGCAAGGCTGGCAATGGGTTTTCGTGGAGGACGCGGAGAAGAAGAGGGCAATCGGCGAGATTTACCTGGACAACGCCCGCGGCTACCTGAAGTCGCCGTCAACCGAATACGGCGAGGGCGACACCCGCGGCGAGCGGATGGGCGCGGTCAGGGATTCCGCGTCTTATCTCGCCGAGCACATCCACGAGGCGCCGGTGTTGATGGTCCCCTGCATCGAAGGCCGCGAAGACAAGCAGCCGATGGGCGGAGCGGGCTATTGGGCGTCGCTGCACCCCGCCGTCTGGAGCTTCTGCCTGGCGTTGCGCTCGCGCGGGCTGGGCACCTGCTGGACGACGCTGCACCTGATTCGCGGCGGCGAGCAGAAGGTGGCCGAGCTACTCGGCATCCCCTACGACAAGTACAGCCAGGGTGGCCTATTCCCGATCGCGTACACCAAGGGCACCGATTTCAAGCCGGCCAAACGGCTGCCGGCCGAGCAACTCACGCACTGGAACAGCTGGTAAGTCACCCGGCGAATCGCACCCTTAACGAGACGCGGCCCGACTCGTGCGCCGTCCCGAATCACAATCAGCCTGCGCCCGAACACTTTTCCCAACAGCGGCGCGTTGATGAGTCGGCTGACAAACGCATTAATCCCATCTGACCGACGCTAATCAGACGGCGCCGGCGAAACTCTGTTGCCGCCACGCCTCGTACACTGCGACCGCGGCGGCATTGGCCAGATTGAGCGAACGACGTCCATCCAACATGGGAATGCGCACCCGCTGGGTGATGTGCGGGTCGGCCAACGTCGCCGCGTCGAGCCCGGTGGGCTCGGGACCGAACATCAGCACGTCGCCGGCCTGGTATCCGACGTCGGTGAACAGGTGCGTTGCGTGCGCGGTGAAGGCGAAAACCCGCTGTGGTCGCAGCGCCGTCCAGGCGTCATCCAGTGACCGGTGGACGGTGACCGACGCCAGGTCGTGGTAATCCAGCCCGGCCCGGCGCAGCTTGGGCTCGGACAGGTCAAAGCCCAGCGGCTCGACGAGGTGGAGTTCTGTTCCAGTGGCCGCCGCGGTGCGGATTGCATTGCCGGTATTGGGCGCGATACGCGGCGAGTAAAACAGCAGCTTGAACACAACACACCGTAACCGGAAATGGGGCATTTGCCCGATGCGCGCAAAGCTGCGCGCGAGCAAAATCCCAGGTTTATGAACCGATTAATCGCAGGGTGTGCAGCGGCGGTAACGGTGTCCGGTGGCCTCTGGCTGACCGGTCTGGGACTGACCGCAGGTATCGCTACGGCCAACCCGCCCGGCTGCGGCCAATATTCGGCGTGTTGGTGTCCGGGGCAGCCGATGCCAGGAAATGTGGTGGGAGATTGGGACACCGGTGGCTGCCACGACTTTCACTGGGCCAGCGACGACTTTCCGCCCGGGCCACACATGCAGATCGAGCAGGGCCCGAAGCCGCGCGACCCCAGTTGCCCGCCCTGGGCAACGATCTTCAGCGGCCCGGCCCAGTGCGGCGGTCTCTGAGCGCCTTTACCAGGGCGGCTAAGTACCGCGATAACTGACTCCGAAAAATTTGCTCGGCTATCGTCCGCGGTCTCTGACGCGGGTCGCTGAACTCTGTCTGTTCAGTAAGAATTGTGGTCTCTGCAGCCGCAGCCTGGCATACTCGTGCAATTGCCAGGCGTATATCGCTTGCCCGTCGCTCGGGGCGAGCGCAATTAGCAGGAAGTCTCATGAACGACGCGCTAACACTGCGATTCGGCGGAGCGGACGCTAACCCCGCGCCGGTCCGGTGACCATGTTTGCCCGCGCTTCGCGGGCGATCGCACCGGCTAAAAGTCGGACTGCAGTTAACGAAAGCGCCGAATCCGCATCGTCAAAGCGACCGCCGACGTGGTCGCTTCGCAATTGGCCGGTGCGGTGGAAAGTCGTGGCAATTGTCGCCTTGCCATTGGTATTGGCGATGGTTTTCGGAGGATTGCGTATCGCGAGTGCGGTAAGCGACGCGCACCGCCTTCGGTTAGCTGCCGATCGCGCCGAGATGGTTCCGGCGATTACCAAATACATGTCGGCGCTCGATGTGGCGTTGCTGGCGACCTCGACCGGTGGTGATGTCGAGGGTGCCAAGAAGAACTACGACGCACGCAAGCACGAGCTGGAGGCCCGGCTGGCCGGGACGAACGTCGCCCCAGACGTGAGCGCGGGTGTGGACGCGATGCTGGACGGCGGCCAGGCGCTGTTGGACAACGTCGCGAAGAACACCCTCGGTTTGCGGGTGCGGGTCACGACGTACGCGCCCATCCTGTTGACCGCCGAGAATGCCATCGACGGCTCGGTACGTGTCGACAGCGAGCAGATCCGCGCTGCGGCGCAGGGACTCAGCCGGGCAGTCGGGGCCCGCGGCCAAATGATGATGCAGCAGCTGCTGATCACCCGCGGTGCCGACCTGCCCGAGCCCGAGCTGCGCACCTCGATGATCACCCTTGCCGGCACCGAGCCGTCAACGCTGTTCGGGATGGCTGAGGTGCTCGGCGTCGGCTCGCAGGAGGCCAAGAACCTGCAGCAACAGATGGTCACCCGGATGGGGTTGATGTCCAATCCGGCGACCAAGCTCGTCAACAGCCCGGACCTGCTGCACTCGGTGCAAACCACTGACGGCATCGCCGCGCAGATCATCAAGGACACCACCGCGAAGGTGACCAGGGCCGTCGAAGACCAGGCCCACAGCCGGCGCAATGCCGCGATCCGCGACACCGTTCTGGTGGTGGCGGCCATCATCGCCGCACTCATCGTCGTGCTGCTGGTGGCGCGCTCGCTGGTCCGGCCGTTGCGGGTGCTGCGCGACGGCGCCCTGAAAGTTGCGCACGAGGACCTCGAGCGCGAGATTGCCCGGGTCCGGGCCGGTGATGAATCTCCTCCCGAGCCGCTGCCGGTCCACACCACCGAGGAAATCGGCCAGGTCGCGCACGCGGTCGACGAATTGCACACGCAGGCATTGCTTTTGGCCGGCGACGAGGCCCGGTTGCGGATTTTGGTCAACGACATGTTCGAAACCATGTCGCGGCGCAACCGCTCGCTGGTCGACCAGCAGCTCTCGCTCATCGACCGACTCGAGCGCAACGAGGAGGACCCCGAGCGGCTCGACAGCCTGTTCCGTCTCGACCACCTCGCCGCCCGGATGCGCCGCAACGGCGCCAACTTGCTGGTGCTGGCCGGCGCGCAGACCTCGCGGGGAGATCAGCGCACCACGGTCCCGCTGTCGTCGGTCATCCACGCGGCCGCCTCCGAGGTCGAGGACTACCGCCGAGTCGAAACGTCGATGGTGCCCGACTGCACGATCGGCGGCGCCGCCTCCGGCGACATCGCGCACCTGCTCGCGGAACTGATCGACAACGCCCTGCGGTACTCGCCGCCTGCGTCGCCGGTCCGGGTCTCGGCCGGGTTCCGCAGCGACGGCGCTGTCCTGCTGCAGATCGTCGATGTCGGACTGGGTATGACCGATGGCGACCGGCGCATCGCCAACATGCGCCTGCGGGCCGGTGGAGAGGTCAGCCCCGACAGCGCCCGCCACATGGGTCTTTTCGTGGTCGGACGGCTGGCCGACCGGCACGGTATCCGGGTGCGGCTGCGCGGCTCGTCGCTCGAGGACGCCCGGTCGGGCACCACGGCCGAGGTGTACCTCCCGGCGACCGTGCTGGCGGGCGCCGATGCCGTTCCGTCGCAACCACTGGAACCGGCCGCGATGACGCCGTTTGCGGTGCCGGACGAGCCGGCGGCCGCTGCGCCGGACTACGGCGACAGCCCGGAATTCGGCGCGCTCACCGACGACACCGAGCGCAACGGTTCGGACTCGACCGAGTCTTCGATCAGCCTGTTGCCGCGGCGCAAGCCCGGGAGCAGCGGCATCACCGGTGTACCGGCCGCGCCGCCGGATCAGCCGGCGCACCACGAGCCATCACCTGCTCCGGACGACGTCGAGCCGACACCGGAACAGCCTGTGGCACAGCCGGTTTCGAACACCTCATCGTTCTTCGGCTCACGGATTCGCCTCTCCCGGGAGAAGCGGCAAGCAGCCAAGGCCGAGCCGCCGGCAGTCGCGCCGGCCGCACCGGAACCGGTGGCTCAGGCCGATTCGCCGGAGGCCGACGACGTCTGGAACGCTGAGGCCCCGGCGCCGTCGAGCGAGTCGTCCCACGACGACGTGATCTACCAGCGGATGCTCTCGGAATGGCTGGTCGACCCGCGCGAGCTGGTGCAGAGCCCCGATCTGGATTGGCAGTCGGTGTGGGACCGTGGTTGGTCAGCCGCCGCCGAGGTGGAGAGCCTGCCCGTGCAGGCTCACACCGAACAGGGCCTGCCGGTCCGCGAGCCCGGTGCCCGGCTGGTGCCGGGCGGTGCCGACAGCGGGAAGAACGGAACCGCGCACCACCGTGCCGTTGATGACGACGGGTTAGCATCGAACGGCGGATTCGACTCTGGGCGTACCCCCTCGCACGAGGCCCCGGTGCGAGACCCCGATGCTGTCCGTGCGTCCATCAGCAGTCATTTCGGCGGCGTCCGCGCAGGACGATCGCATGCCCGCGACACTGACCAAGGATCCGATCACGAATGACCTCAGGCTCCCAACCGCCACGCTCGGAAAACTCCCTGGACTGGCTGGTGTCGAACTTCGCCCGCGAGGTCGGTGGGGTGACGCACGCCATTCTGGTATCCGTCGACGGGCTGCTGATGGCGGCCAGCGAACGACTGCCTAAGGAGCGTGCCGACCAACTCGCCGCGGTCTCATCGGGGCTGGCCAGCTTGGCCAACGGCGCCGCGCAACTCTTCGACGGCGGCCAGGTCTTGCAGTCGGTGGTGGAGATGCAGAACGGCTACCTGCTGCTCATGCAGGTTGGTGACGGGTCGCATCTGGCAACGTTGGCCGCGACATCATGTGACATCGGCCAAATCGGTTATGAGATGGCTGTTCTCGTCGAACGGGTGGGAAACGTCGTGCAATCGTCCCGACGTGCTCCATCACACTCGTGAGTCGACATGGACAAGCGCGAGCCATTCGGGTCCGAGCCGCCTCCGCCTGAGGCGAGCCTGGTCCGGCCGTACACATTGACGGCCGGACGAACCAAGGCGAGCGTCGAGATTCCGCTGGAAGCGCCGGTGCAGACCTTGCAATCGGCAATGTTTCACCGGTGGCCTCGGGGCGACGTGCGGGGCAGAATCGTTGAGCTGTGTGTCAAGAGCCCGTCGGTGGCCGAGATATCGGCTCGGCTAAATTTGCCGCTCGGTGTCACGCGCGTGTTGGTCGGCGATCTGGTCACTTCGGGTTACCTTCGAGTGAACCGGACGTTGACTGAACGCTCGACCCGCGATGAACGCCGCGAACTGATAGGAAGGACGCTCCGTGGCTTACGAGCGCTTTGATGCGGCGAACCCGCCGCATCCGAAGTCGCGCGAAACCGCGTCCACCAAGATCGTCATCGCCGGGGGATTCGGTGCCGGTAAGACGACGTTCGTCGGCGCGGTCTCGGAGATCATGCCGCTGCGGACTGAGGCGATGGTCACCGACGCGTCCGCCGGCGTCGACATGATGGACGCCACCCCAAACAAGCGGACCACGACGGTGGCAATGGACTTCGGCCGGATCACGCTGGACGAGGACTTGGTGCTCTACCTGTTCGGGACGCCGGGGCAGCGCCGATTCTGGTTCATGTGGGACGACCTGGTGCGCGGTGCGATCGGCGCGGTCATCCTGGTGGATTGCCGGCGTCTGCAGGACTGCTTCGCCGCGGTCGACTTCTTCGAGCACCGCAACCTGCCATTCCTCATCGCGGTCAACGAATTCGATGGCACGCCAAGGTTTCCCGCGGCCGAGGTGCGCAAGGCTCTGACGCTGCCCGCGCATGTCCCCGTGATCAACATCGACGCCAGGGACCGCAGGTCGGCCACTGACGCTTTGATCGCGGTCAGCGAATACGCACTGGCAAGCTTGACTCACACCGCGTAGTGCATTGGACCGATTGCGAATTCGTCGGCCGCGACTTCCGCGACGACGATCTCAGCCAGCTGCGCACCGAGCGCGTGGTGTTCACCGAATGCGATTTCAGCGGCGTCAATCTCACCGAGTCAGAGCATCTGGGATCGGCGTTTCGTAACTGCACGTTCAAGCTGACCGCTTTGTGGCACAGCACTTTTCGTCAGTGCAGCATGCTGGGCTCGGTTTTCGAGCGATGCCGGATGCGGCCGTTGACCCTCGACGAGGTGGACTTCACGCTCGCGGTGCTCGGCGGGAACGACCTTCGCGGCCTCGACCTGAGCGGCTGTCGGCTGCGTGAAACCAGCCTGGTGGAAGCCGATCTCCGAAAAACCGTGCTGTGCGGCGCCGACCTCACCGGTGCGCGCACCGTGGGCACGCGTCTCGACGACGCCGATCTGCGCGGTGCCGTAGTCGACCCTCAGCTGTGGACCACCGCGTCGCTGACCCGGGTGCGGGTCGACATCGCACAAGCGCTCGCCTACGCCGCCGCCCACGGGTTGCGAATGGACGGCGAGCGCGATCGGTGACGCCTTAACGCTTGAGCCGAATACTCCATCGCACATAGCCGGCGTAGAACAGCGACAGCGCGACGAGCATGCCCATGTCGAACAGGTAGATGTGCTTGGAGTGCTGCCATATCGGGTCGTTGGTCGGAATCTGCTTGACCTTGACCAGGCTCGGGAAGTCGATCGACGACGCCCCCGCGGCATAACCCCAACGCCCCGGTGTCAGCCACGACAACTGGTTGAGACCCGCTCGGCCGCTCACCGGGATCATCCCGCCGGCCAGCACGAGCTGGGACATGATCGACACCACCAGCAGCGGCATGATCTGCTCGTTGGACTGCGCTACTGCTGAGAGCATCAGGCCGAGAATGGCCGAGGCCACGCAGGTGCCGGCGACGGTGACGAACAGCGAGAACGTCGAGTTGTCGAAGAACTGCGGGTGCGCGGTGGGCGCGCCCTTGCCGAGCCTGACGATGATCGTCGCGATCGCCGCCTGGCTGGTCGCGAATGCGCAGAAGACGGCGACTTTGGCGAGCAGATAGGCGGTGGTGGATAAGCCGACCGCCTGTTCTCGCTTGAAGATCGGCCGCTCGCCGATCAGGTCGCGGATGGTCAGCGCTGTGCCCATGAACACGGCTCCGATATTGAGCAACACCATGATGTACTGCGGCTGGGTGGGCGCCAGACCGAGCGGATCGGCAGGCCCCAGACCGGGTTTCGGGCCTTTCACGGTCAGCGACAGCGCACCGATCAGGAACGGCAGCACCGCCAAGAACACCGAGTAGCCGCGATCGGAGATGACCAGACGCACCTGGCGGCGCGCGATGGTGGAAAGCTGGCGCAGCAGGTCGGTGTGCACGGGTTCGCCCAGATCGGCCGGGCTCTCCGCTGCCGGCACCTGCGAGTCTCGTCGGCCGCCTCGTTCCAGGAACCGGCGATTCGCCTCGTCCGGGTCGGCGCCCACGTTGGCGAAGATGTCCGCCCAGTTGGTGGTTCCCAACGCTTCACCCACCTGGCTGGGTGGCCCGTTGAAGGCGGTCTTGCCGCCGGGGGCCACCAGCAGGATCTGGTCGCACACGTCCAGGTAGGACACCGAGTGCGTCACCACCAGCACCACGCGGCCGGCGTCGGCGAGTTGGCGCAGCATCAACATCACCTGACGGTCCAACGCAGGATCCAGACCGGAGGTCGGCTCGTCGAGTAGCAGCAGCGACGGCTGGGTGAGCAGCTCCAGTGCGACAGACGCGCGTTTGCGCTGGCCGCCGGAGAGCTTGTCGACGCGGGTGTCGGCGTGCTTGGTCAGGTCGAGCTCCTCGAGCACCTGCGCGACGACCTGTGCCCGTTCCTCTTTGCTGGTGTCCGGTGGTAGCCGCAGCTCGGCGGCGTATCCGAGCGCCTGGTTCACGGTCAGCTGGCGGTGCACCACGTCGTCCTGCGGCACCATCCCGATCCTGCTGCGCATCGTCGCGTACTCGGAGTGGATGTTATGGCCCTCGAACGTGACCGTTCCCGAGCTGGGGCGGGTGTATCCGGCGATCAGCCGCGACAGCGTGGTCTTGCCAGCGCCGGACCCGCCGATGATCGCGGTCAGCGTGCCCGGCCGGGCCGTCAGCGAAATTCCGTCCAGGAGCTCCTTGCCGTCGATCCTGAAGTGAACGCCTTTGACCTCCAGGCCTCCGCTGCGCGTCGCGGCCTCAGTGCGGCGGACGAGGTTTCCGTCGGTGAAGACGAGGTCGATGTTGCCGATCGTGACCACGTCGCCCTCGTTCAACACCGCCGAGCCGACGCGCACGCCGTTGACGAAGGTGCCGTTGACGCTGTGTGCGTCCCGGATCTCGGTGCCGAGCGGCGAATCGACCAGGAACGCGTGATGGCGCGACGCCAACACGTCCTGGATCACGATGTCGTTGTCGTTGGCGCGGCCGATCGTCGCCGACCCCGGTGGCTTGTCCGGGGTCAACGACCCGGGCAGGATCGCCTGGATCATCTTGGTGGCCAGGTTGCCGACCTCGGGCGGCGTGCTGATCGCCGGCGGTGCCATTCGGGTGTCTGGTTGGACGATCTGCATCGGAGGCACCCGTTGCCGGGCCGGTGGTGGCGCCTGGTGCGGCGGGCTCGCCGGGTAGCCGGGCGGACGCTGGGCTTGGTAACCCGGTGGCGGCGGGGCACCGGGATAGGGGCGCGACGGTGCCGGCC
>NZ_JBAPMI010000306.1:0-8174 GCF_049278535.1 Mycobacterium sp. | reverse complement strand
CAGCAGCACCGTGCGATCGCTCGCCCGGCCCCATTCCAGCCCCTGGAACTCCCACCCGTTGGCCGCGACGGTGACCGCCGTGGCGTCGGGCGAGCTCATGGCCGCAGCGTATCCGGGTCCAGCGATCGCGCCCGGGCGAGGGCAGTTCGCGCAAGCGGCTAGACTTCTCTCAGCGGCTCACCATCAGCGTGGGCCGACTTCGCGTGCCCGCCCGCCGGCTGCTGTTCCCGATGCCGATGGGTAGGCGGTCAGCCTCGGTCCCAACCGGCAACACGCCGGGCCCGGCCCCCTGACCGCGACACCGGGCACCAGGGCAGGCGGCCCATCCGGGCCGTCCGCGACAACCGAGGCCGCACGCCGCGAGCCGAAGGCAGACCCGGCGTGCATGAACGTCAGAGGAGGACGAACGGCATGGCCGTCGTCACCATGAAGGAAATGCTCGATTCCGGCGTGCATTTCGGGCACCAGACCCGCCGCTGGAACCCCAAGATGAAGCGGTTCATCTTCACCGACCGCAACGGCATCTACATCATCGACCTTCAGCAGACCCTGACCTTCATCGACAAGGCGTACGAGTTCGTCAAAGAGACTGTCGCCCACGGTGGCACGGTGCTGTTCGTCGGCACCAAGAAGCAGGCGCAGGAATCTGTGGCGGCCGAAGCAACCCGCGTCGGCATGCCGTACGTCAACCAGCGCTGGCTGGGTGGGATGCTGACCAACTTCTCCACCGTGCACAAGCGCCTGCAGCGCCTCAAGGAGCTCGAGGCGATGGAGCAGACCGGTGGTTTCGAGGGACGCACCAAGAAGGAAATCTTGATGCTGACCCGGGAGAAGAACAAGCTGGAGCGCAGCCTCGGCGGTATCCGCGACATGGCGAAGGTCCCGTCGGCAGTGTGGGTCGTGGACACCAACAAGGAGCACATCGCGGTGGGTGAGGCCCGCAAGCTGGGAATCCCGGTGATAGCGATCCTTGACACCAACTGCGACCCCGACCTGGTCGACTACCCGATCCCGGGCAACGACGACGCGATCCGCTCGGCGGCCCTGCTGACCAAGGTGATCGCCTCCGCGGTGGCCGAGGGCCTGCAGGCGCGCGCCGGTCTGGGCCGCGGCGACGGCAAGCCCGAAGCCGACGCCGCCGAGCCGCTGGCCGAGTGGGAGCAGGAACTGCTGGCTTCGGCGACCGCAACAGCCGCGCCGGCCGAACAGGCCGCCGCGGTCGCAGCCGAATCAACCCTCACGGAAGGCTGAGATGGCGAACTTCACCGCTGCCGACGTCAAGCGACTTCGGGAGCTGACCGGCGCCGGAATGCTCGACTGCAAGAACGCACTTTCCGAAAGCGACGGTGACTTCGACAAGGCCGTCGAGGCGTTGCGGATCAAGGGCGCCAAAGACGTCGGCAAGCGTGCCGAGAGGGCAACGGCCGAGGGCCTGGTCGCGGCCAAGGACGGCGCGCTGATCGAACTGAACAGCGAGACCGACTTCGTCGCCAAGAACGCGGAGTTCCAGAAGGTCGCCGATGAGATCGTCGCTGCGGCGGCCAAGTCCAAGGCCGCAGACGTCGACGCCCTCAAGGCGGCCAGTGTCGGCGACAAGACCGTCGAGCAGGCCATCGCCGAGCTGTCCGCCAAGATCGGGGAGAAGCTCGAACTGCGCCGGGTCGCATACTTCGATGGCACCGTCGAGACCTACTTGCACAAGCGCGCCGCCGACCTGCCCCCGGGCGTCGGAGTGCTGGTCGAGTACACCGGCAACGATGCGGCTGCCGCGCACGCGGTGGCGCTGCAGATCGCTGCGCTCAAGGCTCGCTACCTGACTCGGGAAGACGTGCCCGAGGAGGTCGTGGCCAGCGAGCGGCGTATTGCCGAGGAGACTTCGCGCGCAGAGGGCAAGCCCGAGCAGGCGCTGCCCAAGATCGTCGAGGGTCGACTCGGCGGCTTCTTCAAGGACGTCGTGCTGCTCGAGCAGCCGTCGGTGTCCGACGGCAAGAAGACGGTCAAGGCGCTGCTCGACGAAGCCGGTGTCACTGTGACGCGGTTCGTCCGTTTCGAGGTAGGCCAGCAGTAGCATCAGCCGGATGCGACACGTACACGCATTCGGTGACGACGCGCTCGGGCACCTCGACGCCGTCGGTCTGATCGATGCCATCAAATCCGGCCGGGTAGGTCGGGCCGAGGTCGTCGAGGCGGCCATCGCCCGCACCGAAGCCGTCAACCCCGCCCTGAACGGCGTGGCCTACGAGGCTTTCGACCGGGCCCGGGCTCAGGCGGCGGCTCCGCCGCGGGCCGGCTTCTTCAGCGGCGTGCCCACGTTCGTCAAGGACAACGTCGACGTCGCGGGGCTGCCGACGATGCGCGGCACCGACGCGTGGCCGCCGCGCCCCGCCGAGGTCGACAGCGAGTTCGCCCGGACGTATCTGGCCACCGGAATGACGTCGCTGGGCAAGACCCAGATGTCGGAATACGGCTTCAGCGCCTCGGCCGAACACCCCAGGCTCGGGCCGGTGCGCAACCCCTGGAACACCGACCACACCGCGGGGGCGTCGTCGTCGGGCTCCGGCGCATTCGTGGCCGCCGGCGCGGTGCCGATTGCCCATGCCAACGACGGCGGCGGTTCAATCCGAATTCCGGCGTCCTGCAACGGACTTGTCGGGCTGAAGCCGTCCCGTGGCCGGCTACCGCTGGACAAAGAAGTCAGACAAATGCCGATTCGCATCGTCGCCAACGGCGTGGTCAGCCGGTCGGTGCGCGACACCGCCGCGTTCTACCGAGAAGCCGAACGCATCTGGCGGGCGCCCAAGCTCCCGCCGATCGGAGACGTGCAGCACGCCGGACAAAAGCGGCTGCGCATCGCCGTGATCACCCACTCACTGCTACGCGAGTCCAGTCCCGAAGTTCGCGAGCTGACATTGAAATCGGCCGGCTTGCTCGAAGAGCTCGGCCACAGCGTCGATCATCTCGAAAAGCCTCCGGTGCCTTCGAGTTTCGTGTCCGACTTCGTGCTGTACTGGGGACTGTTGGCACTGGGTCAAATCCAGCAGAACAAACGCGCCTTCGAAGGGTTCGACGTCACCCGGTTAGACAACCTGTCCCGGGGCCTGGATCGCCATGCGCGACGCAATCTGCATCGCCTGCCGCTGGCGCTGCTGCGTCTGTCACGCACGCAGCGCCACACAGCGCGCCTGGCCCGCACCTATGACGTGGTGTTGACCCCGACGCTGGCCGACGAGACGCCGCAGATCGGCTATCTCGACCCGATGGCCGACTACCAGCAGATCATCGACCGCCTGCAGGACTGGGTCGCGTTCACGCCGTTGCAGAACATCACCGGGGAGCCGTCGATCTCGTTGCCGCTGGCGGTATCCGGCAACGGATTGCCGATCGGAATGATGTTCTCCGCGCCGACGGGCCAGGAAGCCCGCTTGCTGGAGCTGGCTTACGAGCTCGAAGAAGCCCGGCCCTGGTCGCGTATCGACGAACAAACCTAGTCGGGACCCAGCGCCGCCAGCATTCGCTTGAACTCCCGCTGCTGCGACGCGGACAGCTTGGCCAGCACACGGGCGTCGGCCTCGCGCACCGCGGCCTCCGCGCGTCTGAGTTGCGTCCGGCCATCAGTGGTGAGCGAGGCCGGCAATGCACGGCCGGATGCGACCGAGGCGGGGCGTGTCACCACCTGGGCGCTCTCCAGCCTGTGCAGCACCGTGTTCATCGCCTGCGGTGAGACATTGCCCAGCCGGGCCAGCTCCGCGCTGGACAATCCGGGGCTCATGGAAAGCATTCGCATGCAAACGAATTCGGGCAGCGTCAGGCCCATCGGGCTCAGTGCGGCTGCTACTTCCGGCCGCAGCGTTGCCATCACCTGAAAGAGCAGGTATCCAAGCGGCGCATCCTCCGTGGTGCCCATATCAACGATGTTGACACATATCAGCCTTGTTGATATATCTGGGGTATGACTGAAACTCAGAAATTCGACTTCGATTTCGATCCGGCCTACCGTGGCGAGGCCGCCGAGTTCTCTGGCCGACCGCCATGGAGCCTGGGTGAGCCGCAACCGGAGATCGCCGCGCTTATCGACCAGGGCAAGATCCAGGGCGACGTGCTGGACGCCGGCTGCGGCGAGGCCGCGCTGGCGCTGCACATGGCGGCGTTGGGGCACAACACGGTCGGGCTGGACGCCTCGCCCACGGCGATCAAATTGGCCAGGGCGGAGGCCGCCAGGCAGGGGCTGACGAATGCCTCATTCGAGGTGGCCGACATTTCCGCATTCACCGGTTACGACGGCCGGTTCAACACGATCGTGGACAGCACGCTGTTCCATTCCATGCCTGTTGAGTTACGAGAGGGCTACCAGCGCTCGATTGTCCGAGCCGCCGCGCCGGGCGCGTCGTACTTTGTGCTGGTGTTCGCCAGGGTCGGTGACGGTGGTCTGGCGAACCCGGTGACCGAGGACGAGTTGCGCGACGTGGTGTCGCGCCACTGGGTCGTCGACGAGATCCGGCCGGCCAGGATTCACGCCAACTTCCCCGACGGCAATCACCCGGAGTTTCCCTTCGACGACATTCGCGACGAGGGCAACGGACGCAAATCGGTACCGGCCTGGCTGCTGTCGGCGCACCTGGGCTGACCGGGCGGCGGCGAAACCCGCTACGTTCCAAGGAGTTGACAGAACTCGCCTAAGTGATCGCGCACATCCAGTGGCCCCTCGTAGACGAGGGCGGCGCCGGCATCTTCTAAAGCGTTGCGGGCGGTGCCGCCGCTGAGCACCGCCGCAGCCGAGACACCGGCGCGCCGGGCCGCTTTCATATCCCACACGGCATCTCCGAGGAAGATCGCCTCGGCCGGGTCGGCCTCGATGCGTTGTAGCGCGGTGGCGACGATGTCTGGATGCGGCTTTGCTCGCTCCGCGTCGGCGGCTGAAGTCACTGCGCAGATCAGATCTTCGGCGTCCAGCGTGTCCCGCAGTACGGCCAACTCCTCCTCGCCGGCCGACGTGGCGAGCACGGCACGCCAGCCGCGTTTTGCGACGGCCTCCAGCAGTTCCCGGGCGCCGGGGAGGCGACGTACGAGTGGGGCGGACTCGACGAAGTATTTGGTGTGCAGCTTCTCGACGTGTGCGCCGTGGGTGTCCGCGTTGTCGTCACCGAGCAGCGTGCGCAGGAGTTCGGACCCAGATCGGCCGATCTGGCCGAGGATCCGCCAGCACGGAACCTCGATGTCGACGTCCAGAAACGCGCGGTGCCAGGCGACGACGTGGTGGAAGTTGGAGTCGACCAAGGTCCCGTCGACGTCGAACAGAACGGCGGGCTCGACCATTGGCGTAGTCCTTTCGGTTGATTCGAGGCGAATGGTGGGTACCCAGCGCGAGATCTGATCACGCGGCCAGTCCCACAGCCAACCGGGATCCGTGGATTGTCCGGGCGTCCCCCGGGACATTTCTCAACAGCCGTGTGGTCACAAGATGGCGGCGCGGTCGAGGAGGGTTAGCGATGCCGAAGACCACAAAGGGCGGTAAACCCAAGACTGACGAGTTGCCCAGCACTGTGCAACGGTCGAATACCAAGGCGCAGCGCACATTCGCCAAGGCGCACGACGCGGCCGCCGACCAGTACGGCAGCGAATCGCGCGCCCACCGCGTCGCGTATTCGGCCCTCAAGCGCAGCTTCGAAAAAGTCGGCGACCGTTGGCTTCCCAAGAAAAAGAAGGGCCCCTCAGATGCTCGCGCCGAGCGGGGTGGCTTACACAACCCCATCCCGTCGGCCGAGGGCGTCGACGCCAATGCCAGCAAGAAGCATCTGGTCGACGTTGCCCGTCGGCTCGACATCCCCGGTCGGTCGCGGATGGACAAGTCGCAGCTGGTCGAGGCAATCATGAAGCGCAACCGCCAAGCCCGGGGTCGGTAGCGAATAGATTGCCGACCTCCGCGGGTGTGGTGTCTACCACTACCGCCGAAGCTGGCCGGGCGAACTCGCACGCCTGGTGCGAGGATTAGCCGTCTGCCGGTGACGGGCCGCCTGCCTCACCGCGAAGGCGTTCACACCGGCGACCACGATCACATACGATCTTGAGGTCGAGTAGGTGAAACCATGAGCCGCCCGGCGTTACGTCACCCTCTGGACGAAGAGTGGGTCATGCTAGGTGGCCACAGTGAGCTGCGGGTCGGTGTCACCGATGTCGGCGATGCTTGCGTGCTGGTCCTCGACGGGGCGCTGGATGCCTCGACATACGCCCCGATACGCGACGCCATTGTCAGTGCGGCGCTGGATGAACCTCAGGCCGTCGTGATCGACATCACCGGGCTGACCGTTCGAGAAGATCCGGCGTGGGCTGTGTTCACCAGTGCCCGTTGGCAAATCGCCGAGTGGCCGAACGTGCCGATCGGGCTGGTATGCGCCCACGATCAAGGCGTTAATGCCTTGCAGCGCAACGGTATAACGCGATATGTGCCGGTGTATCCAACACTCGAGGAGGCGCTGGCCGAGCTGGCCGTCGATGTAATGCGGCGCTATCGGCGTCGTGCCGGCGCTTCTTTGCCGGCGTTACATGGCAGCATTCGCCGCTGCCGAGAGTTGAGCGCTCAATGGTTGAACGAGTGGTCGCGGGCCGACTTCGTCCATGTGGTGGCCATCGTGGTGACCGAGCTGGTCGAGGCCGCACTTGGTGATACCGACAGCGAGTTCTCGTTTCGGGTGGAGACGGACGGGTCGACGGTATCGGTCGCCGTACAACACGGGGGCATATTGCACCACCCGCAGCGGAAATCCTTGCGGGACAATGTCTCCAGTCTCGACTTGGTCGCCGCGAACAGCCGGGCCTGGGGCGCCTACGCCGCCACGACCGGCAACACCGTGTGGGCTGTCGTCGGCCCGGAAAACCGCTTCTGAGCGATTGCGGGGGGCATCGTCCTGGTCGGCCAATCTGGCGCGGGGATTGCCCAGCTTCGAATCGGGTATGCGACCCGGTATGAGTGTTAGAGATCACCGGCCTGCCCAAGTACGCCGGCAGGCACAACGTCAGGCCGAACAGGCGCGGAGTGCGATGGAAGACCGGCGCGAAGGTAAAGCCGGCGGTGTGAGCGGCTGGGTGGCCGAGCGGGCGGGTGAGTGGGATCTCAGCGGTACCGATGAGACGTCGCTGCAACGTCAAAAGTTCTTTTGGAATCTACTGGTGGATTATTGGTTCCGCATGGAGATCGACGGCTGGGAAAACGTCGGCGACCCACCGGCCCTGCTGGTTGGCATTCATTCGGGCGCGCCATTTGTCTGGGACGCCTGGACCGTTGGCCTGCAGTGGTGGCGCCGTTTCGGGCCGGAACGGCCCCTGCACGGCACCGCCCACGATGCGCTGATGGCCATTCCGGGGTTCGGTCGCTATTTCCGTTCGATGGGGGTGTTACCGGCGGCTCCGGATGCGATCGCGACAGCCCTGGCCGAGGGGCACGATGTTGCGCTGTGGCCCGGCGGGGAGGTCGACTCGCTTCGTCCGTGGAGTGAGCGCGACCAGGCGAATCTCGCGGGGCGCAAGGGATTCGTGAAGATGGCGATCCGCGCCGGTGTGCCGGTGGTGCCGATCGCAACAGTGGGAGGTGCCGACGCCATGCCTGTGCTGATTCGCGGCGACCGGCTTTCCCGCGCTCTGCGGTTGGATAAGTTGTTGCGACTCAAGGTTTTTCCGCTTGCGATTTCGCTGCCGTGGGGAATCGCGCCCGCGGCGCTGCCACAGCTGCCGCTGCCGGCCAAGATACGGACCCGGTTCATGCCTGCGGTTGAGGTGGACAACGATCCGGCGCGTGCCGACGACGACGAGTACGTCGACCGTAAGTATCATGAGGTCGAAGACAGCATCCAGCGTGGCATGGATGCCTTGGCTCGCAAGCGGGCGTTGCCGGTATTCGGCTAACTGCTCGGCGCCAAGGAAACCCATTGAAGCCCGGTCCATACGGACCGGGCTTCAATGGCTCTAACGCTTAGTTCTGGTGCGACTGCTGACGCTTCTCGGCCGCTTCCGCGCCACCACGGGCAGCTTCGGCTTCGGCTTCCTTCTTGGCGGCGTCACGCTGCGCCTCAGCCTTGTCCTGCTGGGCCTCGCCCTCATTCTCGAGGTCCTTGTTGCCGACGACGCTGCCGACGGCTTCTTTGGCCAGGCCTTTGGCGCCTTCAACAACGCCCTTCACACCC
>NZ_JBAPMI010000305.1:0-28586 GCF_049278535.1 Mycobacterium sp. | reverse complement strand
CCCCTGCGGGCCGCGCCGAGGCGCCGCCGCGACAGCCGGAGGCCCTTACCCGCGAAGGCGGCGCAGCGACCCGCGCCGCCGCAACGCCGCCTGCTCGTCAAGAGCCGGTCCGTCGCCCGCCGACGGGCCGAAACGGCCATCAGGCGTCGCATCACCAGCGCTGAGTCTGAGCCGCACGGTCGCTAAGTACACTGACGCCGTGTCTCGCCGCGTCGCCCTGATCACCGGGCCCACATCCGGCATCGGCGAAGGCTTCGCACGGCGGTACGCCGCCGATGGTTACGACCTGGTGCTGGTATCCCGCGACGCAGACCGGCTCAAGGCACTGGCCGCCGAGCTGTCTCACGAAGGCGGACGCAACGTTGAGGTGCTCCCCGCCGATCTCGCCCACGCCGCCGACCGCGACAAGGTCGCCGAGCGGCTGCACGCCGGTGTCGGGGTGCTGGTGAACAACGCCGGTTTCGGCACGTCCGGCGAATTCTGGACCGCCGAGCCCGCGAAGCTGCAGTCCCAGCTGGACGTCAACGTCACCTCGGTGATGCAGCTGACCCGGGCCGCGTTGCCGGCGATGATCGACGCCGGCTCGGGCACGGTGATCAACGTCGCCAGTGTGGCGGGCCTGTTGTCCGGACGGGGCTCGACCTACTCGGCTTCCAAGGCGTGGGTGGTGTCGTTCACCGAAGGGCTGGCCGTTGGGCTGCGAGGCACCGGCGTCGGGATGCACGTGGTGTGTCCGGGGTACGTGCACACCGAATTTCACGACCGGGCCGGCATCGACATGACCTCGCTGCCGTCGTTCATGTGGCTCGAGGTCGACGACGTGGTCCGGGAAACCCTCGCCGACGCCGCCGGCGGCAAGGTGGTCATCATTCCCGGCGTGCAGTACAAGGCGATCACCACCGCCAGCCGAATGGTGCCGCGAACACTGGCCCGCGCCGCCACGAGTGTCTTCGGTCGGGGCCGTGGCCGCACCTGAGCTCGCCGAATTGGCCGACCTGGTACGTCAATTGGCGGTGGTGCACGGCCGCGTCACGTTGTCGTCTGGCAAGGAAGCCGACTACTACGTCGACCTGCGTCGCGCCACCTTGGACCACCGTGCCGCCCCGCTGATCGGCCGGCTGGTCCGCGAACTCACCGCCGACTGGGACTACGCCGCCGTCGGCGGACTGACCTTGGGCGCCGACCCGGTCGCCACCGCGGTCATGCACGCACCCGGACGTCCGATCGACGCGTTTGTCGTCCGAAAATCCGTGAAAACCCATGGCATGCAACGGCTTATCGAAGGGCCAGATATCTCCGGTCAGCGGGTGCTGGTCGTCGAGGACACCAGCACCACCGGCGGTTCGGCGCTCACCGCGGTGCGCGCCGTGCTGGAAGCCGGCGCGCAGGTGGTCGGCGTCGTGACCGTCGTCGACCGTGCCACCGGTGCGGCCGAAGCAATTGAAGCCGAAGGCTTTCCGTACCGCAGCGTACTGGGGCTGGCGGACCTCGGGCTGCAGTAGCCGCCATGCGCACTCTCATCGCGATGCTCGCGGGGCTGACGCTGATCTGTGCATGTTCGAATTCGTCTGCGCGACAACAGGTATACGGCGCGGGATCGGCACGGTTCGGCGAATCGCTGGCGGTGCTGGGCTGGAACACCTCGATAACGAACCTGCGCTGGCAAGACGACTACGTGCTCGTCGACGTGGATGCGGCCCCGACCGACCCGGCCAAACCACATGCCGATCCCCACGACATCCGCTTCGGCCTCTACGGCGCGTTGGCGCATCCGATGGAATCCGTCGGGATCGGCAGCTGTGACAACGTGAAAAATCTTGTTATTCAATCGCTTTCCGCTCCGGGCGGCACGCGGCTGACCGGCACGGTGTGTCTGGGCCCGATGAAGGACCGCGCCGCCGTTCGTGGCGTCTACCTGTACTCTCCTCGCGACCGAATCGCCGATACCGCCGCGGCCTATGCCGCGGCGTTCCCGGTCGGGGTACTGCCCACCAAGGAGAGCGACACCGGCATGGTGGTCAAAACCACCAGCGTGGCCGCGTGGCGGGCCGACGGTACTCAGCTCAATCAGGGCTCGCTCGGGGATCCGGCGGCCTTCAGCGGCAGCGGTTACATGCTGCTCGGCCTGCAGGCCGACACCATCGCGGCCAAATACCGCGACGACTCCGCGGCCCGCGGCGGGCCGATGATGCTGCTCGCCTCGCCGACCCTGCCGGCGCCCGGCCTGAACCCCGCCTGCACGGCCTACGGGTCGGCGGTGCTGATCCTGCCGGAGGCCTCGCTGGACGCCGTGCACGTGAACGCGTCGTTGTGTACCCAGGGCGATCTCAACGATGCGCTGCTGTACGCCACCGTCGCGATCGTCGGCACCCACGCCGCGGTGTGGACCCTGCGGTGACCGATTCGTCCCGCTCCTCCTCGGGCCGTTCCGGCCCGCATCGTCGCGAGGACACCAGCGAGCCCGGTCCTACCGAATGGGGCGTTGGGACAAGCGGAGTCGGCCCCTGGACGGGGCCGATACCCGACGACCCGCGATATGACCCAGCGTTGTTGCGCGACGGCGACACCCGCAACGTCGTCGACGCCTATCGGTACTGGACGCGGGAGGCGATCGTCGCCGATATCGACACCCGCCGGCACCCGCTGCACGTGGCGATCGAGAACTTCGGGCATGACGCCAATATCGGCGGGGTGATACGCACCGCCAACGCATTCGCCGTGAACACTGTGCACATCGTCGGCCGTCGCCGGTGGAATCGTCGCGGCGCCATGGTCACCGACCGCTATCAGCGCCTGCTGCACCACGACCACACCGCCGCGTTGCTGAGCTTCGCCTCCGAAGCGGGCCTGACGGTGGTCGCCGTCGACATCGTGCCCGGTGCGGCACGGTTGGAGCAGACGACGCTGCCACGGGACTGCTTACTGCTGTTCGGCCAAGAAGGTCCCGGTATCAGCGACGACGCCCGAGACGGCGCTGCGTTGACCGTCTCGATCGCTCAGTTCGGCTCGACGCGCAGCATCAATGTCGCGGTCGCGGCGGGAATCGCCATGCACAGCTGGATCAGCCAACATGGCAACATCGACTGCGCCTGGTAGCGTGCCGATTCGCTAAGTCCTTGGTGTGACGTCGAATTCGATGGGCAGAGTGGTGGGTCCCGTCAGCGCGGTCAGCGGTTTCCACGGGGCCGGTCCGGTTCGCCGGGGGTGCGGCATCTGCTGGGTCATCACCGTGAGGGCTTCGGCGAGTTCAAGCCGGGCAAGGTTGGCGCCCAGGCAGTAATGCATGCCGGCACCGAAGGTCTGCATTGGGTGCGTGCCATCGCGAGTGATGTCGAGTTGGTCGGGGTTCTCGTAAAAGTCGGGGTCCCGGTTGGCCGAGGCGGTGTTGGCGACGACCAGTGTGCCGGCCGGGATCATGACATCGGCGAGTTCGACATCCTCGAGGGCGACGCGCAGGGTGCCCCAGGCGATCGGGGAGTGTCGCATGGTTTCCTCGACCGCATTGGCGGCCAGCTCGGGATGCTGAGCCAGCAGCGCCCACTGGTCGGGGTGATCGCAGAGCACCTGCACCGACGCGGCGAGCTGGTTTCGAGTGGTGTCCGTGCCGGCAATCAGCAGACCCACGACCAGCATGCGCAACTCGTCGGCGTTGAGCCGGTCGCCTTCGTGTTCGGCGCGGATCAGCTCGGAGATCAGATCGTCGGTCAGCGCGCCGCGGCGGTCAGCGACCATATCGTCGACGTAGTCGTCGACGGCCTCCCAGGCCGCCAGGATGGAATCCGCCTCATCGGCGACGTTCCAGCTGAAGACCTTGAAGATGTCGTCGGTCCATTCCGAGAAGAGCTCCCAGTCCACGGCCGGTGCGCCGAGTAGCGCGCAGATAATCGGGATCGGGTATTGACGCGCGATGTCGGTCACCACGTCGCAGTGCCCGTGGACCGTATGGCGTCCAACGAGTTCGGAGATGACGTCGATGACCGTCGAGCGCAGCCGCGAGGTGGCCCGGGGCGTGAAGGCCTTCGATACCAAACGGCGGAGGCGGTGGTGTGCGTCTCCGTCGAGACTGATCAGACTTGCGGCGACGCGGTCCCATAGCGGGCCGGACGTGATGCCTTGAGCGGCCAGGAACATGCCCTTGGGCACGCGAAAACGAGGGTCGCGCAGCACCGTACGAACCAGTTCGTAGCGCAGGATTTCCGGGCCATGGGTGCCGATGGCGATCGGTGCTCGATTCCGGGCCTGCGCGACGAGTCGGTGCGCCGCCTCGGGATCGTCCAGATGCTCGTAGGCCAAGATGGGAAGCCCTGCGTCGAAGACATTCGGGCAACTGCGGGTAGGCATCGTGTCGACGGTCATGACGACTCCTTGCTCGAAACATTTCAGCTGGACGTTTGCGGTTGCTGGCCGCGACGCAATCGTTGCTCCGGTGCCACCAAGACTCGTCAGTAGACGAATACTGATCTTTCGTCGCACCGGCCGGGTACCGCTTCTAGGCTGTATGGGTGCGGTTGGCGTGGCCGTTGACCGGCCGTTCGAAGGAACAGCGGCTTATCGAAGCTGCAATTTTCGACTCGGACTCGGCCGGGATCGTGGTTTGCGGGCCTGCCGGTGTGGGGAAGAGCCGGATCGCGCGTGAAGCGCTCAGATCTGCCGGGTCGCAGGGGTGTGAAGTCCGATGGATGGTGGGCACGTCCTCGGCGCGGTCGATTCCGTTGGGAGCGCTGTCCTCATGGGCAGAGCCCACCGGTGACGACAACCTCGAATTGATCCGCAGCGCAATCGCCGCGCTGACCTCCTCGTCGCCGGGCAAGACAGTCGTGCTGGGTGTCGACGATGTGGCCCTACTCGATGATTTGTCGACATTCGTTGTGCATCAGATCATTCAGCGCCGCGCCGCCAAGGTCGTGCTCACCATCCGCGAAGGCGAGTCGATTCCTGCCGGGGTACGGGAGTTGTGGGCCGGCGGGCAACTTGACCGCCTCGATCTGCAACCGTTGTCCGAAGCCGAAACAACCGCGCTCATCTCCGCGACGTTGGGTGGCCCGGTGGATCCGCAAGCCGCAGAGCGATTATGGACATTGACCCGCGGCAATGCCTTGTATCTGCGAAACATCGTCGAGCAGGAGGTCTCCCATGAACGCCTTGCCCTGCAGGACGACTCTTGGTGCTGGCTCGGTGATCCGGTCCTACCGCCCAGCCTGATCGAACTGATCGAGGGACGGATCGGAGGCCTGCCCAGCTCGGTCAGCGACGTGATCGATGCCCTCGCCGTCGGCGAACCCATCGAACTCGGGGCGCTCACCCGAATAACCGATCCGGCCGCGGTCGAGCAGGCCGACATCCGCGGTCTCATCGCTCTCGATCAACAAGGCGATCGGGTAGAGGCAAGGTTGGCGCACCCGCTATACGGGGAGGTCCGGCGAAATAGGGCCGCCGCCATCAGGTTACGACGGCTACGCGGCATGGTCGCCGCCGAACTTGCCGCGTCGGATGATCGTGATGACATGCGGGTCGTGGTCCGCCGCGCGACTCTCAGCCTCGACTCGGACCTCGAGCCGGACCCCGACCTGCTGGTCAGGGCGGCCAGCGGCGCGGTCTGGTTATGGGAATTCCCGCTTGCTGATCGGCTCGCCGGGGCGGCAACCCTTGCAGGAGGGGCCGCGAACGCGAAACTCATTCGCGCCTACGCTTTGTCGTGTACGGGGCGCGGCCAGGAAGCCGACGCGGTGCTCGCCGGCATCCAGGCAGACGAGTTGGCCGATGCATTGTTCGGCCGGATGGCCTTCCTGCGCGCCACCAATCGGCTGTTCACTCTGGCCGACCCGGTAGGGGCGAAGGAACTGATCGATGATGCGTCTCGCGACGCAGGTCCACAGGCTCGCAGCTGTATCGACGCATTTCTGGCGGTGTACTGGGCGGCGATGGGCAAGCCGGAGGCAGCCATCGAGTCGTCCGGCAAGTTCACCTGGCAGGAGCTGCCCGACCTCGTCGCCCAGCGGGTTACCGCCTGGGCCCTTGCCCTTGCGTTCGGCGAAGCGGGCCGCGCCGGCGAAGCCGCGGCAGCGGCAAAGGCCGGTTACCCCGTTCCAATACGCTCGTTCGTCATCATCACCGACGCTCACATCGGCGCCCTACTTTTGGCCGGTCACATAGTCGATGCCGATGCACCGGCGCAGACCATAAAACAACGTCAACTTGAGTTCCAGGCATTTCAGTCTTTCCAAGTCGGCACTCTCGCAATGGGCAGAACGGCCCTTGGTTCCGGGCGACTCGACGTCGCGATTTCGCAGCTGACCCAAACCGTCGAAACCGTAAATGCGTCCACCGACGCCACCGGGTGGCGCTATCGGTGCCAGATTCCGCTGACGACAGCGCTCGCAATGTGCGGCTCGACGGACGAGGCCGCGGCCCGGCTCGACGCACTCGAAAAGCTGCGCCATCCCAGCTGGCGATACCTGGACTACGAGTACGCGATTGCCAAGGCATGGGTGGTAGCCGGGCAGGGCGCCGTCAGTGAAGCAATCGCGATCTCGCTTGCTGCCGCCGAAACAGCCAGGGCCAATGGTCAATTCGCTCCTGAAGTGATGTGCTTACAGACCGCTACGCAGTTCGGGGAGCATTCCTACGGGCCTCGGTTGCGAGAGCTTGCAACGATCGTCGAAGGGCCCCGCGCCGGCATTGCCGCCCGTTTTGCTGAAGCATTGCATGCCGACGATGGTGCCGAATTAACCTCGGCGTCAGCTGAATTCGAAGATATGGGTGATGTGATCGCTGCTCTCGATGCGGCGGCGCACGCAGCTATCGCGTACCGGCACAAGGACTTACGCGGGTCAGCGTTGGGATGCTCGGCCAGGGCCGAAGCGTTGGCCAAGCAATGTGGCGGTGCCCGCACGCCCATTCTGCGCAAGGCGGTCGAACGATTGCCCCTGACCGACCGCGAACGAGAAATCGTCATGCTCATCGGGCAAGGGCTGTCCAACCGGGATATCGCGATACGGCTGACGTTGTCGGTGCGGACCGTCGAAAGCCACATCTACAAGGCGATGGCCAAAACCGGGACGCTCAACCGCGACGAGCTCGCGGCGCTGTTGCCTCAGCGCCGGAAATAACACGACGGCACGCATCAGCTCAGCTGATCGACTACCGCCGCCGTATCCAGCCAGATGTTCTCCCGGCAGATCAGGCCGTTGCGGAATTCGAACAGGTGCATCATTCGGAAACTGATACGTCGGTCATTACCCGGCAGCCCAAGCAATGATCCGATGACCGTGCCGGTCATGAGCTGCTCGAGGATCATGGCGTCGTCGGCGAAATACCGACGCAGCACGTCCCAGCTCTCGCTGCGGAAGTTCGCGGTGAGGTAGGCGTAGAAATTGCGCGCCGCGTCCTTGCCGTGAGCGGGGCTATCGGGGAATCCGACGACGTCATGCTCGATGTCGTCGGTGTACACAGCCACTGCCCCGTCGATGTCGCCGTGATTTTCGGCCGTCATGTGGCTGTCGACCAGCGCCTGCATTTGGCTGCTGTCCATCGCCGCCTCCTGGGTCATGGCCACAACTACTGATCGCCCCTCGGTGATATCACGCCGCAACGCTGCGAAATATCAGTAGTGCGCCACTGACATCGATCAAGCCACCGCGATCAACGATTCCAGTAACGGATCTCACCGACGGAGGATTGAAATGCTTACCCAAACCCTTGCAGTCATCACCCCTGACGAGGCCGCAGAGCGATTGGTCTTGCCGGCACCAGTGCTGATCACCGAGCAGGAAGTTGCGCTTGGCACGGCGGTTGCGCTGCGGGCGCGACCGACGACCCGGCGTCGGTGGTTCGAAGCGACCCACATCCTGCTTGCCGCCGTGCAACGCTCGCTTGCTCCGTCGCCGCAACAGGGCCGTCCAGTGCGCCGCGACTACCCGAAGCACTACGCCTATCTCGAGAACGCTCTCATGGCGCGCGCGATGGAACGCCTTTGACGTTCATGCAAGCGTGACCGCCCTACTCAGGTGATACGGGCGGCGTGCTGGGTTGCTGTCCTACCGACTCGCACCCTCAGCGGGCATCCTTCCAGGAGCAAAAATTCCGGGACAGAAAGTTCCCGGAAGGATGCCCGCTTGCTCGCCGGCCTGGTAGGGCAGGATCTGCAGGCATGGATCAGGTATGGGTCAACCGGGCGGTCAGCGCGGAGGCCGCCGTTGCCGGCCGGCATCTGAAACGGCTGTGGGCGCTGCCCGGCACCCAGCTCGGTGTGGTGGCCTGGCCGCCGGCCCGTCGTGACCGCTGGTTCGGCGGCTGGCACTACTGGTGGCAGGCACATCTACTGGACTGCCTGGTCGACGCCGAACAGCGCGACCCGCGGCCCGAACGGCGCATCAAGATCGGGCGGCAGATCCGCGCGCATCGACTGCGGAACAACGGATCCTGGGTGAACAGCTACTACGACGACATGGCTTGGCTGGCGGTGGCATTGGAGCGGGCGTCGCGGATCGCCGACGTCGACCGCGAGCGTGCGCTGAAGAAGCTGAACGACCAACTGGTCAAAGCGTGGGTCCCCGAGGACGGCGGTGGCATCCCATGGCGTAAGCAGGACCAGTTCTTCAACGCCCCGGCCAACGGCCCGGCGGGAATCTTCCTGGCCCGCTATGGCGACCGGTTGCGGCGCGCCCAGCAGATGGCCGACTGGATCGACGAGACGTTGATCGACCCCGATCAGCACCTGGTGTTCGACGGCATCAAAGCCGGTTCACTGGTCCGCGCCGAGTACACCTACTGCCAGGGCGTGGTGCTGGGGCTGGAGACGGAGCTGGCTGCCCGCACCCAGGACGACCGGCACGCGCCGCGCGTGCATCGCCTGGTCGCCGCGGTCGACGAGCACATGGCACCCGGTGGGGTGCTGCGCGGCTCCGGCGGCGGCGACGGCGGGTTGTTCGCCGGCATCACCGCCCGCTATCTCGCCCTGGTCGCCACCACGCTGCCCGGGGACTCGACCGCTGATGCCAAGGCTCGCGAAACCGCGCGCGAGATCGTGCTGACATCAGCTCAATCGGCGTGGGACAACCGCCAGTCCGTCGAGGGGCTGCCGTTGTTCGGGCCGTTCTGGGATCGGCCCGCCGAATTGCCGACGGCCGGCGGACAACAGGCGCAGTTCGTCGGGGGAGCGGTCACCGGCTCGGAAATACCCGAGCGTGACCTGTCGGTGCAGTTGTCCGGTTGGATGCTGATGGAGGCCGCATACGCCGTGACCGTCGATGAAGGGAAGAGTAATGAGTAAAGTCCACCCCGATGCCGCGTCGGCTCTGGATGGCTTGTTGAAGGATGGAATCACCATCGCCGCAGGCGGTTTCGGCTTGTGCGGCATCCCCGAGAACCTGATCCAGGCTCTGGTGGACAGTGGTGTCAAGGACCTCACTATCGTCGGAAACAACGCGGGCGTTGACGATTTCGGTATGGGGCTGCTGCTCAAGGCGCATCAGGTGACGAAGGTGAT
Source organism: Mycobacterium sp. (assembly GCF_049278535.1). Lineage (GTDB taxonomy): Bacteria > Actinomycetota > Actinomycetes > Mycobacteriales > Mycobacteriaceae > Mycobacterium. The sequence continues at coordinate 19,099 of NZ_JBAPMI010000305.1, read as the reverse complement.
CGCCTCTTACGTCGGTGAGAACAAGGAGTTCGAGCGCCAGGTGCTGGCCGGAGAACTGGATCTGGTGCTGACGCCGCAGGGCACGCTGGCCGAGAAGTTACGGGCCGGCGGCGCGGGGATCCCTGGCTTCTACACCCGTACCGGCTTCGGGACCAATCTCGCCGAAGGCAAAGACACCAGGGTGTTCGATGGCACGGAATACGTTCTGGAAGAAGGCATTCGGGCCGACGTGGCGATCGTCAAGGCATGGAAAGGGGACAAGTCGGGCAACCTCGTCTACCGCAAGACGGCGCGCAACTTCAATCCGATGATCGCCGCCTGCGCCACCGTGACCGTCGCCGAGGTGGAGGAACTCGTCGAGGTCGGCGAGCTGGACCCCGACCTGGTGCACACCCCGGGTATCTACGTCGACCGCATCATCGAGGGCCCGAGCTACGAGAAGCGCATCGAGTTCCGCACCACCAGCGGCGGCGCCGCACTCAAGAACGACAGCCCGATCCGCGAGCTGATGGCTAAGCGCGCCGCCCAGGAGTTGCGCGACGGCTACTACGTGAACCTCGGTATCGGCATTCCGACGTTGGTGGCCAACCACATTCCCGACAACATCAGTGTCACATTGCAGTCCGAAAACGGGCTGCTCGGCATCGGCTCCTATCCGGCCGAGGATGCCGTCGACCCCGATCTGGTCAACGCCGGCAAGCAGACCGTCACCAGTCTGCCGGGCTCGAGCTTTTTCAGCAGCGCCGACTCGTTCGCGATGATCCGTGGCGGCCACATCGACCTTTCCATCCTGGGCGGCTTGGAAGTTGCCGAGAACGGCGACCTGGCCAACTGGATGGTGCCCGGCAAGATGGTGAAAGGACCAGGCGGCGCAATGGATTTGGTGTCGGGTGTCAAACGGGTGATCGTCGTGATGGATCACACCGCAAAAGACGGCAGCCCGAAGATCCTGAAGCAGTGCGCGCTGCCGGTCACCGGCAAGGCTGTCGTGGACCTGATCATCACCGATTTGTGCGTGTTCGAGGTTGAACCGGAACACGGCCTCACGCTGATCGAATTGCACCCCGGGGTCACAGTCGACGATGTCCGCGCCAAGACCGGTTGCGATTTCAAGGTGGCGGTCTGAGAACGCAGTCGTATCTTGGAAGGATGACTGACTCGATCCTGACCCGACGCAACGTCCTGTTCGGCGCCGCTGTCGGTGTGCTCGGCGCATCCGCCGCATTGAGCGTTTTCACCGCGGCCGGCGCTCCGAGCGGTCCGGCAAAAACGTTCGAGGTCAACCACACCGACGACGAGTGGCGTCATCTGCTGACCCCGGCGCAGTACGACGTGCTCCGCAACGCGGGCACCGAGAGGCCATTTACCAGCCCGCTCAACGACGAGCATCGATCCGGGACCTTCGGATGTGCAGGCTGCGGCCAGGCCCTGTTCTCGTCGACGACCAAGTTCGACAGCGGCACCGGCTGGCCGAGTTTCTGGAAGGCCATGGACAACGCTGTTCTCGAGCAGCAAGACAACAGTGCCGGCATGTCGCGCACCGAGGTACTCTGCAGCCGCTGCGGCGGCCACCTCGGCCACGTCTTCAACGACGGCCCGCAGCCAACCGGCCTGCGCTATTGCATGAATGGGGTGGCGATGGGCTTCCGGCCGGCGTAATTAGTCGGCGACGGTCAGTTCGTCATCGTCGTCCTTGGCGGCGCGCCGGCGCCGCAGATACGCCCGGCCGGTGGCGATGAACGCCGGCACCATCGATACGAACAGGATGGCCAGAACGATCTTTTCGAGGTTCTGATGGATGAACGGCACGTTGCCCAGGAAATAGCCGGCGACCGTCACGCCGCCACCCCAGAGGATGCCGCCGACGATGTCGAACGCCAGGTACACCGGGTAGCGCATGTAGGACACCCCGGCGACCACCGGGGTGAACGTCCGCACGAACGGCATGAACCGGGCCAGAATGATCGCCGCGGGTCCGTACTTCTCGAAGAACGCGTGTGACTCGGTCACGTGGTGCTGCTTGAAGAAGCGCGAGTCTTCCTTCTTGAACAGCGCAGGCCCGATTCGGCGGCCGATGAAATATCCGGTCTGGTCGCCGAGTATCGCGGTCAGGGCTACCGCCGGCGCCAGGACCCAGATGTCGAGCGTCCCGTGGGCTGCCAGCAGACCACCGGTGAACAGCAGCGACTCACCGGGCAGCAGGGGAAACAGCAGACCGGTTTCGACGAAGACGATGCCCAGGATCGTCGGCAATACCGCCGATGCGAACAGTCCCTGGGGACCGATCCAGTACATCGGGTCGAGGATGTTGGGCAGGGCCACCACGGCGATGCTCACGGTGTTCAAGATACCGGCGCCGCGGACCGGCTTTTACCAAGCGCGGCCCGGGCTGGTCTGCGGCGGTCCGGACGGTGTTGCGATACTGAGGGCTGATTCGGCCGCCGTGCCGGCGTCCGCGGGCTTGCGCAACACCTGCTCAGGAGGAGAATCCATGCCCATCGCAACGCCAGATGTCTACGCCGAGATGCTGCGACGCGCCAAGGAGAACGAGTACGCCTTCCCGGCGATCAACTGCACATCCTCGGAGACCGTCAACGCCGCAATCAAGGGCTTTGCCGACGCGGGCAGTGACGGCATCATCCAGTTCTCCACCGGCGGAGCGGAATTCGCGTCGGGGCTGGGAGTGAAGGACATGGTGGCCGGCGCGGTGGCGCTGGCCAAGTTCACCCGCAGCATCGCGGCCAAATATCCGATCAACGTGGCGCTGCACACCGACCACTGCCCCAAGGACAAGCTGGACAGCTACGTGCGCCCGCTGCTGGCGATCTCGGCCAAACGGGTGGCGGCCGGCAAGGACCCGCTATTCCAGTCGCACATGTGGGACGGCTCCGCGGTGCCCCTCGACGAGAACCTGCAGATCGCACAGGAGCTGCTCAAGCAGGCCGCGGCCGCCAAGATCGTGCTGGAGATCGAGATCGGCGTCGTGGGTGGGGAGGAAGACGGCGTCGCCAACGAGATCAACGACAAGCTCTACACCACCCCCGAGGACTTCGAGAAGACCATCGAGGCGTTGGGCCACGGCGAGCACGGCCATTACCTCCTGGCGGCCACGTTCGGCAACGTGCATGGCGTCTACAAGCCCGGCAACGTGAAGCTGCGCCCCGACATCCTGGATCAGGGCCAGAAGGTGGCGTCGGCCAAGCTGGGCCTGGCCGACGGATCCAAGCCGTTCGACTTCGTCTTCCACGGCGGCTCGGGCTCGGAGAAGTCCGAGATCGAAGAGGCGCTGCGCTACGGCGTGGTGAAGATGAACGTCGACACCGACACCCAGTACGCATTCACTAGGCCGCTGGCCGCGCACATGTTCACCAACTACGACGGCGTGCTGAAGGTCGACGGCGAGGTGGGCAACAAGAAGGTCTACGACCCGCGCAGCTACTTGAAGAAGGCCGAGGCGTCGATGACCGAGCGAGTCATCGAGGCCTGCAATGACTTACATTGCGACGGAAAGTCGGTCTCCGCCGGGTGACGATGCAGAAGCGCGCAGCGCGATGAGGTGGGGGCACCTCCCGCTTGCGGGGGAGAGCCCGGCAATGGGCACAGAGCTGAAAAGGCTTTAGCCGGAACTGGATTCGCAGATCTTCCACTGGTCGTCTCGGTACTGCAGATCGAAGCTTCGAGACGAGCGGGTCTGCGGCGCGTAGGCCATGAACGCGGTGACGTTCGCCTCGGCATGATCTCCGTTGACGACGACCTGATCGATATTGGCGACGACGGGGTACTGCTTGGCCGCCGCGATGCGACGGTAGGTGTCGCTCCACTCATGCTGGTTGTAGTTGACGTAGTCGTCGCGCATGCTCCCACAGGTGATGCTGCGCAGCGTGGTCAGATCGCCGGTCTGCATCGCTGCATCGAAGCTTTGGATAGCGCTGCGCACCTTGTCTTCTTGTGAAGCGCTTGGCTTTCTGTCGTTGCGGGTCAGCAGCACTGTGCCCAGCACCGCGATCGCCGCCAGCGCCAGGATGATCAGGATCAACGCCAGCACCCAACCCCAACTGCGTTGACCCGACGGGCGCAGCTTGGCACCAAGCCGAGGCGGAATCAGTTGTGGCATAGCGGTTCTGCCGTGCTCCTGGCCTGGGCCTGGTGGGCGGCCGGGCTCGAAGGCCTCGGTGGCCGGCTCGGTGGCCGCGTTGATGATCGCGGTTTCCTTCGCATCGAATCCCGGGGCGGTGAAGCGACGCTCGCCTGGTTGAAGGTGTGGCATCGGCGGCTGTCGCTCGCCCTCGGGCGGGGCGATCACCTCGGTCGCCGGGTCCGCCGTGCGATAGTTCTCGGTCGTCTTGTCGTCGGCGCCGGCGGCCGGGTCGACGGCGGTATCAGCCTCGGATTCCACCGGGTCGCCCGCAGCGTCACGATCGACGGAGTCTGATGTGTGATCGCGGTCAGGCCCTGATGGATTCGGCATAGACGCTGCTGTCCTGTTCGGTCTCGAAGTACCTATCGAAGCTTAGCGACCCGGCGCCGGGTCCGGCGTGACGGCGTCATCGTCGCACGGCACAATAGCGCCATGACGCCGATGCACGATCTGCTGGGACCCGATCCGACCTTATTGCCCGGCGACCCCGATGCCGAAGCCCAATTGGATGCCGGTGACAACCCGGCCGCGGTCGCTGCCGCACACCCATCGGCCTCGGTCGCCTGGGCGGCGCTGGCCGAAGACGCGCTGGCCGACGACAAGGCGATCACCGCCTACGCCTACGCCCGGACCGGATATCACCGCGGCCTGGACCAGTTGCGTCGCAACGGCTGGAAAGGCTTTGGTCCGGTGCCGTTTTCGCATGAGCCCAATCGGGGTTTCCTGCGCTGCGTGGCGGCGCTGGCACGGGCTGCCGACGCTATCGGTGAGCCCGACGAGCAGGCGCGGTGCCTGGACTTGCTCGACGATTGCGACCCGGGCGCCCGGGCAGGCCTGGGCCTGAGCTGACCCGCCGTCAGAAGTCGGGCGCACAGTCGCCGGCGTCCGGCGGCTCGATCTGGATGGTCGCGTGCTCGAGTCCACGCGCGGCCAGGACCGCCTGGGCGTGGTGAAGAACCCGCACTGAGTTGTCGCAGCTGGCCAGGTGTGCGGTCACCATGTCCTTGCCGGGCACCAACGTCCAGACGTGCAGATCATGCACCTCGCTCACGCCGTCGACCGCCGCCAGTGCGGCCCGTAGTTCGTCGACGTCGATGTGGCTGGGCGACGCTTCGGACAGGATGCGCAGTGCGCCGGCGGCAAGGGACAACGCCCGGGGCAACACCCACAGCGCCACCAGGACGGCGACCACCACGTCGGCGTAGGGCCAGTGGGTGGTGATGGTGACCAGACCGGCGATCAGCACCCCGACGCTGCCGCCCATGTCGGCGAGCACCTCCATATAGGCGCCCTTGACGGCCAGGCTCTCGGTCGACTGCGATCGCAGCAGCAGCGCGACCGCGACGTTGGTGGCCAGTCCGGTCAGCGCCACCACGACCATCGGGATGCCCGGCACCTCGGGCGCTTGGCCGATCCGCCCGATCGCTTCGCGAAGGATGATCGTGGCGACCCCGATCAGCAGTACGGCGTTGGCGACGGCGGTGAATACCTCGGCGCGATGCCAGCCATAGGTGCGGGCCGGCGACCTGCTGCCGCGCTGGGCGAGGATGACCGCACACAGGCCCATGAAGGTGGCAGCGACGTCGGTCAGGATGTGCCCGGCGTCGGCCAGCAATGAGATTGAGCCGATGATCAGCGCCGTGCTCAGTTCGACGATGAAGAAGGCGCCGAGCAGCGCGGTGGCTATCGCCAGCCGGGGTGCGGGGGTGCCGGGGCTCGCATGATCATGGCCTGCACCCATAGGCAGCAATATATGCGGAGTCACGCATGTATTGCAAGACCAGTTCCACGCGCCGACTGCGGGCTATAACCAGGCGTTCCAGAATCGGGTCAGGTGCATGCCCGCGTACGCCCACTCCGGCGCGACATCGGAAAGCTGGTAGAACCATTCGACTATCCCGAAGAACCATTGGTTCAGCGGCGGCGCGAGCAACAGTAGGAACAACAGCAGGAAGCCATAGGGCTTGAACTGCTCGAGCGCACGCTGGTTCTCCGGACTCAAGTGCGGCTCGAGTGCGCTGTAGCCGTCCAGGCCGGGGATCGGCAGCATGTTCAGCAGTAGCGCGGTGATCTGCAGGAAACCCAAGAACGCCACCCCGGCCCACAGGATCGGGTGCATCGGGTCGAAGTAGACACTGGTGAACCCGAGCAGCAGCACCGCAAGCAGCAGGTTCGCCGTCGGTCCGGCCAGGCTTACCAGCGTGCGTTGCTTGGCGGTCATGAACGAGGTCCGCACGTACACCGCCGCGCCCGGCAAGCCGATCCCGCCGATCGCCGTGATCGCGATGGGCAAAACGATCGACAGCACCGGGTGGCTGTAGCGCCGCGGGTTCAGGTCCAGGTAGCCCCGCAGCGCGACGTCGCGATCGCCGAATTTCCAGGCTGTGAAGGCGTGACCGAACTCGTGCAGGCACAGCGACACCACCCAGCCGGCGATCACGAAGACGAACACTGAGATGTAGGCCAGCGAACCCACTTCAGCGCCGTCCCAGTAGGCGAGCCCGCCGCCCAACACGGTCAGACCGACGATGGCCAAGAACACCGGACTGGGCCGTACCGACTGATTCAAGTCACGGGCGCTCACCCGACGAAACTACCGGACCAACAACCAACCCTCGGTGTGCCGGTAGATCGTTGAACGCCGGGTGGACCGTGGCGCAACGACGCCATCGCGAACCACGGATATCCCGACGCCGCCCAGCTGGGCGGCCCGACCGGCCAGCCAGCGGCGTGACCGGCCTCCTGTCAGGCGAGCCCGTAACCCGGGCAGCGCTGTCGTCGGCTCGATCCGCACGCCTGGCGCGTCGCCGTCGAACAGCACCGCGTCATCGACGACGGCCTCGCCGTGCAGCAGCGGCGCATCGCCGGCCGGTCCCCATTCGGCTGCGCCGACGATCGCGGACCCGGTCTCGTCGCGAATCAGCGGTACCCGCTGCGTCGATCCGCCTCGCGCCCGCCGGGCCGCCCGACGACCGGACGGCAAACGGTAGGCCCGGGTGGCTGGGGTGCGGCGGCGCGGGACGTATGCCACCTCGACGTCGAGCAGCTCGGCGCGCAGCAGCCGGGTCAGCACGGATGCCAGGTCGGCATCGGCGCCGACCACCACCACCCGCCGCGCCGAATTGAGCGCCGCGTCGATGTCGCCGGGCTCAATGACGGGCAGAGTTCGCAATGCACGCGGCACCCGACGGCCATCGAACATCAGCACGGCGATGTCGGGGGCGTTCACGGGCCTCCTCGCAAACGGCTGAGATAGTGTGGGTCACCGGCTGGACCACAATAAGCGGCAGATATGAGTGGGAGAAATGCCATGCCGGCAATCGTCCTGATCGGCGCCCAATGGGGCGACGAGGGCAAGGGCAAGGCCACCGACCTGCTCGGCGGCCGCACCAACTGGGTGGTGCGTTACCAAGGCGGCAACAACGCCGGACACACCGTCGTACTACCCACCGGCGAGAACTTCGCCCTTCATCTCATCCCGTCGGGCATCCTGACGCCCGGCGTCACCAACGTCATCGGCAACGGTGTCGTGGTCGATCCTGGCGTGCTGCTCGACGAGCTCAAGGGCCTCGAGGACCGCGGCGTCGACACGTCGCGGCTGTTGATCTCCGCCGACGCGCACCTGCTGATGCCGTATCACGTGGCCATCGACAAGGTGACCGAGCGCTACATGGGCAGCAAGAAGATCGGCACCACCGGTCGTGGCATCGGACCGTGCTACCAGGACAAGATCGCCCGCATCGGGATCCGGGTCGCCGATGTGCTCGACCGGGATGTGTTGACCCACAAGGTCGAGGCCGCGCTGGAGCTCAAGAATCAGATCCTGGTCAAGATCTACAACCGCAAGGCCCTCGATGCCGCGCATGTGGTCGAAGTTCTGCTCGAACAAGCCGAGGGATTCCGGCACCGCATCGCCGACACCCGGCTGCTGCTCAACACCGCTCTGGAGGGCGGCGAGACCGTGTTGCTGGAGGGTTCGCAGGGTACATTGCTCGACGTCGACCACGGGACGTATCCCTATGTGACGTCATCGAATCCGACGGCGGGCGGCGCGGCGGTCGGCTCCGGTATCGGTCCGACCCGGATCACCACCGTGCTTGGGATCCTCAAGGCGTACACCACCCGGGTCGGCTCTGGCCCGTTCCCCACCGAACTGTTCGACGAGAACGGCGAATACCTGTCCAAGACCGGTGGCGAGTTCGGTGTAACCACCGGCCGGCGCCGGCGTTGCGGCTGGTTTGACGCCGTCATCGCCCGCTACGCCACCCGGGTCAACGGGATCACCGACTACTTCCTGACCAAGCTCGATGTGCTGTCCAGCCTGGAAACGGTCCCGGTGTGCGTCGGCTACCGCGTCGATGGCAAAGAGATGTCCGAGATGCCGATGACCCAAAGCGATTTGGACCGCGCCGAACCCATCTATGAGGAACTGCCGGGCTGGTGGGAAGACATCTCGGAGGCGCGCGAATTCGATGACCTGCCTGCCAAGGCGCGTGACTACGTGTTGCGACTGGAAGAGCTTGGCGGAGCGCATATTTCGTGCATCGGAGTCGGGCCGGGCCGCGAGCAGACCATCGTGCGCCGCGACGTTCTGGCGGCTCGCCCGTGACCGATTCCTCGCAGAGCCCACAACAACTCGACCCCGACCCCGACTACGACCATCACGGCGGTTTCCCGGAATACGGCGCCGCCAGCCCGGGCCCGGGTTTCGGTCGTTTCGTGGCAGCCATGCGGCGGTTGCAGGATCTGGCGGTGTCCGCCGACCCCAGCGACGACGTCTGGGACGACGCGGCCGAGCACGCCGAAACGCTGGCGGCCCAGCTCGCCCCGTTCACGGCCCCCGAAGGCCAGGCCCCGGCCGGCCGATCGCCGCAATTGCCCGGGATGGGCAGCCTGCTGTTGCCGCCGTGGACGATGAGCAGGTTCGATCCGGACGGCGTGGAGATGCGCGGCCACTTCACCCGGTTCCATGTCGGCGGCAACGATGCGGTCCACGGTGGTGTACTCCCGCTGCTGTTCGATCACGTCTTCGGAATGGTCGTGCACGCCGCCGCCCGGCCGATCAGCCGCACCGGCTTCCTGCACGTCGACTACCGCAAGATCACCCCGATCGACACACCGTTGGTCGTCCAGGGCCACGTCGCCGCGACCGAGGGCCGCAAGGCGTTTGTCCGCGGCGAACTACTCGACGGCGACACGCTGCTGGCCGAGGCCAACGGCCTGATGATCCGGTTGCTGCCGGGTCAGCCTTAGCCCGTTCGCCGCTGCGCGGTTTGCATCGTTGCGGGCTAGACCACACTCCAGGCGGTGATCAAGGCCGGGGTCGTCACCACTCCGTCGGCGTCGGCGACTTCCTTGCGTAGCCGCGGCAGGAGCGCGTCCAGATCGGCGAAGTCATCGCTGACCAACCCCAGCTTTTCGCGGGCCGGCAGCAGCGACCTCAAGACCTCGACGACGAAGGCCACGAGCTCGGCGTGGTCAGCTCCGCCCACCGGACCGCCGAGCGCCAACTGCGGTGCACGTAACCCGGCCTGCTGGAACAGCGAGGGCAGTCTCGCGGCGAACGTAGGGTCGAGGCCCATGCCGGTAAACGTTTCCATGATCGTGTCCCTCGCTGCCCGCCAGAGCGGAAGGTCGGGCACGCCACGCGCCCCACTCATGTCGAATTCGGAAAACGCGATCACCCCACCCGGCCGAACCAGGCCGGCAAACTGACGCAGGGTCGCAACCGGGTCGGGTAGATGCATCAGAATCAACCGCCCGATCACGGCGTCGACGGGCTCGTCGAGGGTGAGGTCGCCAATTGTGGTCTGCTCGAATCGGACTGACGTGAGGCCCTGCTCGGCGGCGCGCGTGCGGGCAAGCTCGATGATCTCGGCGGCGTCGATGCCGAGCACCGATCCCGCGGGCGCGACCAGCCGTGCGGCCACGAACGATACATCGCCGGGTCCACAACCCACGTCGAGCACCCGCATCCCCGGCTGCAGACCTGCGAGGCGCAGCGCTTGTTCGGTGTAGGGGTCGTACAGCCGGGCTTGCAGCAGCAGCCGCCGGACTTCGGCGTCCTCATGGCCCAGCAGATATGTGCTGGCGGTGGACGGCACTTGGTCGAGGGTCACAACTACCTCCCGGTCGATTGCATGATGAAAGCCACTCTATCCACAGTCGGTTGCATGATGCAATAGACCCGGCCGGAACCGGACCAGGGGTCTTACGCGCCCTGCGCGGCACCTGGCCCGGGCGTCAGGTCCACATCCCTGGGCCCCAGCGAGGCGCCGCACTCAGCGCAGTGGAGTTGCCTGTCGAGACGACCGCCGCAGCCCCGGTGCCGCGGGATCTGCGGAGGACCGTCCGGGGCGAGGTAGCTATCGCCCCAGAACAGCAGGGACATCAATACCGGCCACAAGTCTCGACCCTGCTCGGTGAGGTGGTAATCGTAGCGATCGGGCCGCTCCTGGTAGCGACGCCGTTCAAAAACCCCGGCTTCGGTCAACCGCGACAGCCGATCGCTCAGCACGTTGTGCGCCAGGCCCAGCCCGGCGCGAAAATCGTCGAAGCGCCGTACCCCCCGGAAGGCGTCACGAACGATCAGCAACGTCCACCGGTCGCCGATCAGTTCCAGGCTGCGGGCGATCGAGCAGACCTGATGCTCGTAAATACGGGGAAGCATGGCTGCCATATTACTTGCATCACGCAAGTTACATTTCAACTTCGGCTGGTCCGCCGACCTATCCTTGAGGACCGTGACTACGGGAGAAGGTGAACGGGTGGCTGACGGCAAGCCGCACAACGAGTCGAAGCATGGCGATACCCACCGCACCACCGTCATGCTGCTGGGCTCTGGCGAGTTCAGCCGCGAGCTGGCGATCGCCCTGCAGCGCTTCGGCGCCCATGTGATTGCCGTCGAGCGGTATGCCGATGCGCCGGCGCACGGCGTGGCCGACGAGTCGCTGGTGATCAACATGACCGACGCCGACGAGCTGGGTGCGGCGATCAGGCGGCTACACCCGCATTTCGTGGTGACGGCCTCGGACGCGGTCGCCGTCGACGCGTTGATCGCGGTGGCCGAAGCCGGTGCCGCCGAAGTGGTCCCCACCCCCCGCTGCGCCCGGCTGACCGCCGACCGGGAGGGCATGCGCCGGTTGGCCGCCGACGACCTGGGCCTGCCCACCGCGCCGTTCTGGTTCGCCGGCTCGCTCGATGAGCTGCACGCCATAGCCGACCACGCCGGCTACCCGCTGCGGGTGCAACCGGTGGCAACAGCCGGCGGCGAGGGACAGTCGGTGGTACTGCTGCCCGGCGATCTCGAGTCGGCCTGGCAGCGGGCAGTGTCCGCGGGAGGCCGGCTGGCCCACAACCGGGTGGTGGCCGAGACTCCGGTCGAGGTCGACTTCCACGTCACCCTGCTCACGGTCCGCAGCACCGGGCCGACGGGGCCGACGCTCGACTTCTGCGCGCCGATCGGTCACGGCGAAGCCATCGGTGACGTGCAGGAGTTCTGGCAGCCGCAGGACATGACGCCCGCCGCGCTGGACGCCGCCAGATCGATCGCCGCTCGTATCGTCAAGGCGCTGGGCGGTCGCGGCGTGTTCGCGGTGGAGGTAATGGTCCGCGGGGACGAGGTGTATTTCAGCGACGTCACCGCCCGGCCGTTCGAGAGTGGCTTGGTCACCACGCGCACGCAACGGCTTTCGGAATTCGAGCTGCAGGCCCGGGCGATCCTTGGACTACCGGTCGACACGATCATGATTTCACCGGGCGCCGCGGAAGTGATCTACGCCGGCACCGGCGGCGCGGTCAACGGGCCGCCGCCCGGTGGAGTGCTGGCCGAGGCGATGCGCGGGCCCGAGAGCGACGTGCGCGTGTTCACCCGCGACGAGCCCGAAGGTCGCCGCCCGCTAGGGGCCGCGGTCGTCACGGCCGCGGACGTGACTGCCGCGCGCAGCCACGCGCGTGAGGTGTCGACCGCGCTGCGACGGCTCTGGTAGTCCGCCGCGACGTGGATGCCGGGGCTTCCCCGCCAGCGGCCTCCCAGCCGAGTATGCGAGACTCACGCGGGTGAGCTACGCAGGAGATATCACCCCCGAGCAGGCATGGAAGATGCTCAGCGAGAACCCGGAGGCGGTTCTGGTCGACGTCCGCACCGATGCCGAATGGCGATTCGTCGGCGTGCCCGACCTGGCCAGCCTGGGCCGCGATGTGGTGTACATCGAGTGGAACGCTGCCGACGGCAAGCCCAACGAGAACTTTGTGGGCGAACTCTTGGAGCACGTCCCGGCCCGCGACGACCGCCCGGTGGTGTTCCTGTGTCGCTCCGGTAACCGCTCGATCGGTGCGGCCGAGGCCGCCACCGATGCCGGCATCGCCCCCTCCTATAACGTGCTCGACGGGTTCGAAGGTCAACTGGACGGCAACAGTCATCGCGGCGGAAGCGGCTGGCGGGCAATCGGTTTGCCGTGGAAGCAGACATGAACTCCGGCGGCGATCCGGAGCAGGTGCCTTCGGTCCGCCGGCCAGAGCCCCTGCCCGACGGCGTCAGCCAAGCGACGATCGGTGTGCGTGGCGGCATCCTGCGGTCGCAGTTCGAGGAGACCGCCGAAGCCCTGTACCTGGCGTCGGGCTACGTCTACGGGTCCTCCGCCGAGGCCGAGCAGGCGTTCACCGGCGAGGTCGATCGCTACGTCTACTCGCGGTACGGCAACCCGACGATCACCATGTTCGAGGAACGCCTGCGCCTGATCGAGGGCGCTCCTGCCGCCTTCGCAACCGCGAGCGGGATGGCCGCGGTGTTCACCTCGTTGGGGGCGCTGCTGGCCGCCGGTGACCGGCTGGTGGCAGCGCGCAGCCTCTTCGGGTCGTGTTTCGTGGTGTGCAGTGAGATTCTGCCGCGTTGGGGTGTCGAGACCGTCTTCGTCGACGGCGACGACCTATCTCAATGGGAGAAGGCACTTTCCGTTCCGACCCAGGCGGTGTTCTTCGAAACGCCATCGAATCCGATGCAGTCGCTGGTCGACATCGCCGCGGTCACCGAGCTGGCTCACGCGTCCGGAGCAAAAGTGGTGCTGGACAACGTTTTTGCGACTCCATTGCTGCAGCAGGGTTTTCCGCTCGGCGTCGACGTAGTGGTCTACTCTGGCACCAAGCACATTGACGGCCAGGGCCGGGTGCTCGGCGGTGCCATCCTCGGCGATAAGGAATACGTCGACGGCCCGGTACAGAAGCTGATGCGCCACACCGGACCCGCGATGAGTGCCTTCAACGCTTGGGTGATGCTGAAAGGCCTTGAAACGCTTGCAGTTCGGGTCGACTACCAGAATGCTTCAGCCCAGCGAATCGCCGAATATCTGGAAGGTCACTCCGCAGTGCGGTGGGTCCGATATCCGTTCCTGACCTCTCACCCGCAGTACGACCTGGCCAAGCGCCAGATGTCGGGCGGCGGCACCGTGGTCACCTTCGAACTCGACGTCCCGGACAGCGCAGCCAAACAACGTGCTTTCGAAGTGCTGGACAAAATGCAGCTGATCAATATTTCCAATAACCTGGGCGACTCGAAATCTCTTGTCACGCATCCGGCGACCACGACGCATCGCGCCATGGGGCCCGAAGGGCGCGCCGCTATTGGATTGGGCGATGGGGTAGTTCGCATCTCGGTTGGACTGGAGGGCACCGAGGACCTGATCGCCGATCTCGAGCAGTCGCTGGGCTAGCAACGATCATCGAATCGATCGGCATACCGTGACTGTTGCGCGTTACGCCGTTATTCATCTTGCTGTTGTTTGGTCTTTGCAACCGGTTTGGTCTGCTAAGAATTTTCGGCGCGATAGTAACGCCATAGTGGGCGCGGTCGATACCAGTACGACGGTGCGTATCGCAACGTCTGCCACGCCCTGCCCATAACCGGGCCAGATACGGAGAGACTTGAGTGATATCGAGCATCAGCCGGCCGCGGACGTCTCCTCACCCGCTGACCGGCGATTTCTATGAATGGGCCGTGGTCGTCGACGGTCGAGAAATCCCGTGGCAGAGCTACGCGGGCCCGCTGAGATTCGACGAAACCGACTTCGCCATCGCGACTCGCAAGTTGCTGTCGATCGAACCCGAAGAGCTTCCTGATCTGGTCGGAGAACATGTCGAATTTTCTCCGCCAAGCGACCTGCAGCCGCGTTTGATGGTGCATTCGACCACGCCCTACGCCAACAGCTTTGAGACGGACCTCAGCGCGATGGTGGAGGGGCGTCCGGTGTTGGACCTCACCACATACGTCGAGACCCGTGGTCTATACCTGGCGCGCGGCGGCGATCTCGTGATCGGACGGACCCAGCCGTGGCGGCACGGTATCGCTGCGAGCGGCGTTGAGCGCCTGCTACTTCCGGATGCGGACTACTACTACATGTCTCAGGCGCTGCTGCGTCGTGCGGTCAACGGCGGCGACCGCGATCCGGTGATGCGGCAGATCATCGAGTTTCTGCGGGCGAACCCGTCAACGGTGGTGTGCCCGTACGACTTTGAGCCTGAGTTCCAGCTCTTCGTGACGTGGCTGGCCCGGATTACCGGGCTCGGTCGAATCCGGGTTGACGCCAACGATTTTCGCCTGGGTGTGTGGAACAGAAAGCGGATGCTGCATCCGACGGTCGAGGCCGCGCTGCGGCTGGAGAGCCAGGTGGCCGGTCAGCCGGGTCCTGTCATCCTCGAGCATGAGCACCGGGCCAGCGAGGCATTCAAGGCCTTAGGGGCACCACTTCCCGTGCTGCCCGGCTATTCGGTTGTATGGCAAGAAGATCGCTGCGATTTCGTGCGCGATCTTCTCCGAGCGGGCGCGCTCCTGCGGGACAGATACGGGCTGTCGCACGCCTGCCTGAAGCCGTCTGACGGCGGTAATGGCGGCCGGATCGTGCCGAATATCGAACTCGACGACGCGCCGCGATTGGAAGAGCTCGCCGCCAGCGCGTGGAAGCTGGGCGGCGACCAAGTCCTCGAGGCGAACGTCAGGTATTTCGAAAGAGAAGTCGGCGGAGAGCGAGTGCTGACCACGCCGTCAGCACATGTGCGCTCGGGCGAGCTGCTGGACGGGCTCACCCTGCAATTTATGCGCGGCACGTCCTGGAAGGGCAACATCTTTGTCAGCGCTGTGGATTGGGAGAACCTGGGTCTGGACGCCGGCCTGTACACCGGGCTGCGCACGACCATGACCGAGCTCCATCAGCGATTGGGCCTGCTGCACTGCGGGATCGATTTCGCCATCGGCACGGTGGGTGGCGTGTTCGGCGACACCGTCGTTGCCGCGGTGCAGGACATCAACCCGAAAGTCACCGGGGCATTGTTCTTGCGCGAGTTCATGGCGCGTCACCCCGAGTGCGGTGTCGGGGCCGCGACGCGCGTGCTCAGTCCGGACGCGACCGAGAGCGCGGAGAAGATCCGATCGTTGGTCGCGGAATTCTCGACAGCCGAACAGCCTTGTGAGGAAGTCGCCGTCGTGCCGGGCCGGTGGGCGATGATCGCCACCGCGGGGCCGACGTCCGTGTCGGCCGGAGCACAAGCGTTGACCCTGGAGCGGATGCTCGCCTCGGTGCGATGATGACGGCGAGATAACAATTCCCGCAACAAAGTAGCGCGACGCGCTGATTGAATACCGGGAACAGCACGGTGCTGAACTTATCGTCAGTTGGTGTACCGCCGTACGGTTCTGAAACTGCCGTTGCTATTGGCCGCAGGCACTGCCATGGCCTCTTCCCCGCGCGCCTCCGCTGAGCCGCCGCGGGCGTCTGCCGAATCGAGTAGGTGGTCAGCCGACCGGGCCAACCGTTGGTACCAGGCCCAGGGCTGGCCCGTCGGCGCAAACTTCATTACCTCCAACGCGATTAACCAGCTCGAGATGTTCCAGCCGGGAACCTACGACCCGCGGCGCATCGACACCGAACTCGGCTGGGCCCGGCTGTACGGGCTCAACACGGTACGGGTTTTCCTTCATGACCAACTGTGGGCCCAGGACTCCCGCGGCTTCCAGACGCGTCTGGCGCAATTCGTCAACATCGCATCCCGCCATCGGATCAAGCCGCTGTTCGTGTTGTTCGACTCCTGCTGGGACCCGCATCCGCAAGTGGGTCGCCAGCATGCGCCGACACCTGGAGTGCATAACTCCGGCTGGGTGCAGGGTCCCGGGGCCGAACGCATCGACGACAAGCGCTACACCCGCACGCTGCAGGACTATGTCACCGGCGTGCTGACCCAATTCCGCAATGACGACCGGGTTTTGGGCTGGGACGTGTGGAACGAACCGGACAACCCCGCCCCGCAGTACCGTAGCTCCGAGCGCAGCGACAAGTTGGATCGAGTGGCAGACTTGCTTCCCCAGGTGTTCACCTGGGCGCGCGCTGCCGATCCGCGCCAACCGCTGACCAGTGGCGTGTGGGACGGTGAATGGGCAGATCCCGGCAGCCGCAACACGATCCAGAACATTCAGCTGACCAACTCCGACGTGATCAGCTTTCACTCATACGCGGGGCCGTCGACGTTCGAGTCCCGCATCGGTGAGCTCACTCCCCACGGCAGGCCCATCTTGTGTACCGAATACATGGCCCGGCCGCAGGGCAGCACGATCGAGAGCATCCTGCCAGTTGCCAAGCGGCACAACGTCGGTGCGATCAACTGGGGTCTGGTGGCCGGTAAGACACAGACGTACTTTCCGTGGGAATCCTGGAATCATCCGTATACAGCGGTTCCCAAAGTGTGGTTCCACGACCTGATTCGGCCGGACGGAACACCGTTCGAGGGCGGCGAACCTCGAACGATCAGAGCTTTGAGCGCCTCAGCGACAGGCTAGGTCGGATCGAGGTGACTGTCGCCAAATCGATCCTGCTGTTTGCCATCGCCGCGGTGTTCGAGATCGGCGGTGCGTGGCTGGTCTGGCAAGGTGTCCGCGAGCATCGTGGATGGATCTGGGCCGGTATTGGCGTCATCGCGTTAGGCGGCTACGGCTTCGTCGCCACCTTTCAGCCCGACGCGCAGTTCGGTCGGGTGCTGGCCGCATACGGCGGGGTGTTCGTGGCCGGATCGCTGGCCTGGGGCATGGCGCTGGACGGATTTCGGCCGGACCGATGGGACATCATCGGCGCCGCGGTATGCCTGGCCGGCGTCGGCGTGATCATGTACGCGCCGCGCGGGCGCTGATCACTCCTTGTGCTCGACGACGCCCGTGGCGTGCTGCGCGCGGCCCTCGTAGGTCCGACGGGCACCGGTGTCGAAATTGAGGAACACCGTGTCGTTGCCCATCTTCTTGTTGAGCCAGCGGCGACCGCGGTCCGGTAGCAGGGTGGCCACAGCGGCGAACGACTTTCCCCAGCTAGGCACCGACACCCGGGATTTCGGCTTGTCGAGCACTCTGACGATCGCCGCGGCAATCTCTGCGGGCTCGACCGGCTTCTGTGCGGCCGACGGAGAGGTTCCCGAGATCAGTTCGGTGTTGGTGAACGTCGGTAGCACCGCGGTGACCTTGACGCCCTGCGGGGCGAACTCGTCGGCCATCGCCGTGGACAACCCGACGACCCCGAATTTGGTTCCGGCATAGATGATTTGACCAGGCACGGCGACCATGCCGGCCAGCGATGCGATGTTGATGATGTGTCCGCTGCGGCGTTTCACCATCTCCGGCAGCACCAGCTGACAGCCGGTCAGCACACCGTAGAAATTCACCTCGATGGACGAGCGGATCGCCTGCGCCGACTGTTCGAGGAACGGACCTACCGGCATCACTCCCGCGTTGTTGATCAGCACATTGATGTGCCCGCCGCCGTCGGCACGGGCTTTGTCGAGAAAAGCTGCGAACGATTCCTTGTCGGTGACGTCGAGGGGATGGCCGCTCACCTGGCCCAGGCTGCTGATGCCGGCGACCGCACTCTCGAGCACATCGAGGTCCCGGTCGCCGATGATTACGCGGGCGCCGCGCGCCAGCAGCGCTTGCGCGGTCGCATACCCGATCCCCCGGGCAGCGCCGGTGATGACGATGGTCTTGCCCCTGATGTTGTCCATTCGACGGACTTTACAGGTGTCAAGTCTGGCGGGGAACCAGCGTGCGACGCCGGGCAGAGGTGCTGCGTGAGGGCTCTGCGGCTGGGCCATGGCCGTCGGATGCATCGCCTGCCCTGGCCAGTCATCGCTGGTCAAGGCGTCTGTGCAGCGCTGGGCCGGACAAGTTATAGACCAAGTCCTCAGCTTTTGTTCGTCTAACAAGTCAGACAGACTGCCTATTGTGCTTAGCAATACCGTCTGGTATTTCTAGAACAGCAGATGATACTAAATGAATGAAATACTAAAGATTTACCCATTTCCAGTCTGATACCGATCGAGAGGAGACCGATGAAACCCGCATCTCTGGGCTCAACGGTCGAAGCCTTCTCGCTCGGCCAAGGCTTCAGTTGGCCCGACGCCGACATCGAGGGCACGCTCATTGTTTCCCAGCCATCTGCCGACCCGGAACTGTGGGCCGAGTACTCGGCGGGTGCCGTTCGGAGCTACCGCAAGCGTGGCGTGGAAAGCGCCCTTGACGTCGATGCGCTGCGCGACGGCGACGACACCATCATGTTCTGCGCCGTGGTCGATGACACCGGACAGGTGGTCGGCGGTCTGCGGGCCAAGGCGCTGCGCTCCGCCGACGACTCGCACGCGGTCGATGAGTGGGCGGGCCAGCCCGGTCAGCAGGACGTCCGGCAGATGATCGCCAACCGCGTGCCACACGGAGTTCTGGAAATGAAGGCCGGCTGGGTTACCGATGCCGCCGGCCGAAACCCGTTTCTCACCAGCGCCCTGGCCCGTAGCTGCTTCTACATGATGGTCATCCTCGATTTCCAGTACGGCATGTGCACGGCCGCCACGGCGATCCTGAACAGCTGGCGTTCTTCTGGATCGGTGGTGGCTGCCATTCCGGCCACGCCCTATCCCACCGAGCACTACCGAACCAAGCTGCTG
>NZ_JBAPMI010000304.1:0-2309 GCF_049278535.1 Mycobacterium sp. | reverse complement strand
GACGAGCTCGGCGTGCTCGCTGGACGACCGCAGCCTGCCACCTTCGCTGTGCACTGTG
Source organism: Mycobacterium sp. (assembly GCF_049278535.1). Taxonomy (GTDB): domain Bacteria; phylum Actinomycetota; class Actinomycetes; order Mycobacteriales; family Mycobacteriaceae; genus Mycobacterium. The sequence continues at coordinate 2,251 of NZ_JBAPMI010000304.1, read as the reverse complement.
TCCTCGATGTTCAGCCCGACGGCGCCCGCCTCCAAAAGACCCTCGATCAGCCGGGCGGGCGATTCGGCGTAGCCCGATTCGATGTCTACCGATACCGGCACGTCGACGGCGGCGGTGATCTGCTTGACGCGGGTGATCACGTCGTCGTACGTCATGCCCTCTTGGTCGGCCTTGCCCACCGAGTCGGCCATCGGATGGCTGCCGACGGTCAACGCGACGAACCCGGCGCCCACCGCCAACCGCGCCGACCACGCATCCCACACCGTGGGGAGCACCACCGGATTGCCGGGCTGATGCAGCGCCAGCAATGCCTCGGCACGCTCCTTGAGCACCTGGTCGGACATCGCGCTACCTCCAGCTAGTTGACGTGACCTGTCTCACTCCAAACCCCCTGATGTAACCAACATCGGGTGTCGTACTGTGATCCGAGACACCCTTCAGCCCAAGGAGGTCAAATGTCGAGCACAACTGAACTTACCGAGCTGCACGAGCTAATCGGAAGCCTGCGTCGGTGCGTGACATCGTTGGCATCGAAGTACGGGGACAGCCCCGCTACTCGTCGCATCGTCAACGACGCCGAACGCATCCTCAACGACATCGACCGACTCGACATCGACGCCGAGGAGCTGGAGCTCACTCGGGGCGTGACCCGTCACCAACATGGCGCCGAGAAGATTGCCATTCCCGACACCCCGTACGACTCCGCCTTCTGGGGCGATGAGGACGACCGGGGCGTCGCCGGTTAGCCCGGTGACCGTCTGATCGGGACATAACCCACCGAAAGGGAAATGTGAGCGCACCCACCGCCGACCGCAAGGCGACCGGCGTTTTCTCGCCGAGCCGTGCCCAGATTCCGCAACGCACCCTGCGTACCGACCGGTGGTGGCAGTCGCCACTTGTCGTGGACCTGGGTTTCGCCGCGTTCGTGATCTACGCGACAGTGCGGGCGTTCCTTCAGAACAACTACTACGTAGCGCAATACCACTACCTGACGCCGTTCTACTCCCCGTGCGTCAGCAAGGGATGCACGCCGGAGGCCAGCCACTTCTGGCCACAGATCATCCCCGACGTGTGGTGGATTCCGTTCGCGGCGTTGTCATTACCGTTCCTGTTGCTGTTCCGGCTGACCTGCTACTACTACCGCGGGGCCTACTACCGGTCTGTGTGGCAGTCGCCAACGGCGTGCGCAGTGGCAGAACCCCACGCGAAATACACCGGTGAAACCCGCTTTCCGCTGATCATCCAGAACACGCATCGATACTTCTTCTACATCGCCGGAATCATCTCGGTGATCAACACTTACGACGCGATCGTGGCGTTCCACTCCGACAACGGCCCGGGCGGATTCGGATTCGGTTTGGGCAACGTCATTCTCGTTGTCAATGTGGTGATGCTGTGGATCTACACCGTGTCGTGCCACTCATGCCGCCACGTCGTCGGCGGCCGCCTCAAGCACTTCTCCAAACACCCCGTCCGCTACTGGCTCTGGACGCAGGTGAGCCGCTTGAACACACGGCACAAGATGTACGCGTGGATCACACTCGGCACTCTGATGTTGACCGATTTCTACATCATGCTGGTCGCCAGCGGCACCATCAGTGATCTCAGATTCATTGGCTGACAAACAGTTTCATCACAGTTATTCGTGAATAGGCAAGTGAGGGTATATGGCTGAGGTTGATGCTCTTCGCGCAAGCGGCTCATCGCCGGTCGAACGGCACCAATACGACGTGGTCGTGATCGGTGCCGGCGGCGCGGGTTTGCGTGCGGTCATCGAAGCGCGTGAACGTGGTCTGAAGGTCGCCGTGGTCTGTAAGTCGTTGTTCGGCAAGGCTCACACCGTGATGGCCGAGGGCGGCTGCGCGGCCGCGATGGGCAACGCCAACGCGAAGGACAACTGGCAAGTCCACTTCAAGGACACCATGCGCGGCGGGAAGTTCCTGAACAACTGGCGGATGGCCGAGCTGCACGCCAAGGAGGCACCCGACCGGGTCTGGGAACTCGAGACGTACGGCGCGCTGTTCGACCGCACCAAGGACGGCAAGATCAGCCAGCGCAACTTCGGTGGCCACACCTACCCGCGGCTGGCCCACGTCGGCGACCGCACCGGCCTGGAGATCATCCGCACCCTGCAGCAGAAGATCGTTTCGCTGCAGCAGGAAGACAAGGCCGAGCTCGGTGACTACGAGGCCCGGATCAAGGTCTTCGCCGAGTGTGCGATCACCGAGCTGATCAAAGACGGCGACGCGAT
>NZ_JBAPMI010000303.1:0-7303 GCF_049278535.1 Mycobacterium sp. | reverse complement strand
GATTCATACATATCGCCATCAAGCCGCAATACAGCTAACCGATCGATCGGGGCGTCAGGCAGCGTATCCTTGAACCAACCCTCAATGAAAACGACCCGTTCGTCCAGTAAGCCGAAACGCCGGAAATTATCCTCGACATCGGCACGCGACACCTCAAGCTGACTATGAGTATGGTGCTGATCGCCCGCGTCGGCGGGGAAATTTTCGGGGTCCGGCGGTGGAAGTCCAGCAAAGCTGTCAGCCACGAAGACACGTCGCGTGCCATCACCATATGCCTCCAGAATTCCCCTCATCAGAATACAAGCGCCGCCGCGCCAAACGCCGGTCTCTACAAAGTCACCCTCGATGCCATCAAGCAGCACGGTCTCGCAGGCATAGCGTAGATTTCGCATACGAACACTCCCGATCATCGAGAACGAAAGTGAGGGCCAGTCCCTCCCCAAGAGACGCTTGTTGGCATCGAACTTGCCGTCCGACCAATAGTCACAGGGCGCATCTTCGAAAATTATGCCGGTCAGCGACGCCTCGAGAAGATTGAGGTATCGCTGGACCAATCGGCCGCGGCCCGATCCTTGATATGCCGACTCTTGAAGCTGCGTGGAAGGGGTGATGGCCGAGGTTAGCTGCTGCCTGCCGCGTATTTCCGCGATTACGTCTCGGCGTCCATCCTGTAATACAACCCCCACCTCAATGGTGAAGGCCGGCGCGAGCCCGACCGTTCCGATCGCCTTCCGAAACCCCACTGGTGACGAACTGCCATACACGCTGGCCACATCGGGTCGCGTAATAGTTAGCTCGCAGCTCGCAACCAGGATTCCATCGTGGACGAACTCCACCTCGGCTACGGGCGCCTTGCTTACGACCCAGCCGAAGACCTCGAACGCGTATCCGTCAACCGGACCCGTCCGCGGGTAGTCGAGGCAAGCAGCGGTGATCACGTCGTCTCGGGGGCACAGGGTAACTTCGGATATCTCTACCGCCATGGGACGATCCCGTTTCTCTCGTTAAGACAGAACACCTTTCGCTGCTCCAACGGTATCGAATATCCCCGTGCTCGACGGTGGGCGACCCGTGCCGGAGGCTACCGGCTCGCTGCACTTGCCCGATTGGGATATTGCGCTTTTAGCGTAAGTCGCGGCCCGAGCCTCTTGTCGCTACATTCCAGCGTGCCACAAGTGCTTTAACCGACACTTGAGTTTAGAGATTAGCAGGCGCGATGAAATGCTTGCAGGATTGGCAAGGGGCATCCCAGAAAACGTCTGTTGTCCTGCACATTCTCGTTATACTGCCGCAATGCCAGGCTCAGGCCCGCAAGCGCGTAGTTCGCTCGTCGGGAAGCTCGCAACAAAGTATTCGGATCAGTGGATGTACAGCCCGCTATCCCTAAAACTTTCCTCGAAGTACGTGTACCCGTTAGCAACCCGCCTCATGGGCGACCTGGTGTTCCTGGACTGGGCCTACGAGGAAGATCCGCCGATGGCCCTACCTCTTGAGGCATCCGATGAAGCCAACCGGGTCCACATCAACCTGTACCACCGCACGGCGACTCAGGCGGATCTCAGCGGAAAACGGGTTCTCGAGGTCAGCTGTGGCCACGGCGGCGGAGCCTCATACCTAGTGCGCGCCTTGCACCCAGCCTCTTACACCGGGTTGGACTTGAACCCCAACGGCATTGCGTTTTGTCGGCGAACACATAATCTGCCCGGGTTGGATTTCGTGCACGGCAATGCCGAGGACCTGCCGTTCGATGACCAATCCTTTGACGCCGTCATAAATGTCGAAGCATCGCACCTCTATCCGCGGTTTCGGCGTTTTTTGGCAGAAGTTACGCGCGTGCTGAGCCCAGGTGGGCATTTCCTGCACACGGATGTTCGACCGCGTACCCAGGTCGACGAGTGGGAGGCGGCACTCGCCGAGCTTCCGATGCGGATGATCTCCAAGAGGATTATCAACGAGGAGGTTATGCTCGGGATAATGACTTCGCAGAAAGATACGTTGGCGTTGTTGGGCCCGGCCAGCCGCCGCGCGCCTTCGTTTTTGCGCAATTTTCTCCGCAACGTAAACGAGCTGCGGGCTTCGACATTCCACGAGTCACTGCGAAGCGGAGAAAACTCTTATCAGCTGTATTGCTTTAAGAAAGACTGAAGCTCCCCGATTGCCATTACTCGACGGCCCTGGCGGTCTTATCGATTACTGGACTCGACGGCCCCGCAGCATCGCCTCCAGTTCTGCCCGGCCCTGCGGCGATCCTATTTCGTAGAACCGGTCGGAAACCTCGAACCCGGCCAACTGCCCCTCGGCTGCCAGCTCCGACAAGACCGGCGCAAGGTCGGAAACCCTATCTGGAGACACGCGCTCGGCGAGCACGCTGCGGCGCAGCGCGGTGAGCCCATAGTCGATCCAGCACATCTCCGGCGGACGTTCAACGAGCCCTTTGGCGTAGCGCACGACCTGGCGACCATCGAAGATCACATTGCTAGCGCCCCACTGGCCCTCGTTGCGGTGCACGGTCATCAGCGCAGGCTCAGGACGCCCCCGCAGGCTGCGCAGCACCGCCGCCGGGTCGACCTGGAGCCAGGAATCGCCATACAGGACGAGAAAGTCATCGTCGAGCACGCAGGAGTCCAGGGCCAGCCGCAGCGCACCGGCCGTTCCACGTAGGTGCTCGCCCTCGTCGACGTAAACCACTGATACGCCCCACGGCGACCCGTCGCCCACGTATGCCCGGACGGCGTCGCCGAGATAGCCGATGCTATACACGACCGAATCGATGCCCGAGCGAGCGAGCCACGAAAGTTGCCACGCCGCAAACGGTTTCCCGCGCACTGGCAAAAGTGTTTTGGGCATCGTGCTTGTCTCCGGCCACATTCGGGTGCCGATGCCGCCGGCCAAAATGATGCATTGCATACCGTCAGTCAGGATCGGACGAGTACGACGCTACCGTCAATGTCGAAGCGGAACCGGACCTCGGGCAGCCCGTCGGGCGCCATTGCGTTGCGCAACCGGCGCGGTTCCCGGGTATAGAAGAGCAGGAACCCGCCGGCTCCGGCGCCCACGAGCTTGCCTCCGAGGGCGCCGTTTTCGCGGCCGATTTCATACCAGCGGTCGATGTTCGGATTGGACATCGCGCTCGAGCGTTTCTTCTTGTGCTCCCAGTGCTCGTGCATCAAGGCGGCGAAACCCTCGCAGTCGCCATTCTCCAGGGCGACCTGGGTTTGCAAGCCGAGCTTCTTGACATAGTGCAGGTTGTCGATCATCGCCGGGTCGTCCGCGGTCGACCTGGCCCGCTGCTCCTCGAGCACCTTGTCGGCCGCGCGTGAGTAGCCGGTGAAGAACATCAGCAAATGGTCTTCCAGGTCGCGGAATGTTGCGTCCGATATCTGCAGCGGCGACACTCTGACCTCGCCGTCGGGCTCGAAATGGTAGATCTTCAGGCCACCGAAAGCGGCCACGTACTGGTCCTGCTTACCCACCGGCCGACCTAGTCGCTCGATCTCGATATTGCAGGCCTCCGCCGCGACTTGTGCTGCGCCAACGTGGTCACGCTTCATCGCGTAAATCGCCTGCAGCAGACCAACTGTGAACGCACCCGACGAACCCAGACCGGTTCCGGACGGGATGTCGGCCATGCTGACGATCTCCACCGACGGTTCGATGGCGTGCGCTAATAGAACCTCGCGCATGATCGGGTGATCGATCTCGACCGCCCGCTCGACTCGCTCCAAGGCCGAATACTTCAGAAAGTAATCGGGAGTGAACGTGGCGTTGCTGGATATGTAGATGTGCTTGTCGATCGCCGCCGAGATCACCACACCGCCGAACCGTTGGTAGTACGACGGCAGGTCGGTGCCTCCGCCGCCGAGGGTAATCCGCAGCGGCGTCCGGGTGATGATCACGAACGGTCCTGCGTTGGGACAGTCGCTATCGCTGCCATCTGCCAGCCGAACGGCGTGTTGTCCAGGGTATGCCGCAGCCCAAACCGAAAGAACGCGTACACCATCGACTGCGCGGGCATGGCCTGCCCCGACGGGCGGTGTTCCACATCGGCGATGAGCTTCTTGCCACCCGCAATCACGGCGAGCTTGTACAGGTTGAAGAACGGGAACCCAGCCCGAAAAACTCTGCGCACCTCATAGCCGGCATCCGTGAGTACTTGGTTCAGCTTGCGCGCAGTGAAGTGCTGAAAATGACCCCAGTGATGGTCGAAGGCAGAACGCGGGCCGCCTGGCACAGTCACTACGAGGTGGCAGCCGGGTGCCAGCATGGCGCGCGCGTTGCGGATCAGCGTCACGGGTTCGTCGACGTGCTCGAGCACCTCCGTGCAGACGGCATAGCTGGCCAGCGGCTGCCCATCGGCGAGAGTGGCTGACTGCAACAGGTCTGCTTGGCGGAATTCGGCCGCAAGGCCTAGCCGAGCAGCGAACTCGCGGCTGCGCGCTACCCCTTCTGCGCTGTTGTCGACGCCCCATACCGCAAGGTCCGGGTACATCGCCTGCAGAGATATAGCGAACTGCCCCTGACCGCTTCCGATGTCGAGCACGGTCGATCCGACCGGAGGCCGTCCTAGCAACCTGAGAATCAGCGCCTCACGATAGCCGTTGACGGGATTGCTCAAGGAAGCCTCGCCGAATGCGTCCCAAAGGTGGTCCCAATCGTTTGAGTCCGGAGCCTGTCCGACGCGGCCGTCGCCCGGGGTCACAACTTGTACCCCGCGGCGCGCGCGTCGTTGTCGAACATATTCACCGTCTCCAGCGAGTAGTCGTCGAGGTCTTTGCCAAACAACGACAGCTTTGCAAGTATGTCGTGGGTCAGCGTGATGATGTCGACGCCGAGGTCGTCGGCCTGCCGGACGTTGAGAATCTCTCGCGGGCTGGCCCACAGCAGACTGACGCCGGGCTGAGCCGACGTGACGGCCAAGGCCGAACTCATGATCGGAATCGGGTCGCGGCCGGTGTCGGCGATTCGACCGGCGAAGACCGACACGATCGCGCCCCGGGTGCCGGCGAGCCTGGCCGTCACAGTCTCGACATGGGCCACCGTCGTCAACGCGGTCACATTGAGCTGTACGCCGTCCGAGGTCAGCTCTGCGACCACGTCGGCCATCGAGTTACGTTTGGTGTCCGTCACCGGAACCTTGACGTACACGTTTGGGCCCCAGGACGAGATGAGCCGGGCTTGGCGCAGCATGCCCGGGGCGTCGTCGGCAAACACCTCAAAGCAGACCGGCCGGTCGGTGATCGTCTCGAGCAGCTTGCGAGCAAAGCCCTCGTAGTCACTGACGCCGGACTTGCGCATGAGGGTCGGGTTCGTCGTGAACCCGGCGACGTGCGGCTTTTCCGCAAGCGCAATCATCGACTCCAGGTCGGCGCCATCAGCGTAGATCTTGACGTGGCGCAGAACTACTTTCTCGCTCATACCACGGTTCTCCCGCTAACACGTTTTGACTCGATCAATCCGACAGCGGCGGGCAAGCTGGCTACAACGGCGTCGGCATCCGTGGGACGGCGCTCGCCGTAACCACGGTCGACAAAGATGGCCATCACACCGGCGCGCTTGCCGGCCTCGATGTCCCGCCATCGGTCGCCAATGCACACACTGGTGTCGAGGTCGAGGCCCACCCGCGCGGCGGCGTCGAGGATCATTCCCGGTCGCGGCTTCCGGCACGGGCAGTCATCGATGTCGTCGTGGGCGCACACCACAATCTCGTCCAGCGGTAGCCGCGCACGCAGTGCATCATGGATACGGTCGACATCATCGCGGGTCTGCTTGCCTCGGGCGATATCCGGTTGGTTGGTCACGACGACAAGCGCGAATCCCAAGTCCCGCAGGCGATAACAGGCCTCGACAACGCCGGGCAGCAAGCGCAGCTGCTCGACGCCGGCCGGTGGGTGGGGTTTGCCATGAAGCAGCTCGACCTCATTGAGCACCCCATCACGATCGAGGAAGATCGCGGGGCGGGTTCCAATGACGGTGCTCTGGTGGCTCATGTGTCGAACCGACCGGCACGGGCGTCAATGAGCATCGCCGCCATCGAATCACGCAGAGCCTCTTCACAAGTACGTTCGTTCTTCCAACCGAGCGATCGAATCCGCTCGGAATTGAGCCGAACGATTGGAACGTCACCCTTCCAGCCGCGGTCCCCGCCGGTGTATTCGAACGTTGTCTGCTCAGCAGTTAGCCCAACCACCTCGACGGCCATCTGAGCGATCTCCTTGACGGTCAGATAGTCCTCGGTGGCGACGTTGAACGCCGCGAACGGCTCCCCCGCCGACTCGGCACCGACCATCACCGCTGCGATCACGTCGTCGACGTGCACATACGACTTGCTTTGCCGCCCATCGCCGAGGATGCGCAGCCGACTCGGGTCGGCGAGGAGCCGGCGAACAAAGTCGAAGCCAACCCCGTGCGTCTGGCGCGGCCCGACGACATTGCCGAAGCGATAACAGCGGGCCGAGACATCGAACATGGCCGCGTAGGAGCAGAGCAACGCCTCCCCCGCCAGCTTGCTGGCGCCGTACGTGGATGTGGGCAACATCGGACCGCGGTCCTCGTGTGCTTCGACCTCGCCGAGATCGCCGTACACGCCGCTGCCTGAGGCGTAGAGGACGAGTTCGACGCCGCCTCGTCGGGCCGCCTCGGCAACGTGGTGCGTGAGCGCCGTGCCCTGATCGAAGTCGATGGCGGGATTGGTTGCCGCAGCGGCGATGTCGGGGTTCGATGCCAAGTGGATCACGGTGTCGTGTCCGGCGACGGTCGCCAACAGGTGCTCGAGATCCCCGACTTCGCCGACATCGACACGCAGCCGTGGGTCGTTGGCGACGTCCGCGAGGTGCCAGCGGCGTCCCGAGGAGAAGTTGTCGTAAACGGTGACCTGCTCGGCTCCCTTGCCCAGCAGATGCTCGACAAAATGACCGCCGATGAAGCCTGCGCCGCCCACGACGGCGAAGCGGCGCAGTGCGGCGGTCACTTCAGCGACTCCCAGCGCGTCGCGATCTTGGCCAGAGCCGGGTGCGTGACCAGAAGGTGCCAGACGACCGCGCAAAGTCCCTCGGTGTGCGGGGTGATGTGGTTGGGATAGAGCGGTGGAATGATGACCGCGGCCGTGGCGAGTTTCGCGGTGGTGCCGCCGTCGCGCCCCACGATGCCGAAGATCGGTGCGCCCCGCTCGACCGCCAGCCGAAGTGCGGCAACGATATTCGCGGACACACCTTTGGCCTCGTCGCCGCCACCGACCGAGAAGATCAGCAGCGCATCATTTTCGGACAGTCGTGATCCACGCAGCCATTCTGCGAAAGTGGTATCC
>NZ_JBAPMI010000302.1:0-23363 GCF_049278535.1 Mycobacterium sp. | reverse complement strand
GTCGAAGACGAAACGATCGGCGGCGGTGCCGCCGACGACAACCCCCGTCGAGGGCTACCTGGGCGACATGACCGGCCCGGGCATCACCGACGCATGGGGGGTAACGGGCACCGACCTCGGCGTCAGTGCCGTGGCGCCCAACGGCAAGCTGGTGTCGGTGTTCGGGGACACGTTCTCTGGCGCGAGCGCAGGGCAGGGCGACTGGCGCGCCCCGGTTGCCCTGCTCGGCGGCGGCGACACAAACAACCGCATTCAATACGAGTGCGCCGGCGGCGCGAATCCAGGCTACGCACAACAGTTGTGGTCTTATGTCCACGACAGTCCGCCCTGGAACCAGGGTGGAATCAGCACCGTAATTCCGTCGGATTTGCTGGTTATCGGTCAGAACATGTATCTACATGCCATCGTCAATCGCGGCTTCGGAAACGTGATCTGGACCGGAATCTGGACCTCCACCGACAATGGCGTCACCTGGCAGGAGATGGGTGCGAAGGCAACGTTTCCCGCCTCGCTGTACAACGGTTACGCACAGCTGTGGTCTTGGGATTACAACCCCGACGACGGCTGGGTGTACATCGTTTCCACCGGATTTCAGCGCGACAAAGGCATAATCCTGCAACGCGTCCGTCCCGACGACATCGGCGACATGACCAAGTACTCGGGCTGGGGCTGGGCCGACAATCAATGGGCCTGGGACAACGTGCCGACGCCAATCACGCCGCCCGCCGAAACCTGGGGCGAGCTGACGCTGCGCAGGCTGGACACCGGCACGTGGATCCTTGGCGGTTTCCTGTCGTCGGGGTATTCGCTGGGATACCGAACGATCGACTCGCCGACCGCTGATCTGTATGACGCGCAGGTTCAGACGCCAGTGCTCGGAACGAGCTGGGATGCCCAAGACCTGGTCAACAATCAAGTCGCGCAGCTGTATGGCGGATATGTCCTCCCCGGCTCACAGCTGGATGTCCAGGGCGGCGTCGGACTGGTGGTGTCGCAGTGGGATACCGCGACCGGCTGGCCGTACCGGACGATGCAGTTCAAAGTCACCCTCAACGACACCACGGCGACGTCAAACACCGCTGAGCCCGCAGCCAAGGCGGCAAAACTGCCAGGCCCGCCGGCCAAGGCTGATGCGCCGCGACAGCCGCGACGTAAGGCTGCCCGCCCTCGCCGGCCGAAGCCCTGAACGACCGCGGCCGCAGCGCGAGCCGGTCAGAAGACCCCCGGCATCCCGGCATTTGATATGCAGAGGTGCTGAGACGACGCGACGAGAGGTGGCAGCGATGGCCGAAGTGCTATGGGGTACCGAGCCAGACGAGCACGACTACCCGGCAGCGGCCGACTACCTCGCCCTGCTCGCCACGGCCGCGCAGATCAGCGAAATCGTAGCGGCGCTCAAACAGGCCCCGGTCGTGCACAAAAAGGCCAAGGATCTACTGCGCGCATCCCGCCTGGCGCTGTTGCCGAAAGACAACCCGCACGTGCAGCGGGACCTCAAGAAGATCAAGACGGGCAAGCGCCTCTCGCCGATCCTGGTCGTGCGTGGCGACCTCAACGCCGGGGTGGCGATGCAGATCGCCGACGGCTACCACCGGGTCTGCGCGAGCTACTACACCGACGAGAACACCGACATCCCGGTCCGCATCGTCCCGGCCACAAAGTAACGAGCTGGGGTTTTGGGCAACCCTGTCGGCGCGGTACAGTAACCAGCGTGCAGCGGGTGCTCCTTCTCGGACGCCGCGACGGGGTCTGATCCAGACCGGCTTCCTGTCGCGGGTGTTCGCGATGCGCCGGTCACGCCCTCCATGGGCGCCCCTTATTAACTCCCGGAGCAATCACCGTGACTAGCTTCTCCAAACCGTCGGGCGACTCCCCTGACGCATTCACCTCCAGCAGGACCGTCGTCAAACCGGCCGGCCCACCCAACGACGGCCAACCCGCATGGAACACCCAGCGCGGATCGTCGATGCCGTTCAGTCGCTACCGATCGTTCGCCGCCGAGGTCGAGCCGATCCGGCTGGCCGACCGCACCTGGCCCGACAAAGTCATCAGCCGCGCGCCGCTGTGGTGCGCGGTCGACTTGCGTGACGGCAACCAGGCGCTGATCGAACCGATGAGCCCGGCCCGCAAGCGCCGGATGTTCGACCTGCTGGTGCGCATGGGCTACAAGGAGATCGAGGTCGGCTTCCCGTCGGCCAGCCAGACCGACTTCGACTTCGTCCGCGAGATCATCACCGAGGGAGCGATTCCCGAGGACGTGACGATCCAGGTGCTGACCCAGTGCCGGCCCGAGCTGATCGAACGGACCTTCCAAGCCTGCGAGGGTGTCCACCGGGCGATCGTGCACTTTTACAACTCGACGTCAATCCTGCAGCGTCGCGTGGTGTTTCGAGCCGACCGTGCCGCGGTACAGGCGATCGCCACGGACGGCGCTCGCAAGTGCGTCGAGGAGGCCGCCAAATACCCTGGCACACAATGGCGTTTCGAATACTCGCCGGAGTCCTACACCGGTACCGAGCTCGAATACGCCATGCAGGTATGCGACGCGGTGGGCGACATCATCCAGCCGACACCGGACAACCCGATCATCTTCAACCTGCCCGCCACCGTGGAGATGGCGACGCCGAACGTCTACGCCGATTCGATCGAATGGATGAGCCGCAACTTGAAGCGGCGTGAGTCCGTCATCCTTTCCCTGCATCCGCACAACGACCGCGGAACTGCTGTCGCCGCAGCCGAATTGGGCTATCAGGCCGGCGCAGATCGGATCGAGGGCTGCCTGTTCGGCAATGGTGAGCGGACCGGGAACGTCTGCCTGGTGACGCTGGGGCTGAACCAGTTCTCCCGCGGCGTCGACCCGCAGATCGACTTCTCCAACATCGACGAGATCCGGCGCACGGTCGAGTACTGCAACCAGTTGTCGGTGCCCGAACGCCACCCCTATGGCGGCGATCTGGTGTACACGGCGTTCTCCGGTAGCCACCAGGACGCGATCAACAAAGGTCTGGATGCGATGAAAGTCGCTGCGGACGAAGCGGATTCCGATGTCGACGACATGCTGTGGCAGGTGCCGTATCTGCCGATCGATCCGCGCGACGTGGGCCGTACCTACGAGGCGGTGATCCGGGTCAACTCGCAGTCGGGCAAAGGCGGGGTGGCCTACATCATGAAGGCCGACCACGGCCTGGCGCTCCCGCGACGGCTGCAGATCGAGTTTTCCCGCGCGATCCAAAAGATCGCAGAGGGCACAGCCGGTGAGGGCGGCGAGGTCACGCCGAAGGAGATGTGGGACGCGTTCAACGACGAGTACCTCGCGCCGATCCGGCCGCTGGAACGGATGAAGCAACGGGTCGACGCCTCCGAAGAAGACCACGGCGTCACCCGCATCGTTGCGACGGTCAAAGTCGACGGCGCCGAGACCGAGATCAACGGATCAGGCAACGGTCCCCTCGCCGCGTTCGTCGATGCGTTGGGACACATCGGTGTCGACGTGGCCGTGCTGGACTACTCCGAGCACGCGATGAGCGGTGGCCAGGACGCGCAGGCCGCGGCGTACGTCGAGGCTTCGGTAGGTGGTCAGACGGTCTGGGGTGTCGGTATCGCGCCGTCGATCACCACCGCGTCGTTGCGTGCCGTGGTGTCGGCCGTGAACCGAGCCGCCCGGAACTGATCAGCTGGCGGCCCGCTCCGACGTCAGCCGGAAGGGCAGGGGGACTTGACGCGTGCGGAGCAGTGATCCCATTGCTTCGCCGGTAAGCGGGCGCGACAGAAACATCCCTTGAGCACGGCTGCACCCATGCTGTAACAACGTCATGGCCGCGATCGGGGTCTCGACGCCCTTGGCAGTCACCTGCAAACCGACTGCCTCGGCAACCCCGACGCTCGCCTGCACCACTGCCAGATCGACCGCACTGATGCCGAGGCCACGGACGAATCCCGCGCTGATCTCCAGCATGTCGACTGGCAGCGATTTCAGCTGCCCCAAAACGACGTCACCGGAACCGAAGTCATCAATGGCGATCTGGACGCCGAGGTCCTTCAGCACCGCGAGGGTGTGGGTGTGTTCGACGTGGCGCAGCACCGCGTGCTCGCCGATCTCCAGACACAACGATCCTGCGTCGAGGCCGAATTCGTCCAGGGTGGCGGCCACGCTGTCAGTGAAGCCGTCACTGGCCAGTAGCGCCGATGCGACATTGAGGCGCAATTTGATGTGTTGATCGATGCCACGCGATCGCCAATCGCTGAAGTCTCCGCAGGCGCGACGCATAACCCATCGCCCAAGCCGCCCGGCGAGACTGATCGACTTAGGGGCCCCGTTCGACGCATTCACCGGCAGCAGCCCCCGACTCGGGTGTTGCCAGCACACCAGCGCTTCGACCGCCAGTATTTCGCCGGTGCGCAGGTCGACTTCGGGCAGATACTGCAGCACCAGCGAGTCGCTGTCGGTGCCGGTAGCAGAATGGTGCGCGCTCCCGTTTCGAGACGCGCCCTGCATCGATACGCCGTGATTGAACACGGCGACCGCATTGCCGCCTTTGCGCTTAACCGCCAGGGCGGCCTGGTCAGCCCGGTGCAGTAGATCATCGCCGGCGTCGACACCGGGCAGGCCCACTGCCACCCCGATGCTGAGGGTGCGGGTGATCAGGTCTTCGCCGACGCGGATCGGGTCACACATCGTGGTCTGAAGCGTGTGCGCCAAGGCTTTCGCGCCTGTGGCCGACATCGTCCCTTTGGGAATGACAACGAATTCATCGCCGCCGACACGGGCGATCATGGCGGCGTGGCCGACTTTGGCGGCGAGCCGTTGTGCGCAGGCCCAGATGACCATATCGCCGGCGGCGTGACCGAGCTGATCGTTGATGGTCTTCAGCCGGTCCAAATCGATGTAGAGCGCCGCGACTGGACCGGGGTGTCCCGCTTGCAGTCTGCGACGAATCTCGGCGGTCAGCGCTCGACGATTATGCAGGCCGGTCAATTCGTCGTGCTCGGCCAGCCGGTGCAGGTGACTCTCCGCGGCCAGACGGTCCTGCAGCTGTGCGAACAACGACGCAACCACGGCGAGTACATCGAGTTCTTCGGGTGTCCACCGTTCACCACCCCATCTGGTCAAGCCGAGGACGCCTGTGGTCAGGGTCCCCGAGAGCAGGGGCGCGACCGCCGTCACCCACACACGGCTCTGGCAAGCCGCGAACCGGCTCGAATGACCGAGCTTTGCTGTGTCGGAAGCAATAACCGCCGGCGTTTTAAGTTCCTCGGCTACCACCCCGTCGGCGTCGGCGAAAGGGATCTCCGCCAGTGGATCCGGCTCGGGAACCGAATCCCGCGGCGGCCATTCGGCGATAAGCGTCGAAGCCCGGAGGCGGTGATCGTTGTGACGCAAAAACGCGGCGTCGGCCTCGAACTGCTCAACAAGCTGCGCGAGCAGCCGTTCGCATACGCTCGGCGCGGAGAACGCGCCGGCCCCCTTCATTTGGGCGACTACCCCGGCGATGATGCCGAGAAAATGCTCCGCCATGGTGCCCTCCGTATACCTGGAGTGCCCCCAATGGAAATACGGTGAAATTCACCGCGCTGTCGATGCGTGGTGAGCCTGCGCCCGGCCGTCGCTGTCTTTGCGGTGGCGGCCGGGAACGTCTTGAGTGTAAACACGTGACGCAACCAGAATGTGTGAAAGCTGACAAGAAACTTAGATTTACCTAGAATTCTGCCACCGTCTGACTGGCGTTTGGCCGGCTGACGTCAAGCCAAGATCTTGGCCAGCAGCATTGCGGCCAAGGTCTGGGCTTGCACGCAGCTTTCGGCGCCCACGATCAGGTAAATCCAGCCCTTGATCACGTCGACGGTCGCGGGCGGGGCCACAAAACAGAACGCCTGATCACCCAGGCCCGGGACGTTGGTGACCCGGCCGGCGCTCTGCTTGTTGGCGAGGAATCCCTGGGACTGCGAATCGAGGCACTTCTTGTCTGCCGGTTTGCCGTCGATGCAGTACTCGTTGTTCCGGTACAGCTTGAAGCTGACGTCGTTACCCGCGGTCGGGATAGACGTGCACTGCGCTTCACTCGGGGATTGGCTGCCCTCGGCCGCCGGGAAAGCGCTGCCCATCACCCGGCTGATGTCGGATGCGCTCAACAAGCCGCAGAAGTTTTCGGGGACCTGCACACCGCCGGCTTTCGCCGAGGAGCCGCCACCGTGCGAGCACCCACACGTCGCCGTCACGATTGCGGTAGCGACCGCAGCCCCCATCTGCCACCGGCCGATCGTCGCTTTCGCATTCATTACGTCCACTCAATCAGAAGCGACTGCCGGAGTGCGGGGCCGGGCTGATGCGCCGGAGCTGCGCAATCAAAACAATGCGAACTGCTCGCCCGCGCACGCCGCATCGACGATGCCGTCGACGCCGGTGCCGTTGGCCACCGCCCCGACGCAGTCCATGAACTTCGCATCGGACACCGTCGGCACGCCGAGCTCGCGAGCCAGGTGGCCCTTGCCCTGGGCCGGGCGGTGTTCGTTGCAGATCACCAGTGAGGTTTCCCGGTCGACAGCCTCGGCGTAGGCCAACCCGGCGTGCAGGATCCGCTCGACCAGCTCCTCGTGGGTCCGCTCGACCTCGGCGGCCAACGCCACCCGCATGCCCTGCACCAGCGGCCCGCCGCGGACGTAGGGACCGGGGTTGAGGTACGGACACGGCATCCGCGAGGCCAGCACCTTGAGCGGCCTCAGCTCGTCGTGGGTGACCCTGCCGCTGGGCCAGCGACGGCGGGTGACCGGGCGCACCGGCAGCCATACGTCTCGTTCGCGGGCCCGCTGCAGCGCGGCGGCCAGCACACTGGTCAGCACGACCGCGTCGTCGAAAGCGTCGTGCGCCCGGCGTTGCGTCACACCCCAATGCGCCGCCAGAGTCTCCAACCGCAAGTTGTCGGTGCCCAGTTCCAGCCGGCGGGCCAATTCCACCGTGCACATGACGCTGTCGATCGGCAGCTCCACGCCGGCCAGCTCGGCCTCCGCGGTCAGGAAGCCATAGTCGAAGGCGACGTTGTGCGCGACCAGCGTGCGACCGCGCACCAGCTCGACGACCTCGCCAACGATCTCATCGAACTGTGGCTGGTCCTCCAGCATCTCGGCGGTCAGCCCGTGAATGTGGGTGGGCCCGGGATCCACACCGGGGTTGAGCAAGCTCACCACGGACTGTTCGACATGGCCTCCGGCGTCGAGCGCGAGCACCGCGAGGCTGATGACGCGGGCACTGCCGGGCCGGAAACCCGACGTCTCGACGTCGATGACGGCCCAACCCGCGTCGGGCTCAGTGGCGGGCCGACCCCAGGCCGCCGGAATGTCGGGCATGAATGGAGGATTTCACGCCGAGCCGACATAGCCGGGTCGCTACGCGCCGTGTCGCCGACGTACTTCATCGGGGTGACCCGCAGCGCTCGGGAAAGCGCCGAGCTTGCGATCGCCCTTAAACTTCCCGGGTGATCACCGCCCGAGGACGACTCGCCCTGGCCGCCGGAGCCGGCGCGCGATGGGCCTCACGGGTGACCGGCCGAGGGGCCGGCGCGATGATCGGCGGCCTGGTGGCGATGACCCTGGATCGTTCGATTCTGCGTCAGCTGGGCACCGACCGGCGCACCGTCGTGGTCACCGGCACCAACGGCAAGTCGACGACAAGCCGGATGACCGCGGCCGCGCTGCGCACGCTGGGTGAGGTGGCCTCCAACGCGGAGGGCGCCAATATGGACGCGGGTCTGGTGGCAGCCCTGGCCGCCGATCGCGCCGCCGCGCTCGCGGTTCTCGAGGTGGACGAGATGCACGTCCCGCACGTGTCGGATGCCGTCGAGCCCGCGGTCGTCATCCTGCTCAACCTGTCCCGCGACCAGCTGGACCGGGTCGGTGAGATCAACGTGATCGAACGCCGGCTGCGGGCCGGACTGGCCGCGCACCCGAACGCTGTCGTCGTCGCCAACTGTGACGACGTATTGATGACCTCAGCCGCCTACGACCACACCAACGTGGTGTGGGTGGCGGCCGGCGGCAGCTGGGCGGCCGACTCGGTCAGCTGCCCGCGCAGCGGCGAGGTCATCGTCCGCGACCAGGGCCACTGGTATTCCACCGGCGCCGACTTCAAACGGCCCAGCCCGCAGTGGTGGTTCGATGATGAAAAGCTCTACGGCCCTGAAGGATTGGCGTTGCCGATGCGGCTGGCGTTGCCCGGTGCGGTGAACCGGGGCAACGCCGCCCAGGCGGTGGCCGCCGCCGTCGCGCTGGGCGCCGATCCCACGGCCGTGGTGGCCGCCGTGTCCGGCGTGGACGAGGTCGCCGGGCGGTACCGGACCATCCAGGTCGGCTCGCACACCGTGCGAATGCTGTTGGCCAAGAATCCCGCCGGCTGGCAGGAAGCACTGTCGATGGTGAACAAGGATGCCGCCGGGGTAGTGATCGCCGTCAACGGGCAGGTGCCCGACGGAGAAGACCTGTCTTGGCTGTGGGATGTCCGCTTCGAGGAGTTCGAGCTGCACTTTCAAGGGACCCCGGTGGTGGCCGCCGGTGAACGCGGCACCGACCTCGCCGTGCGGCTGGGCTACGCCGACGTACAACACACCCTGATGCACGACACGGTCGCCGCGATCGCATCCTGCCCGCCGGGGCCCGTCGAGGTGGTCGCCAACTACACCGCTTTTTTGCAGTTGCAACGCCGATTGGCCCGCCATGGCTGACTCGACGGTCCGAATCGGGCTGGTGCTGCCCGACGTGATGGGCACCTACGGCGACGGCGGCAACGCCGCGGTGCTGCGCCAACGCCTGCGGTTGCGTGGCATCGCCGCGGAGATCGTCGAGATCACGCTGGCCGACGCGGTGCCCGACAGCCTCGACCTCTACACGCTGGGCGGGGCCGAGGACTACGCGCAGCGGCTGGCCACCAAGCATTTGATCCAGTACCCGGGACTGCAGCGCGCGGCGGCCCGCGGCACGCCGGTGCTGGCGATCTGCGCGGCCATCCAGGTGCTCGGCCACTGGTACGAAACGTCGGCGGGCGAACGGGTCGAAGGCGTGGGACTGCTCGACCTGACCACCGCACCCCAGCCGACGCGCACCATCGGCGAACTCGTCACCTCACCCCGGCTGCCCGGGCTGACCGCACCGCTGACCGGGTTCGAAAACCACCGTGGCGGAACGGTTCTCGGCGATGCCGCGGCCCCCCTGGGCGCGGTCAAGAAGGGGGCCGGCAACCGCGCCGGTGACGGCATCGACGGCGCGGTGCAGGGCAGTGTGTTCGCCACCTACATGCACGGGCCGTGCCTGGCCCGCAATCCCGAATTCGCCGACTTGCTGCTCGGCAAGGTGGTGGGTGAGCTGACGCCGCTCGAGCTGCCGGAGGTGGATCTGTTGCGCCGCGAGCGACTGGCGGCGCGGTAGGAGTTCCAGGCAGCAAAGTTTTGGGTACGAGAGGTGCCGATGAGTATCCGACGCCGCCAGCAAAGCCGGGCACGCAACGACACCCGGGACGCCGCTTCGGCGATGCGCCGCGACACCGCGGGTACGGCCATCGGCAATTTCATGGAGTGGTACGACTTCGGTGTCTACGGCTACATCGCGACCACGATCGCGCAGGTGTTTTATCCGGGCAATAGTGTCAGCGCGGTCCATCTCATCGCCACCTTCAGCACGCTGGCGGCGGCCTACGTGGTCCGGCCACTCGGCGGGTTTGTCCTTGGTCCACTCGGTGACCGCATCGGACGCAAGCGGGTTTTGGTGATCACGATCCTGCTGATGACGGTAGGGACAACCATGAGCGGCTTGGTGCCCGGCTACAGCACCATCGGCATATGGGCGCCGATCCTGCTGCTCGTGGCGCGGATCTTTCAAGGCTTGTCGACCGGAGGCGAGTTTGTCGGTGCGATGACCTATCTCGTTGAGCGGGCCCCGGACCGCAAACGCGGCATGATGGTCGGGTTCTTGCCGCTGGGCAACCTGGTCGGGTTCGTGCTCGCCGGGTTACTGGTGACCGCATTACAGGCCTGGCTGCCGAGCCGCGACATGCTGGCATGGGGCTGGCGGATTCCGCTGTTGCTGGGAGCGCCGTTCGGCGTGCTCGCTCTGTATTTGCGGCTGCGGATCAGGGAGTCGCCCGCGTACGAACAGGTGAGCAGTAGCGGGGATGCGCCGGTCGACCGCGGCTGGCAGCAATTTCGACACACAGTGGTGGAGCAATGGAAGCCGATGGTGATCTGCGCGGCCCTTGTGGTGACCTCCCAGGCGCCCGATTTCATGCTCACCGGATACTTGCCGACATACCTCAAAGTGGTTGTGCACGTTGATAACACGGCCGGACTAGTGATGATCGTGGCGACGTTGGCGGTTCTGATGGCCGCGGTGGTGTTCGTCGCCATGTTGTCCGACCGTATCGGCGTCAAACCGATCATGTGGACGGGCTGCGGCCTGCTCGTCGTGGCGTCGGTCCCGGCATTCTTGCTAATGCGCTTCGGCGGTATCTTTCCGGTGGTCTTCATCGGTGTGCTGCTCATCGGACTGATGGAACTGTGTTTCGACAGCACCACGCCCGGTGCGCTGCCGGCACTGTTCCCGACCAGGGTGCGCAACGGAGCGCTGGCCATCTCCTACAACATCGCGCTATCGACCGTGGGCGGAACCACCCCGCTGATCGCTCAAGCGCTGATATCCGGCACCGGCAACGTCATGGTGCCGGCCTACATGCTGATGGTGGCGGGTCTGGTGGGGACGGTCACCCTTTTCTTCATGCCGGAAGTTGCCGGCAAGCCGTTGCCCGGGTCTGAGCCTTCGGCCGAAAGCGAGGAGGCTGGCGAACTGGCCGGCGCGTGAGAGGTTGCGACGAGAGTCACGCCATTGCGCGGCGGCCGGTCAGCGCGCGGCCCAGGGTCAGCTCGTCGGCGAATTCCAAATCGCCGCCCATCGGCAACCCGGAGGCGATTCGGCTCACGGTCAGTCCGGGGATGTCGCGCAGCATCCGCACCAGATAGGTGGCCGTGGCCTCACCTTCGGTATTGGGGTCAGTGGCGATGATCACCTCGGTGATGTCCACGCCGTCGACCTGCTCACCGATCCGGTTCAGTAACTCGCGAATCCGCAGTTGCTCAGGGCCGACACCGGACAGCGGGTCCAGTGCGCCGCCCAAAACGTGGTAACGCCCGCGGAATTCACGGGTCCGCTCGACGGCCTGCACATCCTTCGGCTCCTCGACGACGCAGACCTGCGTGCCGTCCCGACGCGGATCCCCGCAGATACGACAGCGCTCGTCGTCGGAAACGTTGCCGCACACCGAACAGAACCGCACACCGTTGCGGACCTTGGCCAACACTGCGGTGAGTCGGTCGATGTCCGGCGGCTCGACGGATAGCAGGTGAAAAGCGATGCGCTGCGCGCTTTTAGGCCCGATCCCCGGCAGCTTGCCGAGTTCGTCGATCAGATCCTGGACCGGTCCTTCGAACATCAGCCCTGCGGCATACCCAGCGAGCCCATGCCACCGGCCAGCGGACCGAGCTGCTGCTGGGCCAGGGCTGCGACCTGCTTCGAGGCGTCACCGAGTGCGCCGACGATCAAGTCCTGCAGCGTGTCGATGTCGTCGGGGTCGACGACCTTGGGGTCGATCTCGATGGAGACGACCTCGCCGCTGCCCTTCACGGTGACCTCGACCAGTCCGCCGCCGGCCTTTCCGTGGACCTCGGAGTTGATGAGTCGCTGCTGGGCAGCCATCAGTTCTTGCTGCATCTGCTGTGCCTGGGCGAGCAACGCCGACATGTCGGGCTGGCCTCCGGGTTGCATGACAGTCCCCTTGCGTCTTGGTCTCGACTTGGTTTCGCCTGCGTCGTGCGGGCGGTTCAGAGTTCCAAGCGTAGACGGCGCCAGGCTAACGTGGCGCGGTGCGCATACCTCATCGCCTGCGTGTCGGGGCTCCCGCCGTGTTGGGAGCCGTCGGCCTCGTCGCTGCCGTCGCCGTCGCACCGATCCCACCGAACGCCATCGCGGCGCCGGGCAGCATCGCCGGCATGATCGTGTTCCTCGATCCCGGTCACAACGGCGCCAACGACGCCTCCATCAGCCGCCAGGTGCCCACCGGTCGCGGTGGCACCAAGGACTGCCAGGCCAGCGGGACGACGACCAACGACGGCTACCCGGAACACACCTTCACCTGGGACACCACGCTGCGGATCCGCGCCGAGCTCAACGCGCTCGGGGCGCGCACGGCGATGTCGCGCGGCGACGACTCCACCGTCGGGCCGTGTGTCGACCAGCGGGCAGCGATGGCCAACGCCCTGCACCCGAACGCGGTCGTCAGCATCCACGCCGATGGCGGCCCCTCGGGCGGGCGAGGTTTCCACGTCAACTATTCGGCGCCACCGCTCAACCAGGCGCAGGCCGGACCCGCGGTGCAGTTCGCCCGCGCCATGCGCGACCAGATGGAGGGGTCGGGCATCCCGCCGGCCAGCTATATCGGCCAGGACGGCCTGTACGGGCGTTCGGACCTGGCGGGGCTGAACTTGGCGCAGTATCCGTCCGTCCTGGTCGAGTGCGGCAACATGAAGAACCCGGTCGACTCGGGATTGATGGAAAGCCCTGAAGGTCGGCAGAAGTACGCCGACGCCGTGGTCAGGGGCGTCGCAGCCTTCCTAGGCGGCCAAACCGCGGCCCACTAGCCGACCGGGTTAGCTTTCGACTTCCCGCTTCAGGTTGGCCAGGACCTCGGCCTGAATCTTCTTCAGGCCCAGCGGTGCGAACGTCTTCTCGAAGAAGCCCTTCACGCCACCGGCGCCCTTCCACGTCGTGGTGACGGTAACGCTCGAGCCCGGTCCAGCGGGCGCCACGGTCCAGTTGGTCACCATGGTCGAGTTGGCGTCTTTTTCGATCACGGCGTGGCCGGCGACGTCGACGCTGGCGCGGACGTCGCGAACCCGGGATTTGGTGGCCTGCAGCTTCCAGCTCGCGACCGTGCCCTGCCCCTGCCCGCCTTCCAGCACCTGGTAGTCGTGGTAGTGCGAAGACAGAATTTTGGGGCGGACTCCGCTGTAGTCCCCAACAGCGGACAGCACGGCTGCGGGCTCAGCGTTGATCAGAATCGTGCTCGCTGCACTGACGTGTCCCATTCGACGAAACTCCTCTGCGCGGGCTGATGTCGCAGACCAGCGTATAGGTGCCCCGTTAACCTAGGCGCTGAGGCGGATCAGTTCGGTGTTGACGGCCGCACGTCGCGACGCCGCCGCACGCTTGTTGAGTCTCAGCCGAAAGCCGCTGGGCTTCAACGTGATTGACTCGTCAATCTTCAAACGGTAGTCGTCCTCAGCGGTTAGATCGTAACGATGGAGAACGAGCGCGAGCGTCAGCACGGCCTCATGCAGGGCGAACTGCCGGCCGATGCAGGCCCGTTGACCCGTCCCGAACGGCTTGTAGGCGTGCGCTCGACTCTTCATCTGGCCCGGCGCAAATCGGTCCGGATCGAACCGGTCTGGGTCTGGCCACGCCAGAGGGTCGCGTTGCACGAGCGGCAACACCACCAACACCCACTGCCCCTTCTTGATCCGGTATTTCCCGCCGAGCACGGTGTTCTTGCGCGCCACCCGCAGATACCCGGGCGCGGTGGGCCACAGCCGTAACGCCTCATCGAGCACCGCCCGGACATAGCGCAGCTTGGCGACGTCGCAGTAAGCCGGTTCGGGGTTGTCCGACGTGCCCCACAACGCGTCCACCTCCGCCTTGGCCCGGGCCAGGATATCGGGGTTCTGGGTGAGGTAGTGCAGCGCGAAAGACAATGCGCCTGAAGTGGTCTCGTGTCCGGCCATGATAAAGGTGATGACCTGCTGGCGAATGTTGACCGGGTCCAGGCTGCGTCCGGTGACGGGGTGTGCGGAATTGAGCATCAAATCCAGCAGGTCGCCGGTCTCGGAACCGGCGCCGTCGCGGCGGGCCTGGATCACTTCGTCGACGATGCGTCCCATCACCGCGCCAGAACGCCGGATGGCCGGGCGAAGCAACCGGGTCAGCAACGGGAACGTCGACCAGCTGGCGTACTTCAACGTCCGATTCATCGCCGATATGAACGGGTGTGGCCGTCGGCGATCGAAGGAACCGAACCGATAACCGAATCCGGCACGCCCGATAGATTCCAGGGCCAACCGCGTCGTGTCGGCGGTGACGTCAACCCGACGACCACTGTCGGCCGCGCCGTCCCACCGGTCCAGCAACTCGCCGATCGCCTCCAGCATGATCGAGTGGTAGCCCTGCATTGCCTCGCGGCTGAACGCCGGCTTGAGAATGTCGTGCGCCAGCCTCCATTTCGGGTTGTCGGTGTCGACCGTGATCAGCGCGTCGCCGATGACCTCTCGCAGCGGCGTCAGGTGATGGCCGACGTGTTTGCCGAAGCGGCGTTCGTCGTGCACCTCCGCGACCAGGTCGAGCCCGCTGACCGCGACCATCTCGGTGCCGAGCATCTTGCGTGCTGAAATCGGGCCCAACTTTCGGGTCTGCGGCAGCGAGGATTGGAAGGGGGTGCGGGGATTCAGACCCAGCACGTCACCCAGAAACGGGACTCGAAAGGGCGGATGGGGAAGGTCGCAGGTGTCCACAACATCGCGTTTGTGCAGTGCGTTTATGTCTGACATCGCACGCGAGGCTCCCGGCGCCCACATACTGGTCATGGTCATAATCCGAACTTTACATACTTTTTGACTACATTTATAGCCGAAGTATTACCTGTGGTCTACCTCACAGGCAGGCGCGACCACGCGCCGGGTCGGCTGGTCTACGCGGGCTGACTAGCCGTTATCGATGCGGCGCGCGCCCAATTCGTTCTGCAGCAGCTCCAGCGCCGCTTCTTCAGGGTCGCGGCGTGGTGTCGACGCGTCGTCCTGGCCGGCCTCGGCGAGCATGCTCTCCTCTTCGGCCCGCTCATCGGTAGCCAAGTCGGTGGGCGCTGCGGCCGGAGGCGGCGGCGGAACCATCCTGCGAGCGGGGCGCTCGACCGGACTCGGCGGCGCGACCGGCGCTTCGGGCATCAGACCGGCGGCGCCCGACTCGCAGCGCACGCGCCAGTCCACTCCCAACGCATCTTTGAGTGCCTCGGCGATGACGTCGGCATTGCGTTGTTCGCTCAGCCGTTTGGCCAGAGGCGCCGATTCGTGGCTCAGTACCAAGGTGTTGCCTTCGACCGCCCGCACGGTAGCGCCAGCCAACATCACCTCGGTGGTACGACTGCGCTGACGGACCTTGTCGCGAACGGTCGGCCACAGGGTGCGGACCGCGGCCGCGCTCGGCTCGGTCGAACCCACAGCCGCCGGATCCTCCTGCGCTGAAACGGATTCCGGCGGTGTTGGCTCGGGCGGCGCGGACTCCGGCGCACTGGGTTCAGGCAGACCGGGCTCAGGCGGACTGGGATCGGGCGCCGACGTGTGCTCCGGCGCGGCCACTGGCGGCGGTTGCGGCGCCGAACGCCGCGCAGGCACGGCAGGCTCGGGCTTGTCCTCCTGCGGGATGGACATGTCCAGCCTGGTCTCGATCCGCTCAACACGTTGCAGCAGAGCCGATTCGGTATCGCTGGCCGACGGCAACAACAGCCGCGCGCAGATCACCTCGAGTAGCAGACGCGGCGCCGTCGCGCCGCGCATCTCCGTCAGGCCGGCGTGGACCACTTCGGCATAACGGGTCAGCGTCGCACGGCCGATCCGGGTCGCTTGCTCACGCATGCGCTCCAGCACATCTTCGGGGGCATCAACCACACCCCGGGACGTAGCGTCGGGAATTGCTTGCAGCACAAGCAGATCGCGGAACCGCTCCAACAGATCGGTGGCAAATCGACGCGGGTCGTGGCCGGCGTCGATCACCGATTCCACCGCCCCGAACAACGCAGCCGCATCACCGGCGCCCAGCGCGTCGACGGCCTCGTCGATCAACGCCACATCGGTGGCACCCAGCAAGCCCAGTGCGCGTTGGTAGGTCACCCGGTTTCCTTCGGCACCGGCCAGCAACTGGTCGAGCACCGACAACGTGTCGCGAGGAGAACCGCCACCGGCCCGGATCACCAGCGGGTACACGACGTCGTCGACGACCACATCCTCTTGGGCGCAGATCCGTTCGATCAGCCCTCGCATGGTCCGCGGCGGCAGCAGCCGGAACGGATAGTGATGGGTGCGCGAGCGGATGGTCGGCAGCACCTTCTCCGGCTCGGTGGTGGCGAAGATGAAGATCAGATGGTCGGGCGGCTCCTCGACGATCTTGAGCAGCGCGTTGAATCCCGCCGTCGTGACCATGTGCGCCTCATCGACGATGAAGACCCGATAGCGCGACTGGGCCGGCGCGTAGAACGCCCGGTCTCTCAGCTCGCGGGTGTCGTCCACACCACCGTGGCTGGCCGCGTCGAGTTCGACGACGTCGATGCTGCCGGGGCCGTTGGGTGCCAGGCCAACACAGGAGTCGCACACCCCGCAGGGCGTGGCGGTCGGCCCCTGTTCGCAGTTCAACGAGCGGGCCAGGATGCGCGCCGACGACGTCTTGCCGCATCCACGCGGACCGGAGAACAGGTATGCGTGGTTGATTCGGCCTGCCGTCAAGGCGGTGGACAGCGGCTCGGTGACGTGTTCCTGGCCCACCACCTCGGCGAAGGTCGCCGGTCGGTACTTGCGGTAGAGGGCCACGGTCAGCAAGGCTACCCAGCCCATCCGACGATGCGAACCCCGAAGGGGTCTAGCTGTGGTTGAGCAGCGACTCGGTCGCGGACAGCAGAGCGCACGTGGCCAGGCCGTCGATCGCGTCACGCAGATCCGACTCAGGCGGGAACGTCGGTGCGATCCGAATGTTCTTGTCGTCCGGGTCTTTTCGGTAGGGGAACGACGCGCCCGCCTCGGTGACGGCGATACCGGCGTCCTTGGCCAATGCGACGGTGCGCCGCGCCGTGCCGGGCAGCACGTCAAGGCTGATGAAGTAGCCGCCTTCGGGCTCGTTCCAGGAGGCGATCTTGGATTCACTGAGACGTTTGTCCAAGATCTCCAGCGCCAACGCGAACTTGGGCGCCAGCAGTTGCTGGTGACGCATCATCTGCAGGCGGACCCCATCGGCGTCGCCGAAGAAGCGCAGATGCCTCAGCTGGTTGATCTTGTCCGGCCCGATCGACTTCTTGCCGGCGTACTGCAGGTACCACGCGATGTTGCCCAGCGATCCCCCGAAGAAGCTGACGCCGGCGCCGGCAAAGGTGATCTTCGACGTCGACGCGAAGACATACGGGCGGTTGGGGTTGCCCGCGGCGGCGGCCAGGCCCAGCACATCGATCGGACGGGGGAAGTCCAGCGTCAGCGTGTGCACCGCATAGGCGTTATCCCAGAACAGCCGGAAATCGCTGGCGGCCGTGCGCATTTGGACCAGCCGCCGGACGGTCTCCCACGAGTAACTCAGGCCGGTGGGGTTGGCGAAAACCGGGACCGCCCACAGACCCTTGATGGCCGGGTCGACGGCGACCAGCTCCTCGATCAGGTCGACGTCCGGACCGTCCTCGCGCATCGGGACCGGGATCATCTCGATGCCGAGTGTTTCGGTGATGGCGAAGTGCCGGTCGTAGCCGGGCACCGGGCACAGGAACTTGACCTTCGGTTCGTCTTTCCATGCCCGTGGCGAATCCACGCCGCCGTAGAGCATCGAAAACACGACGACGTCGTGCATCAGCTCGAGGCTGGCGTTGTTGCCGGCGATCAGGTTCTGTACCGGGATGCCGAGCAGCTCGCCGAAGATGGCCCGCAGTTCGGGCAGTCCGTGCTGGCCGCCGTAGTTGCGGGTGTCGGTGCCTTCGCCGTCGCGGTAGTCAGACCCGGGCAGGCTCAGCAGCGCGCTGGACAGATCGAGTTGCTCGCTGCACGGCTTTCCGCGGGTCAGGTCGAGGGCCAGCTTCTTGGATTGCAGGGCGGCGTAGTCCTGTTGATGACCGGCATGCAATGCCTCGAGGTCGGTACGGCCTAGAGAGCTGAACGAGCCGTACGACACCATCCGCCTTTCACTCTGAATTAGGGGACCCCGCGCACCCGCCAGAGCCCATTGACCCTTGCTGCCTTCCGGCCCTGGGGGAGTTCACGGGATAGACGCCGCACGGGGTCCACGGAGAGTCTAGTACCCGGGCGGGATCCGATTGCCCGAAGACCCTGAGCTCCGTTGGATGGCCCGGCTCCTCTTCAGGCCGTTCCGGCCTGCATCGTCGCCGAGCAGTGCTCGGCTACCATGGCCGACGGAGGATTCGCCTAGTGGCCTATGGCGCTCGCCTGGAACGCGGGTTGGGTTAACGCCCTCGCGGGTTCAAATCCCGCATCCTCCGCACTTAGTCCGGGATGTGACCAGGCCCGGTTGATAGGGTCTGGTCGCTTTCGGATTACCACCTCGAGGAGGGGCATGGGACGCAGGTCCGCCAAGTTCTGGCACGCGATGTTGTCGGTCGCTGCCGGCGTCCTCTATTTCTTCTTCGTGTTACCTCTGTGGCCCGAGCTGATGGGCGACACCTCCCACGGTCTGGGCACCGCGGCGCGGATCACCGCCGGCGTGGTGATCGCACTGGCCGCTCTACCCGTGGTGTTCACCTTGCTGCGGCTGCGCAAGCCGGAGTTCGGCACGCCCGCCCTCGCGTTGACGCTGCAGACCGGAGCGGTCGTGGCCCATGTGCTGGCCGGCGTTTTGATCGTCGGCACAGCAATCAGTGAAATCTGGCTCAACCTGGACAGCGTCGGCCCGTGGCTGTTCGGCATCTACGGCGCCGCGGCCGCGATCGCGGTGCTCGGCATCTTCGCTTTCTACCTGTCGTCGGTCGCCGAGCAGCCGCCTCCTCCGCCAAAGCCGCTGAAGCCCAAGAAGGAGAAGAAGCCACGGCAACGCCGCGGTAAGACGGACGGCGAGGCCGAAGACGGCTCGGAAACAGACGCCGCTGACGAAGCCGACGAGGACTCCACGGAGTCCGAAGAGGCAGACGGCGACGCCGACGCTGACGCTGACGCTGACGCTGACGCTGACGACGACGATGCAGCTGACGAAAGCCCCGAGGTCGAGTCGACGGCGGTGGAACCCGAGTCGACAGCCGACGAAGCGCCCGCAGCCCAAGACGCCGAGGACACCGTCGCCGGTGAATCAGCGGGTGGACTGCGCAACCGGCGGCCAACCGGGAAAACGTCACATCGGCGGCGTTCGCGTCGCGGCGTAGCTATCGAGGAGTGAGCTGACCCGCTCACCGGCGACACCCCGTTCAACCCCGAGAATCCCGTTCCCGGTTTAGCGAATCCCGTTTCCGAACTTGCCATATTTCCCTATGCTGAGCGCGTGCCCAACACATATCGCGTTGTTCAGTGGAACACCGGAAACGTCGGCAAGAGCTCCCTCAAATCGATCGCGGCCAATCCCCTGCTCGAATTAGTGGGGTGCTTCGCGTGGTCACCGGAGAAGGCGGGACGGGACGCCGGCGATCTGGTCGGCATCGCGCCGTTGGGGGTCGCCGCCACCAACGACATCGACGCCATACTCGCGATGAAGCCGGATTGCGTTGTCTACAACCCGATGTGGATCAACGTCGACGAGTTGGTCCGCATCCTGTCGGCGGGCGTCAACGTGGTGACCACGGCGTCCTTCGTCACCGGGAAAAATCTAGGCGACGGCCGCGACCGGATCGTCGAGGCCTGCGAGAAGGGCGGCTCGACGATGTTCGGCTCCGGCGTCAGCCCGGGCTTCGCCGAGCTGCTGGCCATCGTGTCGGCGATGGTGTGCAACCGGGTCGACAAAGTCACCGTCAACGAGGCCGCCGACACCACGTTCTACGACTCACCGGACACCGAGAAGCCGGTCGGTTTCGGCCAGCCCATCGACCACCCGGACCTGCAGGCGATGGCAGCCAACGGCACCGCGATCTTCAGCGAGGCCGTCGCGCTGGTCGGCGACGCTCTCGGTATCGAACTCGACGACATCCGATGCGAGGCCGAATTCGCCCAGACCACAGCGGATCTCGAAATGGCGTCGTGGACCATCCCCGCCGGATGCGTGGCTGGTGTCTACATCAGCTGGCAGGGAATCCTCGACGGCAAGACCGTCATCGACCTCAACGTACGGTGGCGCAAAGGTCAGACGCTCGACCCGGACTGGAAGATCGACGGCGACGGCTGGGTGATTCAGGTCGACGGGCAGCCCACGGTGACCACCAAGGTCGGTTTCCTGCCGCCGCCGTATTTCGAGGCCAGCACGCTCGAAGAATTCATGGACCTCGGCCACATCATGGTGGCGGTGCCTGCGATCAATGCGATTCCGGCTGTCGTTGCCGCGGCGCCGGGTATCGCGACATACGCGGATCTGCCGCTGACACTGCCGCGAGGATTCGTCAGAACCTAACGCGCAGGGATGTTCTGGAGCTTGCCCTGGAGGTCGGGGCAGTACTGGGCGATGGCGCTACCGAGGAACTGGTAGGCCTGCACCTGCGTGGTGCCCCGGGGCAGGTTGATGGATAGGAAGTGTGCGGCTGCCGCGGCGTCGGGATCGACACCGACACCGAGCCGGTGGCAGACGATTTTGCCCAAGTAGGGGTTGTAGTCGTGCGGTCCGTAGATGCCGAATCGGCCGAGCTGGTTGTCGAAATCGGTGTCCGGGTCGGCGAATGCCGGTGCCGACAGGCTGATAGCTGCGGCCATGGCGGCGACCGCAACACCCACAAGCTTCATGGGCTGGATACTACCTATGTTGAGTCTGCACCCGTTCATCGTCACCGTTCCTCCTCGCCCCGCCGAGCCGCCTGTCCGGACCCGCGCTACGGTCGTCAACACCGGCCCGGTCCGGTTTCGTTCCACTCCCCAATTCAGATTAGAGTAGCTAAGGTTACACACAGGCTAATTAGTTGAGCAGCCGTCGCCCCTGGTTAAGGAATTGAAGCGCCCATGACGACCACCGAGCCGAGGACCGAGCCATTGGCAACCCAATCCGCGGGCGCCGCAGGCGAGCAGCCCGCACGCCAACCGGCCCAACGCAAAGGTCTGTCAGGCCTGTTCAGCCGCTTTTGGCTCATTCTCACGATCGTGGCTGTCGTCGTGGTATCAGGATTCGTCGTCCACCGACTGCACGGGGTCTTCGGCGTTCACAGCGGTTCGTTCGGTGGCGGCACGTCGGGCGAAGTCCTCGACGAATTCAACGCCAAGACGATCACCCTCGAGGTCTGGGGCTCACCGGGCAGCACGGCAACCATCAACTACCTCGACGAGAACTCCCATCCGCAGCAGGCCCTCAACGTGCCCTTGCCCTGGAGCAAAGTATTGAGTTCAACGAAGCCCGGCATCCCGGCGAACCTGGTGGCGCAAGGAGACGGCAGTTGGATCGCCTGCCGGTTCGTCGTGAACCAGCACAACGGCCAGGGTGACGTCATCAAGTCTCCGAATCAGTCGCCCGCCCACGAAAATGTGAATGCCTTCGTCTACTGCCTGGACAAGTCCGCATGAGCGAAACCACCGAGGCTGCGCCGCGCGTCGACCAGCCGCTGATCCCGCCGTTCCTGCCGAAATGGATCCATCGGCTGGCGGTGCCGATCGTGCTGGTGTGGTTGGGCATTGTCTTCGTCACCAACACCATCTCGCCGCAGCTGGAGGTCGTCTCCAAAAACCACTCGGTGTCGCAGAGTCCCAGGGACGCGGTGTCGTTCCAGTCAATGATGCGCGTCGGATCGACGTTCAAAGAGTTCAATTCCGACAGCTCGGCGATGGTCCTGCTGGAGGGTGACAAGCCGCTGGGCGCGGAGGCGCACCGCTATTACGACGAGATCGTCAGGCGACTCGAGCAAGACAAGAAGCACGTTCAGCACATCCAGGATTTCTGGAGTGATCCGCTGACCGCCGCGGGCTCCCAGAGCCACGATCAAAAGGCCGCGTACGTCCAGGTTTACCTCGCCGGCAACATGGGCGGCGGCCTGGCCACCGAGTCCGCCGAGGCCGTCCGCAAGATCGTGAACTCGGTGCCCGCGCCGCCGGGAATCAAGGCCTACGTCACAGGCGCGGGTCCGCTGATCGCCGACCAGTCCCACGCGGGTGAGAAAGGCGTCGCGAAGGTCACCCTCGTCACGATCCTGGTGATCCTGGTGATGTTGCTGTTCGTCTACCGCTCGGTGAGCACCGTTCTGATCATGTTGACCATGGTCTTCATCGAATTGGCCGCGGCCCGCGGTGTCGTCGCGACCCTGGGTAATTACGGCATCATGGGGCTTTCGACCTTCGCCAACAACATGCTGGTGCTGTTGGCGATCGCCGCCGGAACGGACTATGCGATCTTTGTGGTCGGCCGCTATCACGAGGCCCGCGGTCTGGGCGAGACCCGCGAAGAAGCGTTCTACACCATGTTCCACAGCACCGCGCATGTCGTGCTGGGGTCGGGGTTGACCATCGCCGGCGCGATGTACTGCTTGAGCTTCTGCCGCTTGCCGTATTTCGAGTCACTCGGCATCCCCTGTGCCGTTGGCATGCTGGTCGCGGTCTTCGCGGCGTTGACTCTGGGCCCGGCGGTGCTGACCGTGGCGTCGTTCTTCAAGCTGATGGACCCGAAGCGAAAGTTGCAGACCCGGGGCTGGCGCCGGATCGGCACCGCGATCGTCCGCTGGCCCGCACCGGTTCTCGCGGTCACGATCGCGATCGCACTGATCGGTCTGCTCGCCCTGCCCGGCTACGAAACGGACTACGACACTCGCCACTTCCTGCCGCAGGACACCCCGGCCAACGTCGGCTACGCGGCGGCCGACCGGCATTTCAATCAGGCCCGGTTGAATCCCGAGCTGTTGATGATCGAGACGGATCACGACCTGCGTAACTCGGCTGACTTCATCGTCCTGGACAAGGTTGCCAAAGCGGTCTTCCACATCCCCGGTATCGGCCGGGTACAGACCATCACCAGGCCGCTGGGCACGCCGCTCGACCACAGCACCCTCGGTTTCCAGATGGGCGCGCAAGCCGCGGGCCGGATCCAGACCCAGCACTACCAAGAAGAGCAGGCGAAGAACCTGCTGAAGCAGGCCGACGAACTCCACAAGACGATGGCCACGCTGCATGAGCAGATGCAGACCACGCAGGAGCTCAGCGACACCACGCACGAAACCACCAAGCTCACCAAAGAAACCGTGAAGATCACCGAGGCGCTGCGTGACGACATCGCCAACTTCGACGACTTCTTCCGGCCGATCCGCAGCTACTTCTACTGGGAGAAGCACTGTTTCGACATCCCGGCCTGCTGGACGCTGCGATCGATCTTCAACGCGCTGGACGGCATCGATGCGGTGAGCGAGAACATTGAGAATCTCAGCGCGAATCTGGACAAGCTGGACAAGATCCAGCCGAAGCTGGTGGCGCTGATACCGCCGCAGATCG
>NZ_JBAPMI010000301.1:0-17840 GCF_049278535.1 Mycobacterium sp. | reverse complement strand
GCTATGTCCAACACAGTACCCAAGGTATCGGGAACTTACTAGACCCCAAATGCCCACTGTGGTCCATCCGTGAACATGTGTATACTGTGACCTACTTCACATCGAAGCTGCAGGGCCGTACCGCCTGACTGCCGGCCTCAGACCGATCACTAACCTGGTGATCATGGCTGACCAGCTCACGATCCCCGACAACATCAAACCCGGCGACGGACGCTTTGGATCCGGCCCGTCCAAGGTCCGACCGGAACAACTGCAAGCCCTTTCCACCAGCGCCGCCGCACTTTTCGGTACGTCGCACCGGCAGGCGCCGGTCAAGGATCTGGTCGGCCGGGTGCGCAACGGGCTGCGCGAATTCTTCTCGGTGCCCGACGGCTACGAGGTGGTGCTGGGCAACGGCGGGGCGACGGCGTTCTGGGACGCCGCGGCGTTCGGGCTGATCGACAAGCGGTCTCTGCACTTGAGCTACGGCGAGTTCAGCTCCAAATTCGCATCCTCGGTCGCCAAGAACCCGTTCGTCGGCGACCCGATCATCATCAAGGCCGATCCCGGCAGCGCACCCGAGCCGCAGGGCGACCCGTCGGTCGACGTGATCGCCTGGGCGCATAACGAGACCTCGACCGGTGTCGCGGTGCCGGTCGCGCGGCCCCGCGACGCCGGCAACGCGCTGGTCGTCATCGACGCGACGTCCGGCGCGGGCGGCCTGCCGGTCGACATCACCGAGACCGACGCTTATTACTTCGCGCCGCAGAAGAACTTCGCCGCCGACGGCGGCCTGTGGCTGGCGATCCTGAGCCCGGCGGCGCTGAGCCGGATCGAGGCGATCGCCGCGTCGAATCGATGGGTGCCCGACTTCTTGTCGCTGCCGATCGCGGTGGACAACAGCCTCAAGAACCAGACCTACAACACCCCGGCGATCGCGACGCTGGTGCTGCTGGCCGAGCAGATCGACTGGCTGTTGAGCAACGGCGGCCTGGACTGGGCGGTCAAACGCACCGCCGACTCCTCGGGCCGGCTGTACGCCTGGGCCCAGGAGCGTCAGTACACCACGCCGTTCGTCGCCGATCCCAAGTTGCGCTCCCAAGTGGTGGGCACCATCGACTTCAACGACGATGTCGATGCCGCCGCGGTGGCCAAGGTGCTGCGCGCCAACGGAATCGTCGACGTCGAGCCGTACCGCAAACTCGGTCGCAACCAGTTGCGGGTCGCGATGTTCCCCGCCGTCGAGCCAGACGACGTCAGCGCGCTCATCGAATGCATCGACTGGGTTGTCGAGCGGCTCTAGCAAGCACATCGAAAAAGCTGCAGGTATTACCGCGTGTCGAGCCTGGTTGCGGCGCGCGCCTGAGTTAGAGTGCGCCCTTGACAGGCCTGGTGGGCTGGTCTGCGAGGAGCCGCGAGGAGACACCATGCGGGAACTCAAGATTGTCGGACTCGATGTCGACGGCAAACACATCATCTGCGAGGGTGACGACCCCGCCGACAAGTACAAGATTTGCGTCGACGACCGATTGCGCGCCGCAGTGCGCGGCGACGGGGCCCGGGTGAATCAGACCCACATCGACATCGAGGTCACCAGCATGCTGAGTCCCAAGGAGATTCAATCTCGCATCCGGTCGGGCGCATCCGTCGAGCAGCTCGCGACGTCCGCCGGGGTGGACAT
Source organism: Mycobacterium sp. (assembly GCF_049278535.1). Taxonomy (GTDB): domain Bacteria; phylum Actinomycetota; class Actinomycetes; order Mycobacteriales; family Mycobacteriaceae; genus Mycobacterium. Next base: position 16,180 of record NZ_JBAPMI010000301.1, on the reverse strand, counting down.
CGCGCGAGTTGAACGATTCGCCCACCCGGTGCTGCTGGAGCGCGCCCGGGCCGCCGAGCTAGCTACCGCCGCCCACCCCGTTCTCACCGACGGCCCGTCGGTGCTGACGCTGCTGGAGACCATCACCTCGTCGCTGATGGCTCGTGGCCTCGACCCCAGCGGCACCACGTGGGACGCCTGGCGCAACGAGGATGGCCGCTGGACCGTTCAGCTGGGCTGGAAGGCCGGCCGCTCGGACAACCTCGCGCATTTCCGGTTCTGCCCGGGAGCTCACGGCGGCACCGTCACCGCCGTCGACGATCCGGCCAGCGAACTGATCGACCCCAACTTCGACCGACCGCTGCGCCCGGTCGCGCCGCTGGCTCAACTCGACTTCGACGAGCCCGAGCCCGCACCCGTGGAAGCCTCGGTCCCTACGGCCATGCCCATGCCCACGCCCGCGGCCGAGCCGACCCGCAGTCGCCGCGGCAAGCCGGCCGTACCGGCATGGGAAGACGTGCTGCTGGGGGTTCGCTCCAGCGGGCAGCGCTGACCCGCTATCTGGGCAGGTTCATCAATACCAGCGCCAGCCATGCACCACCCACGCCCACTCCTGCACCCAGCACCAGCCAGCGCAGTACCGGCGTGTGCCGCCATCCCCACAGCGTCGGCGCAAGCCCGCCTGCCGCAACGACATTCAGTCCCACGGCCAGCAGCAGGTGCACCCGGATCAGGCCCAGGCTCAGTACCACGACGGCTATCGCGGTAACCGCGGCGACAAACCCGGCAACGATCAAACCCGTTGCCCACGGCGTGGATTCGTCGGCCATCAGCCGAGCCTAGCCCGCTCGTAGAAGGCCAACGCCGCCGCGGTTGCGACGTTGAGCGAGTCGGTGCCGCGTGACATCGGGATGCGCACCCGTAGGTCGCTGGCCTTCATCGCCGCATAACTGAGGCCGGGCCCTTCGGCGCCGACCAGGATGGCGACCCGCTCACCATGCACCGCCGCCATGGCCGCCGCCAGCGTGGCGGCATCGGAGCCCGGGGTCATCGCGAGTAATCGAAATCCACTCTGCTGCAATGTCTTCAGCTCCGACGGCCAATCGGCCGCCCGGGCGAACGGCACCAGCAAGGCGTGTCCCATCGAGACGCGCACTGCGCGTCGGTACAACGGGTCGGCGCAGCCGCTGCCGAACACGACCGCATCGACGTCGAGCCCGGCCGCGTTGCGGAAGATCGAGCCCAGGTTCTCGTGGTCGTTGACTCCCTCGAGAACGGCTACGGTCCGGGCGCCGTCGACCACGTCCGCGACACTGCGGTCGGGGGCCCGACGCGCCGCGGCGAGCACCCCGCGGTTGAGATGAAAGCCGACCACCTCTGCCATCACCTCGGCGGACGCCCGGTAGTAGGGCGCCGTATTGCCGGCCAGATCCGCCTTGAGTTCAACGAGTCTGCGGTCGGTGCCGAGAAATGCCAACGGGGTGAACGGCGAGGCCAACATTCGCTGCACAACCAGCACACCCTCGGCGATCACCAGGCCCTTGCCGCTGGGCAGATCCGGCCTCCGGTCGATGCTGTTCAGATCCCGGAAGTTGTCCAGGCGTGCATCGCCGGGATGGTCGATATCGCAGACGACCACACCGTCACCATCAGCAGCGTAGTCAAAGTCATTGCCGGTCAAGGGCTTTCGTCGACCAACGCCAAGATCAAGTCGGCCGCCACCCGCAACGTATCGCGCTCGGGGACTGCCAGCGTCTCCAGCCGCTGCGCGAGCCACTCCTGACTGGCCTGGCGTTCGGCCTCCATCAGTTCGGCGCCGGCATCCGATATCGATACCAGGACCTGGCGGCCGTCGTCCGGGTGTGCGACACGGTCCACGAAACCCAATTCGGCCAGTGAGGCAATCACCCGCGTCATGGAAGGCGGGCGGACCCGTTCCCGGATCGCCAACGCACCCGGCGTCATCGGCCCGAAGTTGGCCATCGTCGCCAGCGCCGACAGTTGTGACAGCGACACCGGAGACTGCGGACGGCGAAACCGCAGCTGCCGCGCGAGCCGCATCACCGCCAACGAAAGGTCGCTGGCCAATCGGCTATCGCCATCGATCACAGCGCGAAGGTTACGACAGAACGCCCGAACGTCAACATCGAATCACCGAGACAGGGCGCCACCGGTATGTTGATCTCGATGTCCGTCGAGCCTGGCAAGAGCATTGAGCCGCCGCCGCTACCTGCTGTGCTGCTGGATCCGTGGCCGGTGATCGGTTTTGGCGCGCTGGCCTGGCTAGTCGCCACGATGGTCGTATTCTTTACGCCTGCGCTGGCCATCTGGCGGCCGCTGACGGTAGCCGGGCTCGGAGTGGGCGTCGTGGGTACTTCGGTTTTCTTGTGGCAGCGCGCTGCTGCCCGCCGGGGCGCGCGCGGCGCCCAGACCGGACTCACAACGCAGCGCACGAACTAGGAGGTTCGGCTCGATGGTGGCACCGCTCTTGCAAGCCCAAGTCGACATCAAGGCTCCCATCTCGACCGTCTGGGCGCTGGTCAGCGACTTCCGCCGGATGCCTCAGTGGAGTCCGCAGTGCCGCTTGATGCGGGCAATGGGTCCGGTACGCCCAGGCACCCGCACCTTCAATCTCAACCGCCGCAACCTGCTGTTCTGGCCGACGACATCCACTGTCATCGAGGTGATTCCCGACCAGAAGCTGGCGTTTCGGGTCAACACCAACAACACGGTCTGGAGTTACGAACTACATCCGATCCCCGAAGGCACCCGGGTGATTGAGAGCCGGCACGCAGAAAACGGGGTGAAGCCGGTGTCCGGGATGGCCGTGAACCGCTTCCTGGGCGGGACCGCGAGGTTCGAGCGGGAACTCGTCGACGGAATGAACGCCTCGCTGGCCAAGATCAAAGCCGCGGCTGAGAACGGCTAGCTGGGCTCAACCGGCTTCTCGGCGGGTGCCTGGGTCGACTCCGGCTCGCTCGACTCCGCAGATTCAGCAGGTTCCGGCTCGCTCGACTCCGGCTCGCTCGACTCCGAGGCGCTCGGCTCCACGGGTTCCGGGGGTACCTCGCTGACTTCCAGCACGCCGTCGTCGTAGGGGTCGTACGCCGGCGAGCCGCTGCCCGCGGGAGCCGGAGTGTCGGAATGCGCGCCGCAGCCGTATTCGAAGTCCACGATGGATCCGTCGGCCGACATCTCGTTGCCGCACACCCCGAACATCGCCCCCAGCGACCCGGCGAGCGGCAGGAGGAACCCGCAATCGCGGCAGACGCGCTTGGTGGACTGCGCCATCTGCGCGCGGGGACCGTGGTCGCCGTCGTGCCAGCGCTGCGCCGCCTCGGCCCGGCCCCAGGCACTCATCACCGTGCGTCGGCCCAGCCCGATCTCAGCGGCGGTCTCGTCGACCTGCGGATCGCCGGAGGACATGTGACCGGGCACCAGCCGCAGGTCGTCGTACAGCGGCGCCAATAAGTCGCCGGGGCTCAGGTCGCCGGGCCGGACCCGCTGGTCCCAGGGCACCCATTCCGGCGCCAGCAACGAGTCGGGCCCGGGTACCAGCACCACCTCGCTGACCGTCGCATGGTCGGCACCGGGGTAACCGGCGACCACGACCGCCCATTGCCAGCCCTGATAGCCGGGCAGGTGGGCGAGGAATCGATGAGTGGCGCTGGTGGGATCTTCGTAACCGGCGCCGAGGTAGTCGCCTACCGTGTCGTCGCCGCTGTGCTCGATGATCGCCGTCCGCGCCAGCTCGACCGCACCAGTCAGGACCGTCGCCAACTCGGGCGACCACTCCGTCGTGGTCGCCGTAGCCGCCTGCGTGTTCGATCCGGTCGCGTCGTCCGTTGTTTCCATGGGCCTCTGATTCTGCCGCACAGTTGCGACGCACGGCCACACCGGTCGCCTGCGCAACACCAAAGCCCGGATGGGTGAGAATCGATATATGTCTGGACGGCGCCGTGAGCACCCCGATGCGGGTCGGGCTTCGGCTCCGGGTCGCCGACGCCGCCCCGGCCCGGCGGCCGAGCATCCCGGCATGGCCAACTATCCGGCCGACGAACCCGATAACCGCCGATCGAACCGCCCGCCGCCGATGCCGAGCGCCAATCGGTACCTGCCGCCGCTGAACCGCGAGCCGGGCGCCGAACCTCGTGGTGAACCGCCGCGCAGCGGTCCCAGCAGCGGTGAACGGGTCACGGTCACACGGGCCGCCGCCCAGCGCAGCCGCGAGATGGGTTCGCGGATGTACTGGCTGGTGCAGCGGGCAGCCACCGCCGACGGCGCAGACAAGTCCGGGCTGACGGCATTGACCTGGCCGGTGGTGGCCAACTTCGCAACCGACGCCGCGATGGCCGTCGCGCTGGCCAACACGCTGTTCTTCGCCGCGGCCACCGGGGAAAGCAAGGACCGGGTCGCGCTGTACCTGTTGATCACCATCGCGCCGTTCGCGGTGATCGCGCCGCTGATCGGTCCGGCGCTCGACCGGCTGCAGCATGGCCGCCGGGTCGCGTTGGCCGCATCGTTCGTGCTGCGCACCGTGCTCGCGGTCGTGCTGATCGCGAACTACGACACGCACACCGGCGGTTACCCGTCCTGGGTGCTGTATCCATGTGCGCTGGCGATGATGGTGCTGTCGAAATCGTTCAGCGTTCTGCGCAGCGCCGTGACGCCACGGGTGATGCCGCCGTCGATCGATCTGGTCCGGGTGAACTCCCGGCTGACCATGTTCGGTCTGCTGGGCGGCACCATCGTGGGTGGCGGCATCGCCGGTGGAATCGAGTACGGCTGCGACCGTCTGTTGCAGCTGCCCGGGGCGTTGTTCGTCGTCATCGCCGTGACCGTGGCCGGCGCCTGGCTGTCGATGCGGATTCCGCGCTGGGTCGAGGTGACCGCGGGCGAAGTGCCCGCCACCCTGAGGTACCGCCAGGGCAATCAGCGCCGCAGTTGGACCGACGAGGTCCGCCGAGCCAGCGGAGCGCTGCGACAACCATTGGGCCGCAACATCATCACCGCGCTGTGGGGCAACTGCACGATCAAGGTGATGGTCGGGTTCCTGTTCCTGTATCCCGCGTTCGTGGCCAAGGCGCACAAAGCCAACGGGTGGGTGCAGCTCGGGATGCTCGGCTTGATCGGCGCGGCCGCCGCCGTCGGCAACTTCGGCGGTAACTTCGCCAGCGCGCGCCTGCGACTGGGCAGGCCGTCGGTGCTGGTGGTGCGCTGTGCCTTGGCGGTGACCGGTATCGCGCTCGCCGCCGCCGTGGCAGGCAACCTGCTGATGGCCGCCATCGCCACCTTGGTCACGTCGGGCTCGAGTGCGATCGCGAAGGCGGCCCTGGACGCGTCGTTGCAGGACGACCTCCCGGAGGAATCGCGCGCGTCGGCGTTCGGGCGTTCGGAGTCGACGCTACAGCTGGCGTGGGTACTCGGCGGCGCCCTCGGGGTGCTGCTCTACACCGACCTGTGGGTCGGCTTCAGCGTCGTCGAGTCGGTGCTGATTCTCGGATTGGCGCAGACCGTTGTCAGCTTCCACGGTGATTCGCTGATTCCGGGCCTCGGCGGCAACCGGCCGGTGATGGTCGAGCAGGAAGGTCAGCCCAGCGACCACGCGACCGCCGCGGTACCGGGACAGTGAAGCGGACGGGTAGGCCCGCGGTCGCCGCGCTGCTCGCGGTGGTGGTGCTGGCATCGATCGCCGCCGGCGTCGGCGCCTGGGCGGTTGTGCGTGAGCACGGTCCACAACGGCCCGAGATCAGCGCGTACTCACACGGGCACCTGACCCGGGTGGGCCCCTACCGGTACTGCAACGTGCTCAACCTGACCGACTGCGAAGTCCCGCAGACAGAAGGCGAGCTGCGGGTGAATTCATCTGACCCCGTGCAGCTTTCGGTGTCGCCGTCGATCGGGCGGGCGCCCTGGTGGCTGTTGCGGGTATACGAGGACTCCGCCATCCCCGCGACCACGTTCTACCGCCCAGGCAGCCGACTCGCCGTCACCATTCCCACCGTCGACCCGCACCACGGCCGACTCAACGGAATCGCCGTGCAGTTGATGACGGTGGTCGTCGACCGGTCCGGCGAGGTGCAAGGCGTTCCCCACGCGGAGTGGTCGGTCCGCACGGTGTGGAACTGACCCACACTAGGCGCCGTGACTTGCGGGCACTTGCTCGCCGGCGAGCGTCGGGCCCGGCGGTGTGCCGTCACCGAAAGTCCTGCCGCCCAACGCTTCCCGGCCGTGCGGCGTCAACCAGTTGGCCAGCTCCGGACCCTTGGGCACGATACCGGTGGGGTTGATGTCGGTGTGCACCATGTAGTAGTGCTGTTTGATCTGAACGAAGTCGATCGTGTCGCCAAAACCCGGCGTCTGGAACAGATCTCGCGCGTAGGCCCACAACACCGGCATCTCGGTCAGCTTGTTCCGATTGCATTTGAAATGCCCGTGGTAGACGGGATCGAAGCGGGCCAACGTGGTGAACAGCCGGACATCGGCTTCGGTGATGGCGTCCCCGACGAGATATCGCTGCTTTTCCAGTCGATCGCTGACCCAATCCAGCGCGGTGAACAACCGGTCGTAGGCCGAGTCGTAAGCCTGCTGCGAACCGGCGAACCCGCACCGGTACACACCATTGTTGATTTCGGTGTAGACCCGTTTGTCGACGTCGTCGATCTCGTCGCGCAGTGCCTCGGGGTATAGCTGCGGGGCGCCGTCGCGGTGAAAGGCCGTCCACTCAGTCGACAGGTCCAGCGTCATCTGCGGGAAGTCGTTTGTGACCACGGCTCCGGTCGGCACGTCGACGATCGCGGGGACCGTGATGCCCTTCGGATAGTCGGGAAACCGTGCGAAATAGGCGTCCTGCAGCCGGGGAATCTTCAGCACCGGGTCGAGGCCGCCGGGGTCGAGATCGAACGTCCAGCTCCGCTTGTCGTGGGTCGGGCCGCAAAACCCGATGGACAGAACGCTTTCCAGTCCGAGTAACCGACGGACGATGATCGCGCGGTTGGCCCACGGGCAGGCGCGCGCGACGATCAGCCGGTACCGGTCGGGTTGCACCGGATAGCCGTCGCGGCCGTCGGCGGTGATCCGGGTTTCGATGTATTTGGCATCGCGGGCGAATTCGCCGGCCTCGGCGATATAGGAAGCCATTTTTCTAGCTTGCCCCAAAGCCCGGTTCTGGCCTAGGGCTTTCGCCGCCACGGACCAGCGCGACTTGCCCCACCGCGAACCCGCGTACGACGGCACAAGGACATCGAACAAATCTGTTATTCCTCAACGCAGAACGACCCACCACAATGTCGTGGCGGGTCGCTCCGTACAGCATCAGCCAGCCATGAACTCTTGGTAGGCCGACTCCAGATTTGATGGCAGCGCCGTCACATTGCATTGCCGTTCGGTGTCACCGATCGGTGCCAGAACGCCGCGCAGGTCGTAGTACTCGTTGGGATGCGCGGTGAAATAGTTGCGAAGGTCGGACTCCGCCTGTGGACGGGGCTGGCCGTAGGCAGCCATAACGACCTGGTTGGCGCCAGGATGGGCGGCAAGATATTGCTGTGCCGCGCCGGTCGCCGAGGAAACGGTGGTGTTCACACCTGCGGGGCTGCAGTCTGGTGCTGCGATCGCCGATGGCGCCCCAGAGATCCCCATGGCCAAGCCCCCTGCGAGCAGGCCTGCGCTGATGCCGGCGATGCGCCGGCGCGCGTGAATATTACTGATTTTCATCATCAGTGTGGTCCTTCGAATTGATCTGAACTGATAGCGGGGAACACTGCTCGTCCCTGAATCCAACGTAGCCGAAGCGGACATGGCCCTATGCGCCAAGAAATTACGCGGGGACTCTTATGGGAGGCTGGGTGGACTGCTATAGGCACCCGCAGGCCTGATTTGTGAAGTGCGCGACAGAATCTGCCGCTCGTTTATCGGGACTTCCTGGAACAAGCGTTACCGCTTAAGAAATCGTGACCTGAATCGTGACGCATCCGTGACCTGACGAGGCAGCCCTAGGGGCTTGTGGCGACGCCGGCGCGGTGGTGATCTGAGAGCCGAAGTTCCAGCCGACCGCGACCGCGGCCGGAAGTTCTCCACTGTTGGTCCAACGGTGGGTGCATCGGGCAGAATCGATTCATATGGACTCTTCGGACCCGAGCGCGAGGCACGAGCTCGCGATGCGCATGGCCGAGCTAGCACGTACGACAGCGGCGCCCAGCACGCTGAAGCAGATTCTCGACGGTGTGACCGCAGCGGTCGTGGAGCTCATACCGGGAGCTGACCTTGCGGGAGTCTTGCTGGTGAAGAAGGGCGGCGCCTTCGAGTCCCTCGCAGAAACCGACAGTTTGGTGGCAAAGCTCGACAAGCTACAGCACGAGTTCAGCGAGGGACCATGCGCTGAGGCCGCTCTTCAGGACACGATTGTCCGCAGCGATGATCTCCGAAGCGAGTCGCGCTGGCCCCAGTTCGCACCGGCAGCTGTCGAACTCGGCGTGTTGAGTGGCCTGTCGTTCAAGCTGTACACGGCAGACCGCACAGCGGGCGCGCTGAACCTGTTCAGTCACCGGGCCGATGTGTGGGACACCGACGCAGAGACCACCGGGGCCGTTCTCGCCGCGCACGCTGCCACCGCGATTTTGGCCCAGCGCCAGGAAGAGCAGCTGCAAGTCGCGCTGCTTACCAGAGACCGTATCGGCCAAGCCAAAGGCATCATCATGGTGACTTACGGTGTCGATGACGTGAGCGCTTTCGAGATGCTGCGGCGGATATCCCAGGAGACTCAGACGAAACTCGCCGAAATCGCCCAGCGGGTGATCGAGACCCGCGGTGAGGGCAAGTAAGACGTTTCGACGGTCTCGCACCGGGTACTACATGAGTGCACGCTGAAGTTGTACTCGCGTCGCTTCGTCGGGACTAGAACAGACTGGCCCGCAAATTCCACTCATCGCACCTATCTGGCGCTGCGCGCCAAAACCAGGAGTAAACATGCGTAAGACCATTGCGGTAATTTCAGCTACCGGGGCAATGCTGTTCGGCGGGGCAGGTCTTGCTGACGCTGCCGTTCAGGGTGCGCCGGCGCCATCGTCGACGACAACGACGTTGGCGGACAACGGCAATGCCAACACCGATCAACATAGCGACAACACCGGTAAGTGGGGCATGTTCGGTCTGCTTGGGCTGTTTGGACTGGCGGGACTGAAACGTCGTAACACGAGCGATGCCAGCGTCGCGGGACCCACGGCCACTCGCGGGCGCGTCTAGCATTTGCCTCGCTCTAAATCAGCCCCCGTCAGCGCTTCACTCTGGCGGGGGCTGTTCAACTACTCTATGAAACGGGACCTCAGGCCCCTGCGGCTGTGAAGTCCGTTCTACGGCAGGGATATCTTCCCGTGTCGCGATCGGAACAGCCGATCCGGCTTCCGGCCTCTTGCTAATTCGAAGGAACTTCAAAATGTCATCTCGCAATACCGTTGTGCGCTCTCTTCACGATCTCGGCGCCGCCGCCTGGTTCGGAGGCTCGTTAATGGGGGCGGTCGGTGTGAACGGCTCCGCCGACGCCGTCCGCGACTCCAAAGACCGGGCCCGCGTGGCCGCGGTGGGATGGGCGAAATGGGCCCCGGTCAACGCGGTTGCCATCGGCATGCACCTGATCGGGGGCGCGGGCGTGCTTTACGCCAACCGGAGCCGCGCCAAGCACCAGTCTGGTGTCACCGGAAACACCGTCGCCAAGATCCTGCTCACTGGTGCTGCGTTGGGCGCCACGGCTTACAGCGGCGTGCTGGGTGCAAAAACCGCTCAGGGCGATAGACATGCGGCGGCCGACGCGACCGAACCGTCGGCCTCGACCCCGGACGATGTCGCAGCCGCGCAACACCAATTGCGTTACTTGCAGTGGGCGCTGCCGGTGCTCACCGGCACCATCGTGGTTCTAGGTGCCCAACAGGGTGAGCAGCAACGTCCCGGGCAGGTTCTCGCCGGAGTCGCCAACACCCTCGCGCGCCGAGCACGCAACTAACGCCACACCGGCATCCTGCTACAGCTCAGCGACAGTCAGAAGCCATGGAACGCAACCCTTCTGGCTGTCGCTGGTGTCATTCACAACCGGAAACCATCCAAACAATTCGCGGGCGACTGCTTTAGGAAGGCATGAACTCATGGCTCAAAATCCCAACCTCGCCGCGCTGTCGGCAGCCGGGGACTCGGATCGCGTCGACTCGCCCGAGTACCTTCCTCCGTGGCGGGTACCCCCTCCCTACCGGTCGACACCGAATCGCATTTCTCACTCCGAACGAGAGGTCTACCTATGACCGTGACACGAGACATCTCCGCCAGCCGTCAGAGGGTCTGGGACGTGTTGGCCGACGGCTGGACGTACTCGGGCTGGGTGGTCGGCAACAGTCGGATCCGTGCGGTGGATTCGTCTTGGCCGGCATCCGGCGCTCGTATTTTGCATTCCATCGGAACGTGGCCGGCGGTCATCGACGACGAGACTGTTGTGCAGAGCTGTACACCAGGTGAGGAGCTTGTACTGCTGGCGAAGGTGAGGCCGGCGGCGACGGCGCGAATCACGCTGCGGCTGAGTGATCTTCAGGGAGGCGGGTGCCGCGTCGAGATGAGCGAGCTGGCCACCAGCATTCCGCTGCGATGGGTGCCGGACAGTATGCAGTTACTGGGGGTTGCGCCGCGCAACCGGGAGTGCACCTGGCGGTTGGCGATGATCGCCGAACAAAACGACCCCGACGCCGTTGAGTAGCGCCAACGTGTCCAATTGCCGGCTTCGCTCGCGACCGCCTTCAGTGCCGCGCACGACGCATTTATGAAACTCAGGGGCGCGCCCAAACGGTCCGCGCCCCTTCGGAATTCCGTTGAGTGTCCAGAGCTCGATAACGGCCCCGTTCGTCAGGCGTTGTCGAGTCGAGGGAAGAGAACTTCCTGAGTCAGGAGCTGCAAGGCGGCTGCGATCGGGATGGCAACGAGAGCCCCGACGATCCCGAGTAGCGCGCCGCCGATCAAAACGGCCGCCACCGTGATCAGCGCCGGCACCTTGACCGCCCGGCCGATGATCTTGGGCACCAGGAGGTAGTCCTCGGCAAGCCGGAACACCACAAAGAACACGGTGGTCGTGATGCACACCGGAAGCGACACGGTGAGAGCGACAGCGGCGACGACGACACCGGCGATGGTCGACCCGACGACGGGAACCAAGTCCAACAGCGCCACGAAGATGCCCAGCAGCAGAGGGTAGGGAACTGAGAAGGCCGTCAGCCAAATGAAGGTGGCGACCCCGGCAATGACCGAAATCAACACATTGCCCAGGACGTAGGCACCGACCTTGGCGAAGACCTCGTCGCCGATGAGGATGACGCGGGGCCTGCGGGTGTGTGGCACCAACCGGTACAGGGTGGTGCGGATGCGGGGCATGTCGATCAGGAAGTACACCGTCAAGACCACGACGATCAGCATATCGGCCAACGCTCCGACAACGGCGGTTCCCGCACTGACCAGATTGTTGAGCAGTGACCCGCCAGAACCGTTGAGGGCGTTGGTGATCCGTTGCTGCAGATGGAAACGATCGTTTAGCCTGCCGACAGCCGAGGAGTGGTCCTGGGCCTGCTGAATGTAATGCGGCGCTTGATGTATCAGCTCACCAGCTTGTTGGGCAAGCGGGGGAATCGCGGCGCCCACAAAGGCGCCCAGCAAAACGAGAAAGGTAACGAACACCAGCGTGATCGCCGCCCAACGCGGCAGTTTGCGGTTGACGAACCACGAGGCGGCCGGTTCCAGGCCGAGTGCGAGAAAGAACGCCACGCCGATGAGGACCAGTATTGAGGACATGGACTCCAGAACACGCACCACCCCATAGGTGACCGCGACACCGGCGGCCGCCGCCATACCGACCAAAAAGGGTGACCGTCGGTCAAAGCGGCGCCCGAGCTGACCCAACGGCTTTGCGTCAGAACTCATTTCGGCCGCCGTGGTTTCTGCCTCGGCGATCGGGCCCTCGTGCTGATGAGGTTGGGCGACCAGATCGTGATGGGCCTCAGTGGCTCGATCCTCGGTGTTGAGATCGCTATCGGTTTGAGCCACTTGGCGCCTCCGCCTAATTCGGTCCGCGGAATGGACTCCGCAAACCAGGAGTACCCGATTCTCGAGGTGCGACCGGCCCAATTTCGATTGTGTGCATGTCCGTTGCCTGCGTTCGGTTATCCGGGTATTCACCCACCGACGCAGAAGACTTCGGGTGTCCGACAGCGCGGCTGGCCACACAGCCTGACTGCAACGAACGGACGCAAGTCAGGTTCTGCTCAGGTCTGCGCCACTGTCAGGAATCGGCGAGCAAGGTCGGATTCGGTGGACGCACCGGCTTCCCAGTGCGCGATCCAGGGTCCGGTGCCTTCCGACTGGTCGATTATCCCCTCTTCGAGCCAGGTGTAGCGGCCTTTCAACACATTAGCGGCCAGTTGCTGATCGGTGCCGTCGGTGTTCGTCCACAAGCCTTCGAACAGCGCTTCCACCCGCAGGGTCGCCTGCTGGCAAAACGCATCGGCCAACTCGTAGGACTGCTCGCCGCGAACTCGATCGTCGACGCGCTGAGCTTCGGCCCGCACACACACGGCGGCCATCGCGAACAGCTCAGCGCCGATGTCGACCACCCGACCCAGGAAGCCCTGCTTCTGCTCCATCGCGGCTTGCCATCGCGCCATCCCGTAGAACGTGTTGCGGGCAAGCTTGCGTGCGGAGCGCTCCACGAAGCGCAGGTGCGTCGCCAAATTGCCGAACTCGCGATACGCCGTCGGCCGTTGTCCCTCACCGAACACCAACTGCGGCAACCACTTTGCGTAGAAGCCGCTCGCGCCGGCAGCGGCCTTCGCCTTCTGGCGGATATCGGCCTTCGGATTCGCGAGATCGCCCGCGGCACTGAGATGGGCGTCGACTGCCTCGCGGGCGATGAGCAGCCGCATGATCTCGCTGGAGCCTTCGAAGATTCGGTTGATTCTCAGATCGCGGACCACCTGCTCCACCGGCACGGCCCGTTCGCCGCGCGCGGCCAGCGACTCGGCCGTCTCGTAGCCTCGGCCGCCGCGGATCTGCAGCAGCTCATCGCCGATCACGCAGGCCATTTCGCTCGACCACAGCTTGGCCAGTGCCGCCTCGATCCGGATGTCGTTGCGGCCTTCGTCGGCCATCTGACCGGACAGCTCCAGTACCGATTCGAGCGCGTAACTCGTTGCGGCCATGAAGGAAATCTTCTCGACGACCGCGCCGTGTTCGCCGACCGGCTTGCCCCACTGCACACGTTCGCCGGCCCACTCGCGCGCGATTTTCAGCGACCACTTCGCCGATCCTGCGCAGATCGCGGGTATCGCGAGCCGGCCGGCGTTCAGCGTCGTCAATGCGATCTTGAGGCCGTCGCCTTCCCTGCCGATCAGGTTCTCGGCGGGCACCCGTACTTGGTGCAGCCGGGTGAGGCCGTTTTCGATCCCGCGCAATCCCATGAACTTGTTGCGCCGCTCAACGGTGATGCCGGGTGAGTCGGCTTCGACGACGAACGCGCTGATTCCGCCGCGATGCCCGTCGCTCTTGGGCACCCGGGCCATCACGACCAACAGTTCTGCGACCACGCCGTTGGTCGTCCACAGCTTCACCCCGTCCAGTACGTAGGCCGCTTCGCCGTCAACCGGTGTCGCCGTCGAGGCCAACCGCGCCGGGTCGGAGCCCACATCCGGTTCGGTGAGCAGAAATGCCGATATCGCCCCCGCGGCACACCGCGGCAAAAACTTCTCTTTCTGCTCGTCATTCCCGGCGAGCTTGAGCGGCTCCGGCACACCGATCGACTGATGCGCGGACAGCAACGCCCCGAGGCTGGCATGCACACTCGACACCATCATCAGCGCCCGGTTGTACGCGACCTGCGACAGATTCAGTCCGCCGTACTTCGACGGGATCTTCATTCCGAAGCAACCCAGTTCGGCAAGGCCCTTCACGTACTCGTCGGGGATTTGCGCGTCGCGCTCGATGACGCTCCCGTCGACGGTCTTGAGGAATTCCCGCAGCCGGGCCAGGAACTCATCGGTCCGAGCGGCCTCGGCTTCGGCTGGCCTGGGAAAGGGGTGGATGAGCTCCAGCGGAAAGCGGCCCAGAAACAACTCCTTGGCCAGGGATGGCTTGTCCCAACCACTTTCGCGAGACTCCTCCGCTACGGCTCTCGCTTGTTCTTCGCTGACCTGGGCTTGCTGTGCCATCGGACTTCCTCACTCGAACCGACTCCCTGGGGAGCTTCGGTTCGAGTGTTCCCCACGGCACGGCGGGATACACGCGGTTTGGCCCGCTCAGGCGTCCAATTCGCGGGCGACGGCCGTGACGACCTCGGAGACCCGGCGTGCGACTTTGCGATCCGGGTAGCGACCCTTGCGCAGTTCGGGCTGCACTGCGCTCTCCAGCAGCGTGATCATGTCCTCGACCATGCCGTGCAGCTCATCGGCGGTGTGCTTGTGTTCGGCCGGCCCTTCCCGGCGCGGACGGCTACTGAGAGTGGGCGGCGGGTCGATCAACTTCAAGCTCAGCGCCTGCGGTCCACGCCGTCCGGATGCCAGGCCGAACTCCACCTTCTGCCCCGCCTTGAGCCCTTCGACGCCCGCAGGTAACGCCGAGGAACGAACGTAGACGTCCTCGCCGTCTTCCTGCGATAAGAAGCCGAATCCCTTCTCAGCGTCGTACCACTTTACCTTGCCAGTCGGCACCGGTCTCACCTGCTTGTCTAAGCGATAACTGCATCAGCCAACACAACGAAGCGCCCCGCCTGCGCAGGACGCGATGACGACCGATCCTACTCGGATCGCCGACGGCTGAGCACTCGGATTTCTCGGTAGGCTGGCGGCACAGCTGGAGGAGACAATGCGCCTGATTTTGAACATCATCTGGTTGGTTTTCGGCGGCCTGTGGCTGGCCCTCGGATATTTGCTGGCCGCGCTGATCTGCTTCGTACTGATCGTGACCATCCCGTTCGGCTTCGCGTCGCTGCGCATTGCGTCGTACGCGCTATGGCCGTTCGGCCGGACGATCGTCGAGAAGCCCGGCGCCGGCACCGGCTCCCTGATCGGCAACGTCATCTGGATGCTGCTGTGCGGGATTTGGCTCGCGATCGGCCATCTGGTCAGCGCGGTGGCGATGGCGGTGACGATCATCGGTCTTCCGCTGGCGCTGGCCAATCTCAAACTGATCCCGGTGTCGCTGGTGCCGCTCGGCAAGGAGATCGTCCCGGTGGATCGCCCGGCACCGTGGGTCGGCTCTCCAGCGACGCGCCGCTGATTTTCAAGCCGCAGATGCGAAATCTGTGACCAGGGATTAATCGTGCATCGTGATGTGAATTCAGTCACATAACGAAACGATCACGGTCCGGCAACGGCCCGATTTCGAAGCGTTTAACCAGTGGAAATAGCGAACTTTCCTGGCGTTTCTCCCGCCCGCGACACGCGAAACGCTGGTTTCGCCACAACATGACTCTGCCGCTAACACCAGCTAGCGTCGGGCCCGGTTACCGAGTCTCCCTGCGCGGTAAACCTTCTCGCCTATAGCGCCGAGCTCCATCCAATAGGCGAGCAACGCCAAACCATGGATGGAGGCGGGGGACCCAACGGTCCGCCGAAATCGAACCTGGAGCCGTCCGCGGCTCCTTGGGGTGAAGCCGACGCGTTTCCCACGGACACGACGACGGCCGGGCGACCTCTTCCGCCCGAACCCGACAGCTGACCTCGTAGGCGCTTTACGAGAGGAATCACTGGGGTATGAGTGGCCGTCACCGTAAACCCACCACGTCAACCGTCGGCGTCGCCAAGCTGGCCTTCACTGGCGCTGTAATAGGCGGCGGTGGCATCGCCCTCGCCGGTCACGCAACCGCCGCTCCCGACAGCGAATGGGATCGCGTCGCCGCCTGCGAGTCCGGCGGCAATTGGGCTATCAACACCGGCAACGGGTACCATGGCGGGCTGCAGTTCTCGCAAGGCACCTGGGCGTCGCACGGCGGCAGCGAGTACGCCTCGTCGGCGAATCAGGCCAGCCGGGACCAGCAGATCGCCGTCGCCGAGCGGGTGCTGGCCACCCAGGGCCGCGGCGCTTGGCCGGTTTGCGGGCGGGGCCTTTCGGGCGCCAGCCCGCGTAACGTCGTTGCCGACGCGCCCGCACCCGACGCCCCGCCGCCCGCTGAGCTGGCCGCGTTCCAGCC
>NZ_JBAPMI010000300.1:0-6299 GCF_049278535.1 Mycobacterium sp. | reverse complement strand
CGTATACGTGGCAGTTGCCGACACCGGTTTCGATGGTCGGCACCTGGGAATCGCGGACGACGGCGTCGATCAGGCCGGCTCCGCCGCGCGGGATCACCACGTCGACAAGCCCGCGGGCCTGGATTAGATGTGTGACCGAGGAGCGGTCGGCCGCAGTGATCAGTTGCACGGCGTCGGCGGGCAGGTCCTCGGTGACCAACGCGTTCCGCAACACCGAGACCAATGACTCGTTGGAGTGCGCTGCCGACGAGCTACCGCGCAACAGGGCGGCATTGCCGGACTTCAGCGCCAACCCGAACGCGTCGACGGTGACGTTCGGCCGGCCCTCGTAGACAATGCCGACAACGCCGAGCGGGACGCGCTGCTGACGCAACGCCAGGCCGTTGGGCAGGGTGTAGCCGCGCAGCACCTCGCCGACCGGGTCGGGCAGGCCGGCGACCTGGCGCAGGCCGGCGGCAATCCCTTCGATGCGGGTCGGGTCCAGCGCCAGCCGGTCGACCATGGAATTCGGGGTGTCGACCGCTCGCGCGGCGCGCAGGTCTTCGGCGTTCGCCGCCAGTATCTTCTCGGTGTTCGCCACAATCGCCGCCGCTGCGACCTGGAGGGCCTGATCCTTGGCGACGGTGGGCAAGGAGGCCAGTACGCGAGCCGCGACCCGGGCCCGGCGCGCCGCGTCGTGCACCTGCTGGCGCACATCGGGGGCCGAGAACGCATGCACACTCATTAACCCAGGGTATCGAGCTTCCTACCGCCCGGTTGACACGACCCTAGGCTGAGCATCCCTGTTCCCGCGTGTCGGCAGTGCGCTCAGCTAGCCTCTGCCGTGGGCGCCGGGCATAATCGCACGAGGTATTCGAGCTGGCCCGGCCAATTGGCCGACCGGAATGCCTGCAGCAGAGCAAATCCCGGCCGGTTCACCTGCTTAAAGTGTTAGCTGGTCCGCATCGACAACCGAATCGAGCATCCATTGGTCCGCCGCCGTATTACCCATCTCTTGGGCGCAGCCGCGGGTGGGCTGCTGGTTGCCACGTTCCTGTCCACAAGCTTCGCCCACGCCGACACCTACGAGATCCTTCCGGCGCCGAATTCCCCCGAAGAGATCACCGGATTTTTCGGCTTGCCCACGACGCCTCCCGCGGTCGCTAACAGCCTCCAGGGACAACAGGTATTCGAGCTCTTTGACAAGACAACCGGCCAGGCAGTCGGAACATTCGAAGCTGACGAAAGCACCAACTCGTCCTTGTACGGCGCCGCCAACCAGTTACTGCTCGTCACCAAGGATCTGACCGGCACCGTGGGCACCGCCACCGGGGACACTCCGCCGGTCGGCTCGGTAATCAACATCGCCGACTACGGAAATGGCTACGAGCGGATTTACTCCGACCTCACCTCGCCCGACGGCGACGTGATCACCCACAATTTGATTTTCCCGTCCGGGACCTACACATTTCCGGCCCTTTTCGATGCGGCCTTGGGTCTTGGCGACAACACGGTGGACACCACCCCCGTGCAGCTCGCCAACGGCTACTACTTGGCCCCCGCCGCCGGGGTTTCGGAAAACATCACCGCAGTGACCGGGTTGCCGCCCGCTGACATCGCCGTCCAGGGAGATCAGCTATTCAACGTTTATGACGCGGCCACCGATCAACCGCTGGGCGCCTTCCAAGGCTTGGTAACCAACACGTCGGACCTCGCATTCAATTACACCCAGGAAATCCTGGTCACCCAGGACATCTCGGGCACCGTGGGTAGTGCCGCCGGCGACACACCGCCGGTCGACTCGCTTTACAACGTTTTCTACTTCTTCGGCGACGGTTCGGTCTACAACATCTATTCGGTCACTCCTTCGGAGTCGGGCAACATCATCTCGGATACCTTGGTGACCCCGCACCACGAGTTCACGATCCCCATCCCGTTCGACGCGACCTCGGCGCTGACCGTCAACTCGATCACGCTCCCGTGGAACGGCGAGTCCATCATTCCGGTAGGCAACGAGTTGATCTCCGGAGTCAACGGCGTCCCGCCGGTGAACTCAGAGGTCCAGGGATACCAGCTATTCGACCTCAACGACGCGGCCGGCCACTCGCTCGGGACGTTCAACGCCGACGTGTCCACGACGACCGGATTTTGGGGCAGTTACAGCGAGGCACTTCTGGTCACGGCCGCATCGGGTCCCACAGGTATCGACCCGGGCGATCTACCGCCGATCGGCTCGGAGTTCGACGTGATGATCTACCCGAATGGCATTGAAACCATCTACTCCGACCTCGTCTCGACGACCGGCCCGAACGTGATCACGGAGACCTTGGTGACGCCCTGGGGTGACTTCACCATTCCCACCACCACGGACCTTGCCGCACACATCGCCGACAGCACGTTCTTCATACCCCACTTGCTCGCTGAGCTGACGCCCAACCTTTTCTGACTCCAAATCGCCTCAGCCGGAAGCACTTACGACCCGAGGCTCCTGACGTCCCGTCGCCGATCCTCGATGATGCGGCCCAGCTCCTGAAGCAGCAGTGGGGTCCGCAGCACGAGATCTTCGATGTGCTCGCGATCGATCTCCAGCGCGGTCACCTCTTCGAGGGCGTATGCGTCGGACAGACTTGGTTGGCGGGTGAGGGTGGTCAGCCCAATGAACGAACCTTCGTCCAGCAGACTGAGTGGGATGACCGAGCCGTCGTCGGCGGTCGTGGTCAGGCGGATACTGCCCTTGACCAAAAACGTCATGGCCGTTGGCACTTCGCCGACGTATTGCACAACTTCGTCGGCTCCGTATCGAACTATTCTCGCGTGCGGGACAAGTGACTGCTGATCGGTGACGCTCAACCGCAGCGCGGGTGCGACGATGGTGCGCATCGCCATTTGCACTCGCGCCGGTGTGGAGAAATCATCGGTGGCGCCGTCCAGGTGCAACTCGTCGCGACGTGCTGCATACCAGATCCAGCGCAGGAACGTCGCTTTCGCGGCGCCGTCATCGGCAGGCGACTTCAGCGCGATGCTGACCTGATACTCGCCGGCGCCGCTTGCGGTGGCCGTCGGCGCGATCTCGGTCTTGCGTTGCGGCAGTGCACTCGCGACCCGGACCAGCAGCCGTCGCACCCGATCGGGTGAGTCGGCCACCGAGAATGTCGTGATGATCGACAGCTTGTGCGCACCGGGCGGACGACTCAGATTCGTGAACGAGGTGGCTGCCAGCACCGAGTTCGGCGTGATCTGCAATCCGTGGCCGGTCTGGATGTGGACAGCACGCCAGTTCGCTTCCACGATGCGTCCGCGCGCCGCCGGGGTGTCAAGCCAGTCGCCAATCCGGAACGGCTGCTCGAACAACATGAACAAGCCGGACACGATCTGACCGACGGAGTTCTGCAGCATGAGGCCGATAACGACCGACGTCACACCCAGCGCGGTGAACAAGCCGCCTACCCGCACGCCCCAGACGTAGGAGAAGATGAACGTAAGACCGACCGCAATCAGCAAAAACCTTGTGACGTCGCGGAATATCGTCGGCACCCGCTTGCGCCACGATCCCTCCGCCGCGCTCTCGAACACCGTGGCGTTCAGGCCGGACAACAGCAGGAGCAGCACCACGAAGCCGAATACCGTTGCCAGCACCCGCACCGAGTTGAACTGGGCGGGGACCCGCGCCACCTTGATCAAGAGCAACAGCAGCGCTGCCAACGGCACGATGTAATTGCGCAGCAGGTTGACCGGCCCGGCTAACGTGCTGTGCCGACGCGACAGGAAGTTGTGCCATTCAGTAAGGCAGATCAATACGAGGGGCAGTCCGAGGGCCAACCCGCCGGCCCAGTACAACCACAACGGATCCACCGCGTTCATTTGCGCTCCGCTAATCGCCAGATCGGCTGTTCCGAACCGTCGACGACGAGGTTTCCGGCCGGGGTGAACTGGCGGATGTCGCGCAGCACCTCGTACACATCGGTGGTGACGTAGATTCCGGAACCCGATGTACCGCTGCGCATCTGGTGGGCCAAATTCACTGCCGCGCCCCACATGTCGTAGATGACGCTGGATCTGCCGACCAGTCCGCTGATCACGTTGCCCGTGTTGACGCCGGCCCGAATACTGAGGTGGTAGCCCCTTCCGGTGTTGAACCGTTCGATGACGCGCAGCATCTCCAAGGCGAAATCGATGGTTCGGGGCACGCTGTCCAGCCGTGGGACGTTCAGTCCACAGCTGGCGAGGTAGCCGTTGTGCACGGTGCGAATCGGCTCGACGCCAAGGGCTTCGGCCGCCGAATCAAGCTCGCGCATCAGCTCGTCGACAATCCCGACCAACTCATCGCCGGACAGCACATTCGACATCTCATCGAGGCCGATGATGTCGGCGAAGATGACCGTCACGTCCTGATGCTCCTGGGCGATGGTCTGCTCACCATCACGGTAGCGCTGCGCTACGGACTCGGGCATCAGCGACAACAGCAATCGGTCGTTTTCATTGCGCTGTTCGGTGAGCAAGCCATCCTTGATCTTGAGATTCCGACTCATCTCGTTGAAAGCACTGGTGAGATCGCCGATCTCGTCTCGGGTCGTGACCGGAATCGTGACGTCGTAGTTGCCGGCGCTGATCTCTTCCGCGCCGGTCCGCAGCCGCCGGATGGGCCCGACGAAGGCCTGGGCAATCAGCATCGAGAGCACGCATATCACGAACACCATCGCCGCAGTTGTCACGATCAGTGTTCGGGTGAATGACTCTATGCGGGAATAGGCTTCGGAGCTGTCCCGCGTTGCCAGGATCGACCAACGCAATTCCGAATTGGGTATCGACACCGGGGCGTAGGCCGCGAGCTCGCGGTCTCCGAGGTAACCGTGGTCGACGATCGTTCCGGTCCGGCCGCGCTGCGCGGCATGGAAAGCTTCGGTATCGACTGGCTGCACCAGCGTCGTGCCGTGCCAGCGGATCGCCTTGGCGGCGATATCGGGTGGGGTGCCCGCGGCCACGGCGTCGCGTTCGTATTTCTTGGGCTCTTGCAAAAACAACCGCGAATCGGAACGCATCAACCCGTCCGGTCCCGCTAGGTATGTCTCCGCTGTATCGCCCATGCCGGCCGCTTTCCAGTTCTGGTCGGCAGTCATTATTCGGTTGATCTTCGAGATTGGCAGCGGCAGTGCGAGCACTCCGTTCGTCTTGCCTCCCGTGTTGATCGGCGACACCAGCCACGCGATGGGCACCCCGCCGGCAGGCTGGAACGGCTCGAAATCGGTGATCCACACAAAGTCAACCGAGTCGGCATTCATCGCTTTTTCGTAAGCGCCACGGAGGTTGGACTCGCGATACGGACCGGTCAGGATGTTGGTGCCCAAAGCGGGGCCCTTGTTCACGCTGTAAACCAGGTTGCCCCGAGTGTCGAGCAGCATGGCATCCCGGTATTCGAAGCGGGTGGCAATCTCGCGAAAGTACTTGTGGAATCGGACATTTGCGGCAGACCATGCGCTGCCGTCACCTGGGTCCTCGGGGGCGTTAGAGTCGTGTGCCGGAAGGGTGTAGCGGACCTGAAGATATTTCTGCGCGTTGTTATTGGGCATCAGCGCCCTCAGGTCGAGCTTCATGCCCGTAGTCTTCTGGATCGGCTTGATCAGCTTGTTGGTGTAATAGGTCTCCAATGCCTGTAGTTCGCCGGGATCGACTGGTGCGTCGCCCAATTGGTCGAATCCTGCGCTGAATGCCTGCACCGCCTCGTCCGCGGTTGTGCCGCGACTGTAAACCGCCAGTGAGTTCGCAAGGTCGCCGAACAACATTTCGATCGCCCGCCGCTGCCCCTCACGTAGCTGAATCATTCGTTCGGCAGCGACCGGGAGGAGTTTGCTACGGCCATCGAAGTACTCGACGACGCCGATAACCGCCAGTGACGCCAGGCTGGACACCAACAGCATCAACATGATTTTGGATTGGAGACTCAACCGCGACAGGTGTCGCGGACGACGCCGCCTGGCTGGCGCGGGCGACGCCGTTTGAACCGGTTCCGGATCAGATGAGCTCTGCACCGTCAATCGGCTTTCCTTTCGCTGACGGGCCGCAAAAGCCCAGATCACGCAGCAGCGTAACGCGAATGATGTAGTGAAATCGGATTTGCCGAAAACCGTTATCAACACGTCGTTTGTATATCCGAGTGCGACTCCATAACGTCGGCGGAATGACGCGAGTATGCGTGGTGGGCAGCGTGAATATGGACATCGGGTTCGATGTCGACGACTTACCGGGCCCGGGCGAGACGGCGTTGGCAGCGTCGGTGCGCTCGACGCCGGGCGGCAAGGGCGCCAATCAGGCGGTGGCGGCGG
>NZ_JBAPMI010000299.1:0-2592 GCF_049278535.1 Mycobacterium sp. | reverse complement strand
CGCTTCGTGGGCAGGACGGCGCGGTCTGCTGGGCGAGTGGGGGCTGCTTGCATGCATCGATCCTGTGCCGCGCCGGACCATGCGCAAAATGCATGGAGCCCGCCAACTATACGATTCGGTTATGGATGTCGAGCTGCGTCAGTTGCGCTGCCTCATCGCGATCGTGGACGAGGGCACGTTCACCGACGCCGCGATCGCTCTGGGTGTCTCACAGGCTGCGGTCTCCCGCACACTCGCGGCGCTCGAGAAGCGCCTCGGCGTACGGCTGCTGCGACGTACGTCCCGCGAAACCTCGCCGACCGCGATCGGACTACGCGTCGTGGCGCACGCCCGGCGCGTGCTGACCGAGGTCGACAACCTGATACAGGAAGCGACATCGGGCCACGTCGAACTGCGTATCGGCCACGCCTGGTCGGCACTCGGCCGACTCACACTCGCCTTTCAACACCGGTGGCGGGAATCGCACCCGGAAACGCAACTGCACCTGCTTCGCATCAACTCCCCGAGCGCCGGCCTGGCCGAGGGCACCGCGGACCTCGCGGTCATGCGCAGGCCGCTGGAGGACCGCCGCTTCGAGGGCGCCATCGTGGGTCTGGAAGCACGCTGGTGCGCGATGGCCGCCTCCGACCCCCTGGCGCGGCGCCGCTCGGTGCATCTGGCCGATCTCAGCAGCCGCGTCCTGCTCGTTGACCAGCGCACCGGAACGACCACCGCGGATTTGTGGCCCGCGAACGCGCGCCCCGCGACACAGGAGAGCCGCGACATCGACGACTGGCTCACGGTCATCGCCACCGGCCGCTGCGTGGGGGTTACCGCGCAGTCCGTCGTTGACCAATATCCAA
This sequence comes from Mycobacterium sp., assembly GCF_049278535.1. Taxonomy (GTDB): domain Bacteria; phylum Actinomycetota; class Actinomycetes; order Mycobacteriales; family Mycobacteriaceae; genus Mycobacterium. The sequence goes on along the minus strand of NZ_JBAPMI010000299.1, from coordinate 1,750 downwards.
GGCCCGGCATCGTCTACCTGCCGGTACGCGACGCCGAACCGATCGCCGTACGACTGGTCTGGTGGCGCGACGACCCCCACCCGGCCACCCGCCCCGTGCTCGAGCTTCTTACCGAGCTTTACCGCACATGACCGATCGAGTGCGCTTCGAACATGCAGATTTTGCTGTACGGCCATCAAGTGCGGCGGCGCGTCAAGTCGCCGCCCGCAAGGCGATCAGCCCGTGCGAAGTCACGGTGTCTGCGCGTCCGTTGATCCTTCGCCAGCGACGGCCACCCCGCGAGCAGACGCGCGGCTCCAGTCACATGCTGATCGGCACGGGGAGGTTCTTGGCGACTCGTTCGGCGCGGTCGCGGATGTTGCCGTCGGCGGTGACCGTGATTTCTCGGCGTACGAGGTTCGAACCGCGCAGAACGTAGAGGGTGACGAAATAGTCGTTTCCCTGGGCTTCGGCGCTCGCCGGTGCTATGACGCCCCGCAGCCGGTCGGTCAGCGCGCTGATCTCCTCAGGCTTAGGTGCAAGCGGGCCGGAGGCCCATTCGATGTCATCGATGCTGCTGACGGCGCGGCTGAACACGTCCATCGCGCGTGTGGTCTCAACGAACCATTGCGCGACCAGGGTCGCATCGGCCGACGAGGTGACACGGATTCCGGCGGCACGCATCATCGCCGGGAAAGCCTCTGGCGATTCGGTGAGATAAAAGACCCTCCCCCCGGCGACTCCGACATAGAAGCTCGCGTTGGGGTGCGGAAACGAGTCGAAACGAACCACGTCCGCGCCACCAGGAAGCGCTACGGATGGGTGCATGATCGCCGAGGCCGGATTAGTCGCCAGAAACGCTTTGTCGGGGTGGCCTTCCGCCTCCAATGCGTTACTGATGAACTCGCGGGTTTCCCTGTCACCGGTAATCATGATCCACTCTCTCGTGGTAGGTGTTAGATCTGTTGCCCGTACTGTCGATACCAGGCCTGGTACGAATCCCATCCTGCACCCAAATGCTGCGGGTAGGGCGTTCCGTCGACCGAGCCTCGTATCTGTCCGCTATGGTAAGCGGCACTCACGGCACCGCGGCCACCCAGCTGACCTGCCTGGTCCAGTTCGGCATAAGTGAGAGGCCTTCCCTGGGCACGCGCCGTCGCATCGCTCCATTGAACCGCGTTGTTGTAGCCGTAGGTATAATGGCTCTGCAAAGCGGAATCCGGAACTTCGATGCCTTGTTTTCGCAGTTCTGTGATGGTCCTGATCTCATTCACTGCGGCATCGGTCTCTTCGTCCAGGGATCGGTTGACGAAGGAAGTTCGATCGAGGCGGCTGACGTCTGCTGTCCAGCCTTCTCGGGTCCAGCGGGCATGCGTGGCCTCGTGGACCAGTCCTGCCGTAGGACTGCCATTCTTTACGTCGATATAGATCGTATTTTTGGCGCGATCGTACATGCTGCCACCCCCGTCTCTGAAGACAGTATTCACGCCATGCTTGTCGATCGTCTCCATGGCCTCACGGCCGGGGGCCCCGGCGAGCGTTAGTTCTCGTTTGTACTTCCGAGGGATTGAAGTCTTGAGGACTTTTGGTTCCGCCGCCTGGGCGACGTGCGCTTCGGAGTCCCGAAAAAACGTCTTTGTTGCCCGAAAGATCCCCATCTCGGCGACGCGGCCGAATTTAGCCACCGAAAACTCCGATCATGCCGGGACCGCTGCGTCGGCCCTTGCGCCGTGGGCGTCTCGCGCGTCCGTCGTGACGCTCTGTCGTGTCA
>NZ_JBAPMI010000298.1:0-7732 GCF_049278535.1 Mycobacterium sp. | reverse complement strand
TGTTGGAAGCGAGCGCGGCAACTGCTGCTCAGGCCAGCGAAAAGGTCCTTGCCCAACTCGTCGAACAGTTCGACCTGCACTACGCCTTCCTCCGCTACAGCGACCACAGCGTCCGTGCCTCGGTGTTGGCCGCAGAGTGGCCACCGCGGTCCGATGTGGCCGATGTCGATCCGGGTGCGGTGGTCTCCTTCGCCAGCGACCACCCTGCCTTGGCGCTCTGCGAAGATGGCAAAGAGCTGGTGATTTACCGCAGTCACGAGAGCGCCGGCTTTCGATGCCCGGTCACGTGGCAACGTTACGGCGGCGGCCCGATGGTGGCCGCCGCCCCACTGGTCTCCGGTACGCAGACCGCCGGGGTGCTCGGCTTTGTCAAATGCCGTGGCCGGAAGTGGAAGCCCGAAGCGATCCACACCCTCAAAACAGTCGCCTCCCTGTTCGCACAGTTCCACGCTCGGATCTCGGCGGAGGAACGGCTCCAGCATCTCGCCGAGCATGACGATCTCACCGGTTTGCCCAACCGCCGGGCGCTGCTCGCCCATCTTTCGGATCGACTCGCCGGCCGGCGGCCCGGCCCCGTCGCCGTTCTATACCTCGATCTCGACCGCCTGAAATCGATCAACGACGCGCTCGGCCACGCTGCCGGTGACTGGTTCATCCAGAGTTTTGCCGACCGCCTTCGTGCTTGTGCCGGCGGTCAGAGCATGGTCGCCCGGCTAGGCGGCGACGAGTTCGTCGTCGTACCGGATCAGCCAATGACCACGCAGGTCGCCGCGACGTTGGCCGAACGGATCCGGAAGGCGGTGCACGATCGCCTGATCATCGATGGCCAAGCCGTCACCAGAACCGTGAGCATCGGCGTGGCGGTCGGCATGCCGGGCCGCGACGAGGGCACCGATCTGCTCCGCCGGGCCGACGAAGCGGTTTTGGTCTCCAAGCGGGCGGGCGGCAACGAGATCTCGGTGGCCAGCGACGACTCGTTGAAGCAGCGTTTCCGCACCGACATGGAAGGCCTCCAACGGGGCCACATCGACGACGAAGCTCTGTTCCTGAATTACCTGCCCGAAGTCGACCTGTGGACCGGTGCAATCGTGGCCGCCGAGGCGCTGGTGCGTTGGCGGCATCCGGACCGCGGTGTGCTGCTTCCGGATTCGTTCATCGGGGTGGCCGAATCGATGAACCTCGCAGCCGATTTAGACCGGTGGGTACTGCGGTCAGCGTGCGCGGAGTTCAGCGGGTGGCGCTCGCGCGGCGTGGCCAGAGACGCGTCATTGCGGGTCAACATGTCTCCCCTGCAGTTGACCACTCCCGGATTCGTCCGGATGGTTGCCGACACCATCGATGAGTTCGGCATGTCCGACGGTTCCTTGTGTCTGGAGATCACCGAGCGCGCAGTGGTCCACGACATCGACAGCACGGCCCGCACGCTGACCCAGCTCAAAGACATCGGCGTGCAGACGTCCATCGACGACTTCGGCACCGGCTACGCGGTTTTGTCGCATCTGAAGACGCTGCCGATGGACACGCTCAAGATCGACCCGCGCTTCGTGCGCAATCTGGGCAGTGACCCCAACGACCTGGCGATTATCCGCGCGATAATCGGCTTTGCCGACGCCTTCGACCTCCAGCTTGTCGCCGAGGGCGTCGAAACTCCGGCGGCCGCGCTGGCGCTGATGCAATACGGCTGCCGCCGGGCGCAGGGCTATCTATTCTCACGGCCTATCGCGGGCAACGCGATGGAGACGTTGTTGACTTCGGGCGGGATGCCGATGCCGTTCCTCGCCGACAGCGACGCGCTCACTGCGGCCACCGGGTAGCGCGTCGGTGGTCTAACACCACTGCGCCAGGGGCCTCGGCACGAGCGCTTCCGCTCTGCCGATACTTCAAGTCGTCCAAACTATTGCTAACCATTCCTATGGTATGTAATATCCCGCATAGGAGGGCAGGCGATATGATAATCAGGGATGTTCCCGCAGGATGGTCAGACACTCGGCGACGGAGCCGTCGCTCAGTCTGTCTCACCGGCCTGCTGGCCCGCTGACCAACCACATCTCCTAACCCACGACGCCCAAGCAACACCCCACCAGCAGATTGGCACCCGAGTATGACAACCGTATCGGCCACCGGCCATGGCAGTGACAACGGATCGGCGCTGCACCTTGCGACTACGATCCCGCCAGATCCATCCTCAATCGCACACATTGACACCGGGGCGGGCCCCGCGGTCCGCCCCCGCGTCAGCCTGGTCATCCCGGTAAGGAACGAGGCTCGCAACATCGCCTCGGTACTCGAGCAGATCGCCGACGACGTGGACGAAATCATCCTCGTCGATGGCAACTCGACCGATGTCACACTGACCACCGCGCAGGCATACCGGCCGGACCTGAGGATCGTGCCTCAGGAGGGCGTCGGAAAAGGCAGCGCATTGCGCACCGGATTCCAAGCGGCCACCGGCGACATCATCGTGATGATGGACGCGGACGGCAGCATGTCACCGCAGGAGATCCGCCACTACGTGCATTTCCTCAACCATGGTTACGACTTCGTCAAGGGCTCGCGGTTCATCAGCGGCGGGGGGTCATTGGACATCACCTGGATCCGCCGACTCGGTAACCTCTTCCTGCTCACCGCCTTCAACACGGTCTACGACGCCCAGCTGACCGATTTGTGCTACGGATTCTGCGCATTTCACCGCCGCTATCTCGAGCACCTTCGGCTGTCGGCCACCGGCTTCGAAATCGAAGCCGAGATGACGGTGCGTGCCATGCAAACGGGTCTGCGCATTGCAGAGGTTCCCAGCCTGGAGCTGCCCCGACGCACCGGTGCGTCGAACCTGCATGCGATCCGCGACGGCATCCGGGTCCTGAGAACCGTTCTGCGCCATCACCGCTCGGGTGTTTCCGGGCACCTCTATCAAGCGGCGCGACAGGCCACCGGGCGGGGCCCGGCCGTGTCGGCGGGCGCGACAGCATGATCAAGGCCGGACGGCCCGCCGTACCAGTGCGGCCATTCCCGGCTGGCTGGTCTGACGATGGCGTGTGCTGACATCGAGGTCAGCGCACCCGCCGGCGCGCCCCGCCCCGCGCTGGTCCAGCCGGTGGGGAGATAGCCGATAATGCGCACGCTCGTAACCGGCGCTGCCGGATTCATCGGTTCCACACTTGTCGACCGCCTGCTGGCGGAAGGACACCAGGTGACAGGCGTCGACAATCTCAGCGCCGGCCCCCCTGCCACCAACCTCGAGTGGGCCCACCAACACGACGGACCCGGTCGCTTCACCTTCGCCGCGATCGACGTCCGGCACCCCGCGCTGTGCGACGTTGTCGCGGGGTCCAACCCTGACGTGGTGTTCCATCTGGCCGCGCAGATCGACGTAGGCAGGTCCATTGACGATCCACAACATGACGCCCGCAATAACGTGTTGGGCACCATCAACCTGCTCGAAGCGAGCCGCCGGGCGCGAGTACCGCGGATCGTCCACGCCACCTCGGGTGGCTGCCGCTACGGTGCGGCGACCACCTTGCCGGCCACCGAAGACACTGCGGTGGAACCGCTTTCGCCGTACGCGGTAGCCAATGTCGCCGGCGAACTCTATATGCGCGCCTACGCCGGCATGTACGGGCTAGCGCCGATTTGTCTGGCACTGGCCAACGTCTATGGGCCACGCCAAGATCCGAATGGGAAAGCCGGCGTGGTCACGGCCTTCGGCAGTGCGATGATCTCCGGCCGTCCCACGACCATCTATGGCGACGGCAGCGCCACCCGCGACTACGTTTACGTCGACGACGCCGTGAATGCCTTCCTGTGTGCCGCGCATGCACCGGCCAGCACGGTCGGCACCTTCAATATCGGCACCGGCGTACAAACGACGGTCGCCGAGCTGCACGAGCTGATAGCCGCAGAAGTCGGTGTCTCGCATCTGCCCGATCACGCCGAGGCCCGCACCGGTGAGCTCCATGCGAGCGCTTTGGACCCGACCCGGGCGTGCCGGGTGCTGAGCTGGAATCCCGAAACCGACCTCAGCCAAGGCATCAAGCGCACCGTCGATTGGCTCCGCGGCATTCTCGATCCCCGCCCCCCGGCGCTCGCCCGCGCCTGAGAGCGCCGAATGCGACCCGGCACCATAGCCGCGCCTACCGTCACAGCTGCTCAATCCACGCTGCGGTCTGGGGGAGCCGATGGCGGTCGGCGATTCCGCCCGGACATCGAGGGATTGCGCGCCATCGCGGTCGGTCTGGTCCTGGTCTTCCACGCTTATGGCACGCCGTTCAGTGGCGGATTTGTCGGCGTCGATGTCTTCTTCGTGATCTCGGGATTCCTGATCACCAGCATTCTGCTGCGCGAACATTCGACGACCGGTCGTGTATCGATTCTTGGGTTTTATGGCAGGCGGGTGCGGCGAATACTGCCCGCGTCGGCTCTGGTCGTGGTCACGACGGTCGTCGCGGCGTACTACTTCCTCGGATTCCTCACCGGCAACGACGTCGCGGTCGCTGCGAAATGGACTGCGGTCTTCGCAGCGAACATTCACTTCGGACTTGTCGGCACCGACTACTTCGGATCCCAACTGCCACCTTCACCGCTGCTACACATGTGGTCGCTGGGCGTGGAAGAACAGTTCTACGTGGTCTGGCCAGGCGTGTTTCTAGCGTTGGTGTCAGTCGTCGGAGGCACCCGCCTCAGGCGCGTCCTCGCGGGGTCGCTGATCGCCATCATCGCCGCATCCTTCGCCTGGTCCGTCTTTGAAACAGCAGCAGATCCCACCTGGGCGTACTTCTCCCCGTTTACCCGCGCCAGCGAGCTTGGTCTCGGGGCACTGATTGCCGTGCTAGGACCGGAGCTTCATCGGAAGCTGAAACAGCGCTGGGCCGCCGAGGGACTCGCATCATGCGGGTTGGCCGGTATCGCCGGCAGCGCGCTGCTGCTGAATTCCTCGACGCCGTACCCGGGCGCGGCGATCGCGTGGCCGGTAGTAGGCACTGCGCTTCTGATCGCCGCCGGCTGCACCGATACCAGAACGTTCGTGGAACGGGGTCTGTCGCTTCGGCCGATGCAATGGTTTGGTGCGCGGTCGTACTCGCTATACCTGTGGCACTGGCCGATCCTCACCATCGCCGCACAGTACGTCATGCGCCATACGAGCGGATGGCAGACGACCGGCTTGCTGCTGCTCACAATTCTGGCGTCCGCGCTCAGTTACCGATGGGTGGAAAACCCAGTTCGCCGCGCCCAATCGCTCACTGCGAGACCGGGACTGAGCCTTGCGGTCGGTGCTGCGCTGATTGCCATCACCATTGCGCTAGCGCAAGTGTTCATCGTCCACAGCGGGGGCGCACGAAACTTATTCGACAGTCCTGACATCACAAAAACGTCCTGCCCGTCGTCCGCCTGCTCGGACATCCCGGCTCAGGTGGCGTCGGGAGCGAAAACCGACACGATTCCCCCAGACCTCACTCCGAGCCTCGCCGATGCCGCTGCTGACATGCGTGTGCCTGACGGCGGCCGGTGCTCACCGCTGCCGATCTCGTGGCTCAAGCCGGACCGTCAGCCATGCATCTTTGACACCGGTGCCCGGGCAAACGCCCCGATGATCATCCTGATCGGGGACTCCGAGGCAGTGATGTGGTCGCGGACCGTGCACTCGATCGCCACGCGGCTCGGCTACAGGTTTGGTCTTGTCTTCTATTACGGCTGCCACATGCCGATGATTACGTTCGACACGACACGCGAAGGCGTGACCGACGCGCAGTGCCGCGAGTGGAAGACTGCAGCGATCAACTGGATGAAGCGGCAGGATCCGTCGGTGGTGATAGTGGCCAGCGGAAACCACACCGGATTCGATGACGACGACTACGCCGCCGGGTACGCAGCCGTGCTGAAGCAGATGCAAGGCCCGGGCCGCAAGTTGTTTGTGATGGGCGATGTTCCGCTGTTGAGTCAGGACCCGCCGCGGTGCTTGGCCGCACACCCTTCGTCGGCGTTGACGTGCGCGACAAAGACCGCAACGGCGGCGCCGGCAGACGAACAGCAGGCTGCGCTCGCTGGAGCTCAACAGGCCGGCGCCGGTTTCGTGAACCTGACACCGTGGCTCTGCACCGCGGACCTGTGTCCCGCGATCGTCGGGCACTACGCGGTGTATCAAGATCAGTTCCACATCACCGGTACCTATGCCCAAGCGTTAATGCCCCTGGTGCAGCAGGCGATCGGCCTCAAGCCGGTCGGTTAGCGAATACGTGACGCTCGATAGCCCCAAAGTCCCGCCACCCAGCGGTCTGCCTTGTGGCCAAGTTACCGAGTGTATGGATGCTTTCAGGCGATTTAAGATACTGATTATCTTGCTATTCGCCTTGCCATGTGACGAATAGTATGTAAGCTACTTACTTACGTACATCACGGTATAAAGCGGCGCCAGGCGCCGCCGCAGCCGGCCGTAACCGCGGCGCACCTCCGGTTCGGCTTGCTTTTATTAGGAGGAGCACATGTCGTTCGTCACCACACAGCCTGACGCGTTGATCACAGCGGCCGGAAGCCTGCAGGGCATCGGTTCTGCGATGACGGCCGGGAGCGCGGCTGCCGCGGCTCCCACCACCGGGGTCGTACCCGCGGCGGCTGACGAGGTGTCGGCGCTGACGGCGGCGCAGTTCGCCGCACACGCCCAGATGTTCCAGGCGATCAGCGCCCAAGCCGCCGCGATTCACGAGATGTTTGTGCACACCCTCGGCACCAGCGCCGCTTCGTATGCGGCCACCGAGGCCGCCAACGCGGCCGCGGCGCTGTAGGCAACCGAGGATCGAACATGGATTTCGGGGCGTTTCCACCAGAGCTCAACTCGGCGCGCATGTATTCGGGGCCCGGGTCGGGCTCGATGATGGCCGCTGCGACGGCCTGGAACGGGCTGGCCGCTCAATTGCATTCTGTGGCAACTTCGTACGGATCGGTCATCTCGGAGCTGACGGACGAGTTGTGGCAGGGGCCGTCGTCAACGGCCATGGCGGCGGCGGTCGCACCCTATCTTGCGTGGATCAGCACCACCGCCGGACAGGCTGAGCAGGCGGCCGGCCAGGCTCAAGCGGCTGCAGGCGCCTACGAGACAGCGTTCTCGATGACGGTGCCACCGGCGATTGTCGCGGCGAACCGCATCCAGCTGACGTCGCTGGTCGTGACAAATGTTTTGGGTCAGAACACGGCGGCGATTGCCGCCAACGAGGCCCAATACGGCGAAATGTGGGCCCAAGACGCCGCAGCCATGTACAGCTATGCCGGCAATTCGGCGGCCGCCGCCCAGGTCACGCCGTTCACCGAGGCGCCGCAGACCACCAATCCGGCCGGGTCGGGCGTGCAGAGCGCCGCGGTCACCCAGGCCGCCGGAACCGCCGTCGGCAATTCGCAGGCGTCGCTGTCGGGGCTGATCTCCCAAGCACTGCAAAGCCTCGCATCGCCCGCCTCGTCGGCGTCGTCCGGTCCGGGGCTGTCGGGGCTTTTGTCTGGACTCTCGAGTGCCCTCGGTCTGACCGGCGGTGCCGCTGCGACGCCGGTCGGCCTCGGTTCGATCGGTTCGGGTTTGATTGGCAATTTGCTGTATCTCCCCGCGTTCTTCGGTGCGTTTGTCGCTCTCGACGCGTTAGGGCCCATGATGGGCAATTTGGAGACCGCTGCCATGACACCTGTGGCCCCAGTTGCCGACGAGGGCGCGGCCGCGGGGGCCGCCGAGGGCGCGGCTGCAGGTGCCGGAGGC
>NZ_JBAPMI010000297.1:0-3741 GCF_049278535.1 Mycobacterium sp. | reverse complement strand
GGTGACGTGCGCCGATCCGCCCATGCCGAGTCAAATCGACGGCGACTACCTCGGCCTGCGCGAAGGGATGACGTTTCGTTCGGTTCCCGACGCCCTGAGTGTCGTCGCTCCGCCGGCAAAAAGGGTCATCTGACCTGCGACGATCGCGTTATGTGGGCAAAGACACTGGTCAGACTCCGAGGGAGTGTAGTACAAACGATTAAGGGATTTGGTAACAGATCCTTGAAGTGAGATAGCCCACGGACCAACGAGCCGCTATTGACATCTGTTGAGCCTGTGAAACGATCGAACTATCGCATGCAACGGTACGGAAACATTTGTTGTGTCTGCGTTAACAGCCGAAGAAAATCATTCGTGCGCATTGCTGCGCACACAGTGAGGAGCAACGACTTATGGATTGGCGCCACACAGCGGTCTGTCGCGACGAAGACCCGGAGCTGTTCTTCCCTGTCGGGAACAGCGGTCCGGCTCTCGCACAGATCGCCGACGCGAAACTGGTCTGTAACCGCTGTCCGGTAACCACCGAGTGCCTGTCGTGGGCGCTGAACACCGGGCAGGACTCTGGCGTGTGGGGTGGAATGAGCGAAGACGAGCGACGTGCACTCAAGCGTCGTAACGCTCGGACGAAGGCCCGAACCGGAGTCTGACCAGACTTTCAACGGTGCGGCCCCGACCAAATTGTCGGGGCCGCACCGTTGTGGGTGGGGCCTTAGTGCGCGTCGCGCGCGCGACGACCGATCGGAACTCTTAAGATCACATCCGTCCCGCCGTCGGGGGCGTCCTGCATATGCAACGAGCCGTCCAGCTCGGCCGATACCAGCGTCCGGACGATCTGCAGACCCAGCCGGTCGGATTTCTCGACGCTGAATCCCTCGGGTAGTCCCCGGCCGTTGTCGTGAACGACCACGTCGAGCCAGCGCGCCGAACGCTCCGCGCGGATCGTCACCGAACCGCCCGCGGCGGCGGCTTCGCAGGTGGCCGGCTCAAAGGCATGCTCGATCGCGTTCTGCACGAGCTCGGTGATCACCATGATCAGCGCGGTCGCCCGGTCTGAGTCCAGGACGCCGAGCATGCCGCTCCGGTTGATCCGGATCGGCGTATCGACCGTCGCAACGTCGTTCATGATCGGCAGGATCCGGTCGATCACCTCGTCGAGGTTGACCTCCTCGTCGACCGACATCGACAGCGCATCGTGCACCAGCGCGATCGACGACACCCGTCGCACCGATTCGATCAGCGCCTCTCGGCCCTCGGCGTTGGTGGTCCGACGGGCCTGCAGGCGCAACAGCGCCGCGACGGTCTGAAGGTTGTTCTTCACCCGGTGGTGGATTTCCCGGATGGTGGCGTCTTTGGACATCAGTGCGCGGTCGCGGCGTTTGACTTCGGTGACGTCGCGGACCAGCACCGCGGCGCCGGCCGCCGAGCCGTCGACCACCAGCGGCAATGTCCGCAGCAGCACCCCCGCGCCGCCGGCGTCGACCTCGATGCGCATGCTGGCCCCGCCGCTCAGTGAGTCGCGCACATGGTCGGCGAGTTCTTGAGCCTCGAAGGGGTCGGAGATCAACGGACGGGTGACCTCGATCAGGTTCTGCCCCTCCAGCTCCTGGGTCAGGCCCATTCGGTGATAGGCCGATAACGCGTTCGGGCTGGCGTAGGAAACGTCGCCGTCGACGTTGAGCCGGATGAATCCATCACCTACCCGCGGGCTCGAGCGCGACATCGCCATGTCCCCCACGTTGGGAAAGGTGCCCTCCGACAGCATGTGCACAAGGTCACCGGCGCAGTCGAGATAGGCAGTCTCCAGCGGGCTGGACTTCGGGCTATCCGCGACCGCGGTCTGATGCGTCAGCACCGCAACCACCGAGTCCGCGTGCCGAACCGGCACTGCTTCGATGTTCACCCCCGTCTGCTGCCACGAGTACTGTTGGCCCGCATCACGTTCCCAGCGAATAGCGCCCGATTCAAACGCCGCCGCAATCAACGGCATCCGATCGGCATCGACGACGGTTCCCACTGCGTCGCGCACCAGAACGGTCGGCGCCGTGTTCGGCCGGCACTGTGCGACACACACCAGCGAGCCGTCGTCACGGCGAACCCACATCAGGTAGTCGGCAAACGAGAGATCGGCCAGCAGCTGCCACTCGCCCACCACTGCATGCAGGTGATCGACGGCACTGCCCGGTAGAACGGTATGTTCGGCGAGCAGCTCACCGAGCGTGGACATCGGCGACTCCCGCCATCAAGCCCAGACGACTAGCTGATCACGGCGATGAGATCGCCGGCTTGGATCACGTCGCCCACCGACACGCTCACCTTGGTCACCGTCCCGGCGACTTCGGCGAGGACCGGGATCTCCATCTTCATCGATTCCAGCAGCACCAGGGTGTCGCCCTCGGCGATCTGGTCGCCTTCGCTGACCACGACTTCGAGCACGCTGGCCACGATCTCTGCCCGGACGTCCTCGGCCATCATCACCCCGTTCTTCAGCCAGCCGGATTTGCGTTGCTTCATCGAACCACAAGCGATTTCACCAGTTGCACTCAGAGCTTGGCGTAACCGGTTGCCCGGTCGGTAACGAGCACACCGCTCGATGGCCCATTTGTGCAGCTGAAAGGTCACGATTGATGTCACGAAGATATCGGTAAGCAAACTCCAAGATCACTAAGAGAACCTATAGAGCTTCTTCTGTGATCGTGTCGTGTTCGATTTGTGACATTTGGCAAGCAGAGTGTCCAAAGTGATTGGAGTGCCTGAAGCTCATAGAGTGAAACAGTCAAATTTGAGGAGTATTCCGTTGTCCGACAACACGTTTGCGCGTTCGACAACTCGCGGACCACTTGCCCGAGTGGCAACCGGTATCGGGGTGACGCTGGCAGCAATCGCTGCGATCGGGCTTGGCGACGGCGCTGCCGCTGCCGCTCCCCAGCAACCATTCGCCGCCGACGACCCGATTCCCGGCATGCCGGGCGCCGGCAGCGCGGTGAACATCGCTAATTCGCTCTTCGGCTCGCTGAGCGGGCTGATGAACAACGTCATCCCGGGTGCCGGCGACCTGTTGATGCCTGCCACCGGTGCGCTCGGCGGTGGCGGAGGACTGCCAGGCGGGCTCGGTGGCCTCGGTGGTCTCGGTGGCCTGCCCGGCGGTGTCCCAGGTGGCCTTCCCGGCGGCATTCCGGGCGGAGTCCCAGGTGGTCTTCCTGGCGGCCTTCCAGGCCAGACATTGCCGGGTCAAGCCCCTGGGCTTGGCGGCTACCCGGGTGGCCTTCCAGGTCAAACCCCGGGCCTGCCCGGCCAGATGCCCGGCGGGCTCCCGGGCCAGACCCCTGGGCTGAGCGGCTACCCCGGCGGCATTCCAGGGCAGCAGTTGCCTGGGCAGCAGTTCCCAGGCCAGACGCCTGGGCTGAGCGGCTACCCCAGCAGCCTTGCCCCCGGGGCTCCCGGTGCACAGGCGCCCGGCACGCTGGCCGGCCAGCCCGGTCCGGTCTCATCGGCAAGCGCCAACGGCGGCACCCTGGTGCACGTACCTGTGGTGTAGCAGTTGGCTTACCACGCCGGTGCCATGAAAGACTGACCGGCAAGCAGAACTGCGAGGAGGATCAGTCATGGCCAAGCGAGGCCGGAAGAAGCGCGACCGCAAGCACAGCAAGGCGAATCACGGCAAGCGGCCCAACGCTTAACCAACCGTTCGAACCAACAAAGACGCGGACCGTCCGACAGGCGGCCCGCGTCTTTGTTTTTGGC
>NZ_JBAPMI010000296.1:0-15113 GCF_049278535.1 Mycobacterium sp. | reverse complement strand
GTGAATAGCGTCCTTTTGATCCTGCAGGTCGCCGTGGCGATGACAGCGCTCTACTCCTTCGTGCACGCGGCAATGCAGCGGCCCGACGCCTACACGGCCGCCGACAAGCTGACCAAACCAGTGTGGTTGTTGATCCTGGGCGCCTCGGTGCCGCTGACCATGATGCTCAGCGCGCTCGGGGCGACTCTGGGCGCCTGCGCGGCAGGTGTCTACCTGGTCGATGTGCGGCCCAAACTCCTTGAAATTCAGGGCAAGTCGCGATAGCGGTATGCGAGTTCTGATCCTCGCGGCGACGGCAATCGGCGCGCTGTCGGGTGTCGCAGCGGCGTCCGCGGAACCCGGTTCGAGCGCGTCGGCCTACGCGCCCCCATTCGTCGATCACACCCAGTGGACGCAGTGGAATCAGCTGTCCAGCCTTCGGGTGTATCCGACGGCGTCCGGCCGGGCGGCGGCAAAACAACTCGGATCGACCAGTCCCGAGGCCGACGAAGCGTGGTCGGAGGTGCTCGCACAGGCGCCGCAGGCCGATACCCCCGGCATGCGCATGCAATTCCTCTGCCATTGGGACTTTGCCGAGGTCGCCGAGCCGGGCAAGGTCAGCTGGAATCTGGAGCCGTGGCGGCCGGTCGTCGACGACGCGACGATGGTCGGCTCGGGCTGCAATCCCGGCGGCGGACGAGAGCAGTTCTGATGTCCGGCCGATTGACCCGCGAGCAGGTGGCCGCCCTCGTCGACCACACCCTGCTCAAACCCGAGGCCACCGCCGCCGAAGTCGCCGCGGTCGCCGACGAAGCCGCGGCGCTGGGCGTCTGCGCGGTCTGCGTCTCGCCGTCGATGGTGCCCAGCGCCACCCACGCGGGGGTGCTGGTCGCGGCGGTCGCCGGTTTCCCGTCGGGCAAGCATGTGCCCGAGCTGAAGGCGCGGGAAGCCGCACAGGCCGTCGCATCGGGTGCCGGCGAGATCGACATGGTCATCGACGTCGGCGCCGCGGTCGCCGGCGACATCGACGCCGTTCGATCGGACATCGCTGCGGTGCGCGCCGCCATGCCGGGTGCGGTGCTCAAGGTGATCGTCGAGTCGGCCGCTTTGTTGACGCTTGCCGACGAACGCACGCTGGCGGCGGTCTGTCGCGCCGCCGAAGACGCCGGCGCGGATTTCGTGAAGACCTCCACGGGTTTTCATCCCGCCGGCGGTGCGTCGGTGGCCGCCGTGGAGTTGATGGCCGACACCGTTGGCGGACGGCTGGGAGTCAAGGCCAGCGGCGGTATCCGCACGGCTGACGCGGCCCTGGCGATGCTCGACGCGGGCGCCACCCGGCTCGGGCTGTCAGGTACCCGCGCGGTTCTCGACGGCCTGGGCTAAATCGCCCGGCTAGAGATTTGCCAGGCACGGGTCCTGGCTGCCACCGGCGGGGATGGTGGCGTTGCTGCTGGAAAACGTGGCTTCCACGCCGCTGTCGGTGACTTTGATGCTGTCGGCGTGCAGCCCCAGCGGGTAGTTCCTGGTTGCCTTCGCCATCAGGTCGTCCAGGTACTTCTGCGCCGTGGCCGTCGACAACTTGGCGCCGAGCGCGCTGACGTCGACCACCTGAAGCGACAGCCCGTTGTTGACGATCTGCGGCCTGACGGTGACGCTGTTCAGCACACCCTTGAGTTGAACGGTGCCGTCGCCGGGGTTGGTGGTGACGCCGCTGCTGACGAACGCGCCGAGCACTGGAACCGCGTTCTGGATGGACTGTTTGATGCCATCCGACGACCAGGTGACCGTGCCGTGCACCGAGCCGATCGTGCCCTGAGAGTTGTTGGTGTTGTTCAACTTAATGTCGCGGACGTCGAAGCTGACCTTCATGCCTTTGGCTTGGCGCACCTGGTTGCCCGCCGTCTGCACCGAGATGTCGCTGTAGTCCTTGGTGAGGTACTGCCACAACACCGGTGGGGCCGGCGAGAACGACACGTTGGAGCTGTCCTGCACCTCGCACTGCACCGCGTTGGCCACCTTGGTGCTCGCGGCGTGGCGGGCGTACAACTCACCGCCGACCGGTATCGCGATCACCACCAGGGCCACGATTAGCAGGATCAACAGCAACGACGTCCGGGTGGCGAAAAACTTGCGTCCGCCCGTCGCCGATGACTCCGCGGGCGGTGGAGGCGGCGCCGGTATCGATATCCGCGTGGTCACGCTTTCGTGCGGTTGCGGCGGGGGACCCGGCTGTTGCGGCCGCGGATTGGGCGGCAAGCCGGCCTGCTGTGGCGGTCGTTGCGGGGGAGGTGGCTGTTGCGGAGGGCGGCCCGGCGGGCGGCCGGGTTGTTGTGGCCGCGGCACGTCGCGAGCGGACGGCGACTGGGGGCGGCCGGGCTGGGGGATGTGGCGGGTCGGAGACTCCGACGGCGGCAGAGGCTGACGGCGCGGGAAGAAGCCGCGGTTGGGCGGCCCGGGCGGCTTCGGCGGGCGTCCTCGTTCCGGTGGACCGCTGTTCGGGGGGTCTTGCGGTGGATTCGTCATCGGGGCCCCGGGCTACACATGCGCGAAGCAGGGGTCGTTCTGGGCTGCCGGAATCGACGCGTTGTGTGTCGAAAAGCGCGCCACCACACCGTCATTGGTGACTTGCACGCTGTCGGCCTTGATGCCCAGCGGATAGTTTTTGATCATCGCGGCGGTGAACGTGTTGAGTGCCGCCTGCGCGGTTTCGTGCGGAATGATCGCGCCCATCGCGGTCACTTTGTAGACCTGTAGCTTCAGTTCGCCGTTGGTGACCTGCGGCTTGACCGTGACGCTGCCCAGGCCGAACGCACCGCTGAGCACAATCGCCCCGGCGCTGGGGTCGGTGGCGACGCTGTTGACCAGGCCGCCGATGAACGGGAGGGAATCTTGCACGGTCTCCTGGATGCCCTGCGACGTCCAGGTGATGGCGGCATCCAGCTCGCCGATGGTGCCCTTGGAATCGGCGTTGCCGTGCAGGTCGACGTCGTTGATGTTGATGTCGGCTTTCATGCCCTTGGCGTTGCGGATCTGGTGTCCCGCGGTGTGGATCGAGATGCCGTTGTAGTGGCCGCGTATGTGCTGCAACAGGAATGGGGTTGGGCCGAATGAGGCGGTGGCGCCGTCCTGGATCACGCATTGGGTCGCCGAGGCCACGATCTGGTTGGCGCGGTGACGGGCATAGAGCTCGCCGCCGACAAGACCCGCGATACCCAACGCGGCCACGATGACCAGGACCAGGACGACCGACACGGGGTCGCCGCGAAAGCGGAAGCGGCGCTTGGCTTTCACCGGCTCTGCGGGGTCCTGCGGCGGCTGCCCAAATGACGCGGTGGCCGGATACTCCTGGGCCGGCGGCGGATACGTCGGCGGCTGGTACGAAGAACCGGCCTGCGGTGCGGGTTGGTCGGGCGAACTCTGGTCCCCCGGACGTGCCCAGATCGACGACGGGTCCTGGTGCGGGGGTCCCTGCGGATTCGTCACCTGGGCGATTCTGCCTTATCAGAATGAGCGAACGCTGAGTAGTTGCGTAGCACCGCGATAGTCTCGCGGGCCTTTGCTACCCGCTCCAGGTCAAGGTCAGCGACCATTAGCTGTGGATCGGCGCCCGCCGCGGCCACCACGTCGCCGAATGGCGAGACCACCAGGCTGCCGCCCACCCCGGTCGGGGCGCTGGAGGCCAGCGGCTCGCCGGGGTCGGCCTGCCCGGCCGCGACGATGTAGCTGGTGCTGTCCAACGCCCGGGCGCGGGCCAGCAACGTCCATTGCTCGAGCTTTCCGGGGCCGGCCGCCCAGGAGGCGCTGACCACGATCAGCTCGGCGCCGCGACGGGCCAGCGTGGTGAACAGTTCGGGAAAGCGGAGGTCGTAGCAGGTGGTCAACCCGACCCCGACACCGCCGACGGTGACCACGACCGGCTCGCGGCCGGGCGCGACCGTGCTCGACTCGGTGAACCCGAACGCGTCGTAGAGGTGGATCTTGTCGTAGTGGGCATCGGCGCCCGGGCCGGTCGCCAGCAGCGTGTTGGCGACCCGACCGTTGTCGGCCGGGGTGAACATGCCCGCGACCACGGTGATGCCGGCGTCGGCGGCGATCCCGCGTACGCCGTCGGCCCACGGCCCGTCGACCGGCTCGGCGATCGGGGCCAGCGGAACGCCGAACCGGCACATGGTCGCTTCCGGGAACACCACCAGCGACGCGCCGGCCTGCGCGGCCCGCCCGGTGTAGTCCCGCACAAGCTGCAGGTTGTCGGCCGGGTCGGTGCCACTGAGGATCTGTGCCACCGCAATGCGCATGATCGCCAGCTTAAGGCGATCGCAAGCGCGGCGGAGCCGGGCGCAGCGGGTCGCCGTCCTGCAGCCCAGCGGCGATCGCAAGCGCGGCGGAGCCGGGCGCAGCGGGTCGCCGTCCTCCAGCCCAGCGGCGATCGCAAGCGCGGCGGAGCCGGGCGCAGCGGGTCGCCGTCCTGCAGCCCAGCGGCCGCCGTGCTCGCCCGGATGCCAGAATGGGCCCATGATCGAGTTCACTCTCACGCGGACCACCTCGGCGCCGATCGAGGCCGTGTTCGACTCTTTGACCGATCACCGCGGGATCGCGAACTACGTGCGGGCGGCCCGCCGCAGCACGCTGGACCGCGAGGGAACCCCCGCACCCAACGGCGTCGGCGCGGTCCGGCGCATCGAGGCGGTCGGACCCGCGATCGTCGAGGAGATCATCGAATACGAGCGACCCACCCGCTACGCCTACAAGATGCTCTCCGGCGCACCGGTGCGCGATCACGTCGGCACGGTCACGCTGCGCCCCGCTGGCAGCGGAACCGAGGTCACCTGGCACCTCCAGTCGAAACCCAAGATTCCCGGGCTTGATTGGTTGCTGACCCCTGTTCTGAAGCGGGTCATCGGCGAACTGATGAACGGGGCCGTCGACGGGGCAGAAGCTCGCGGCTAGGTACAGCTAGGCGGTTTCGCCGATCCACATCGTGGTGAACCGCTGTTCGGCGATCAGCAACTCAACCAGCTGATTGCCGATGAAGTTCTCCAGCTTGCCGCCGACCAGTGGGACGCGCACCTCGACGGTGGCCCGGAACTTCAACCGCGCGCCGCCAGACTCGGGAAGCGGCTCCAGCACCGCGGTGCCGGTCAGCGACGCCGGCGCACCCAGAATCGAGCCGGTGATGGTCGCCGTCGCCGAGCCATCGGTGATCGGCTCCCATCGCTCCTCGCGACGGATACGCAGATCCCCGCGATGGAACTGAGTGACCACGGCCGGCATCCGATCACTGCGCAGCACTTGGGTGGTGATCACGTCGATGCTGCCGTCGTCCCCGGACGGGCCGCCGAGTTGCATCGAATCCAGCGTCGTGTCGTCGGCTCCCGAATCGGCCAGCCGGGCCAGCCAGTACTGCTCCTCGCTGAAAGCCCGGAGAACCTCTTCGACGGTGACCACGTAGTCGGTGGACATGTCGAACGAACGCGGCATAGCAGGTCAGGCTACCGTCAGGACTCATGAAACCGGGTGATGCGGGAACGGTTTTCGCCGGCGCGCGCGTCGACGAGATGGTGCCGCTGGCGCCGCTGACCACGCTGCGGGTCGGTCCGGCCGCGTCGCGAGTCATCACCTGTACCACCACCGAGCAGGTGGTCGCGACGCTGCGTCATCTGGACGGCCGGGATGCTCAGCCGCTGCTGGTGATGGCCGGCGGCTCGAATGTGGTGATTGCCGACACGTTGACCGAGCTCACCGTAATTCGCTTGGCCAACAACAATATTCGCATCGATGGCAACATCGTGCGGGCCGAGGCGGGTGCGGTCTGGGACGACGTGGTCGTCGCGGCCATCGCCGCCGGCCTGGGCGGACTCGAGTGTCTGTCCGGTATTCCCGGCTCGGCGGGCGCCACTCCGGTGCAGAACGTCGGTGCCTACGGCGTCGAGGTGGCCGACACCATCACCCGGGTCCGGCTGCTGGACCGACGCAGCGGGGAAGTGCGTTGGGTGCCGGCGGGTGACCTGGGTTTCGGGTACCGGACCAGCGTGCTCAAACACTCCGAGGCCGCCGTCGTCCTGGAGGTGGAGTTCGCGCTGGACGCCTCGGGCCGCAGCGCGCCGTTGCGGTACGGCGAACTGGTGACCGCGTTGAACGCCACGGCCGACGACCGCGCCGATCCGGCGGCGGTGCGGGACGCGGTGCTCGACCTGCGGGCTCGCAAGGGCATGGTGCTCGACCCGGCCGACCACGACACCTGGAGTGTCGGGTCGTTCTTCACCAATCCCGTTGTCACAGAGCAGCACTACCAAGATTTGGCCGACCGTGCCGAGCGTCCGGTGCCACGCTATCCGGCTCCGGACGGCGTCAAACTGGCCGCGGGCTGGCTGGTCGAGCAGGCCGGGTTCGGCAAGGGGTACCCGGACACCGGCAACGCGCGCTGCCGGCTGTCCACCAAGCACGCACTCGCGTTGACCAATCGCGGCGGGGCCAGTGCGGCCGAGGTGGTGGCGTTGGCGCGGACCGTCCGCGACGGGGTGTGTGATGTGTTTGGCGTCACATTGGTACCCGAACCGGTGCTGGTCGGCTGCTCCCTGTGAGCCGCGCAGGGAAGTAGAGCGTCGTTTCCGCCGGTATCTTGATGTCGTGAACTCAGCGCGCGGCCTCTCGCCGGTCAACCGGCGCCGGGCCCTGACGACTCTGGCGGTCGGAGTCTTCGCGCCCAACGTGTTGGCCGCGTGCTTCGGCGGATCGAGCAAGCAGGCGGAGAAGGCCAAACCCCCGGCCGAGGCCACGGTGACGTTCCGGCCGGCCGACAAGAGCACCAAATTGTTACCGACGACGCCGGTCAGCGTCGAGATACGCGACGGCTGGTTCCAACACGTCGCGCTCACCAACGCGGACGGCAAGGTCGTCGCGGGCTCGCTGAACCGGGACCGCACGCTCTACACCTTCACCGAGCCGCTGGGCTACGACGCGACCTACAGCTGGAGCGGTTCGGCCGTCGGCCACGACGGCAAGGCCATTGCGCTGAAAGGCGAGATCACCACCATCGCACCGACCAAGGTGATCGACGGTGGGTTCCAGCTCGCCGACGGCCAGACCGTCGGCGTCGCCGCGCCGGTCATCATCCAGTTCGACGGGCCGATTGCGGACAAGGCGGCCGTCGAGCGGGCGCTGAAGGTCACCACCCAGCCGCCGGTCGAGGGCGGTTGGGCCTGGCTGCCCGACGAGGTCGGCGGCGCCCGCGTGCACTGGCGCAGCCGCGAGTACTACCCGGCCGGCACCAAGGTCAACGTCGAGGCCAAGCTCTACGGGCTGGCCTTCGGCGACGGGGCCTACGGCAAGCAGGACATGAGCCTGAGCTTCGACATCGGTCGCCGCCAGGTCGTCAAGGCCGAAGTCACATCGCACCGCATCCAGGTGATCCGCGACTAGGGCGTCATCATGGACTTCCCGTGCAGCTACGGCGAAGCCGACAAACCGCGCAACGTCACCCGCAACGGCATCCACGTGGTGAGTGAGAAGTACTCTGACTTCTACATGTCCAACCCGGCCGCCGGCTACAACCACATCCACGAACGCTATGCGGTGCGGATCTCCAACAACGGCGAGTTCATCCACGCCAACCCGGCCAGCTCCGGAGCCCAGGGCAACACCAACGTCACAAACGGCTGCATCAACCTGTCGACGTCGGATGCCCAGCAATACTTCGGCAGCGCGATCTATGGCGATCCGGTCGAGGTGACCGGCAGCACCATCGAACTGTCCTACTCCGACGGCGACATCTGGGATTGGGCGGTCGACTGGGACACCTGGGTGGGGATGTCAGCGTTGCCGCCGGCCAGCGGCGCCAAGCCGTCGCCGGTGTCGATTCCGCGCAGCGCCCCGGCCACGCCGAGCGACGCGCCGACGTTGTCGGGCACTCCGACGACGTCTAGCCCGCGGCCGGGTGGGTGAACTTTCGCGTCGCGCTGGCCTGATCGCGCGGCCGGATGATGATCTGGTCCAGGTTGACGTGCGGGGGCCGCGACGCCACGAAGCCGATCACCTCGGCGACGTCGGCAGCCGTCAGCGGCGTCATGCCGGTATAGACGGCATCGGCGCGCTGCTGGTCTCCGTCGAAACGCACTAGCGAGAATTCGGTCTCGACGGCCCCGGGCGCAATCTCGGTGAGCCGCACCGGTTTTCCGAGCAGCTCACCGCGCAGCGTGCGGTGCAGCGCCCCCTGTGCGTGCTTGGCCGCGGTGTAGCCCGACCCACCGTCATAGATTTCCATCGCCGCGATCGAGGTGACGGTGACGACCAGCCCGTCGCCGGAGTCGATCAGCTTGGGCAGCAGTGCGCGAGTGACCCGCAGCGTGCCCAGCACGTTGGTCTCCCACATCCAGCGCCAGTGCTCCAGGTCCGCCTCGAGCACCGGCTCCAGGCCCCTGGCGCCACCGGCGTTGTTGATCAGCACATCGACCCGGCCCAGCCCGCCCGCGAGCTCATCGACCGCGGCGTCGTCAGTGACGTCCGCCACAACCGCCGTTCCGCCGATGTCATCGGCCAGTGCGTTGATCCGGTCCGCCCGCCGCGCCACCGCCACCACGTGAAAGCCCTGCGCGGCAAGAATTCTCGCTGTTGCCTCGCCGATGCCCGCGCTGGCGCCGGTGACTACCGCGACGGGTTTCTCGCCGTGACGGGGGTCAGATGTCGTCGGATGCGGATCAGCGGAACTCATCTGAACAACTGTAGTAACCGTGCTAAATTCCTCGTGTGTTCTCTACGACTCTGTTCGGCTGTCTGCCCGCGTGTTGTTGCGCGGGCTGCGCGTGTTGTTGCCGCGCAACCAGCCGCGCCTGAGCTACGCGCCTAAGGCGCTCGCGACGGTGTGCGGCTAAGACCGCCATCGGACTTCGGACAAGGACTCGCCAATGCGCTCAACAACTTTCACTTCCCACTCGCACAACCACCTCGCGGCCGCACGACGGCGCGCACCCGGACGCCACCGGGTGGTGGCGCCCTCGCTGCAGCTCTCCGACGCCGCCGCGTCTTCGGTCTTCCGGGCCGTGCGGCTGCGCGGCCCGATCGGCCGCGACGTCATCGCTCAAGTCACTTCGCTGTCGATCGCGACGGTAAACCGCCAGGTCATCGCCCTGCTGGACGCTGGAATCCTGCGGGAACGGGCCGACCTGGCAGTTTCCGGGGCGATCGGGCGGCCCCGGGTACCCGTCGAGGTCAACCACGAGCCGTTCCTGACCCTGGGTATCCACATCGGGGCGCGGACCACCAGCATCGTGGCCACCGACCTGTTCGGCCGCACGCTGGACGCGGTCGAAACTCCGACTCCACGCACCGCGCAGGGGCCCGCGCTGGCCGCCCTGGCCGACGGCGCCCGGCGCTACCTGCGGCGGTGGCACCGGCGGCGGGCCCTCTGGGTGGGTGTGGCCATCGGTGGAACGGTCGACGCCGCCACCGGCCACGTCGACCACGCGCGACTCGGCTGGCGGGAAGCACCCGTCGGGCCGGTCATGGCCGAGGCGCTTGAGCTGCCGGTATCGGTGGCATCGCACGTCGACGCGATGGCCGCCGCCGAACTGCTGCTCGGGATGCGCCGGTTCGGTCCCAACCAGTCCACCAGCCTCTACGTCTACGCCCGCGAGACGGTCGGCTACGCGCTGATGATCGGTGGCCGGGTGCACAGCCCGGCCAGCGGACCCGGCACGATCACCAACCTGCCCGCGCAATCTGAGCTGCTCGGCGGCTCGGGCCTGCTGGAATCCACCGTCAGCGACGAGGCCGTGCTGGCCGCCGCTCGACGGCTGCGCATCCTGCCGGCTCGCAGCGATGGGTCCGGCGCCACCGTCACCGACCTGCTGAAGGTGGCGCGCGGCGGGAACCAACAGGCCAAAGACCTGCTGGCAGAGCGCGCCCGCGTGCTCGGCGAATCGGTCGCGCTGCTGCGTGACCTGCTCAACCCCGACGACCTGGTGGTCGGCGGCCAGGCGTTCACCGAATACCCCGAGGGCATGCAGCAGGTGGAGGAGGCCTACAAGGCCCGCCTGGTGCTGCCGCCGCGCGACATCCGGATGACCGCCTTCGGCAACCGCGTTCAGGAGGCCGGGGCCGGCATCGTGTCGCTGGCGGGGTTGTACGCCGACCCGCTCGGTGCCATCCGCCGCTCCGCGCCGCCGCTGCCCAACTACGAGGTCGACGTCGAGACACCCGCCTGACCTGCGACTCCAGTCGTTCCTGCAAGATGGCAGGGTGGCCCTTACCGACCTGTCCCGGCTGGATGCTCCCGAGCTGACCAATCCGCGCCGCGTCGGGGTGTTGGCGGTGCACACGTCGCCACTGGCCCAGCCGGGTGTCGGTGATGCCGGCGGGATGAACGTCTACGTGCTGCAGAGTGCCCTTCACCTGGCCCACCGCGGCGTGGAGGTGGAGATCTTCACCCGGGCCACCGCGTCCACCGATCCGCCGGTGGTGCGGGTAGCTCCGGGTGTGCTGGTGCGCAATGTGGTGGCCGGGCCGTTCGAGGGTCTGGACAAGTACGACCTGCCCACCCAGTTGTGTGCATTCGCCGCCGGCGTGCTGCGGGCCGAAGCCGCTCACGAGCCGGGCTACTACGACATCGTGCACTCGCACTACTGGCTGTCCGGTCAGGTCGGTTGGCTGGCCCGCGACCGCTGGTCGGTGCCGTTGGTGCACACCGCCCACACGCTGGCCGCAGTGAAGAACGCCGCGCTTGCCGAGGGTGACACCCCCGAGCCGCCGCTGCGCACGGTCGGCGAGCAGCAGGTGGTCGACGAAGCCGACCGTCTGATCGCCAACACCAATGACGAAGCCGCGCAACTGGTTTCGCTGCATCACGCCGATCCGGCCCGCATCGACATCGCCCACCCCGGCGTCGACTTGGACGTGTTCCGTCCCGGCGACCGCCGCGCCGCCCGGGCCAAGCTCGGGCTGCCGGCCGACCAGGATGTGGTGGCCTTCGTCGGGCGCATTCAGCCGCTGAAGGGGCCCGACGTGTTGCTGCGCGCCGCGGCCCAACTGCCCCGGGTGCACGTGGTGGTGGCCGGCGGACCGTCGGGCAGCGGGCTGGCCGTGCCGGACGGCCTGGTTCGGCTCGCGGCCGAATTGGGTATCTCCGACCGGGTGACGTTCTTGCCGCCGCAATCGCGGGAAAACTTGGTCACGCTATTCCAGGCCGTCGACGTGGTGGCGGTGCCCAGCTACTCGGAGTCGTTCGGTCTGGTCGCCCTGGAGGCGCAGGCGTGCGGGACGCCGGTGGCCGCGGCGGCCGTGGGCGGCCTGCCGGTGGCAGTGCGCGACGAAGTGACCGGCACGCTGGTTGCCGGTCACGACAGCGATCGGTGGGCGCAGGCCCTCGACGGGCTGCTGCGAGTCGATGCCGGCGTCATGAGCCGTGCGGCGGTCGAGCATGCAGCGACGTTCTCCTGGGACAACACCGTGGACGCGCTGCTGGCCAGCTACCGACGCGCGATCGGCGATTTCACCGCCCGCCGTTCGGTGCGCGCCATTCCGTCGGCGCGACGCGCGACGCAGAGCGGACGGTGGCCGACGCGACGCAAGGTGTGGGCGCAATGAGCAGCAACGGCGACAGCGGCCGGCCGGTGACGCACGTCCAGCAGCTCATTGAGGACACCCTGGAAACCAACGAGCTGACGTATTCGCGCCACGAGGGTGCCCATGGCGGGCTTGCCGGGCTGATCGTGGAGTTGCCCGGCGAGCGCAGGCTCAAGACCAACACCATCCTGAGCATCGGCGAGCACTCGGTGCGCGTCGAGGCGTTCGTCTGTCGCAAGCCCGACGAGAACCACGAGGGCGTCTACCGGTTCCTACTCAAGCGCAACCGCCGCCTGTACGGCGTCGCGTACACGTTGGACAAAGTCGGCGACATCTACCTTGTCGGCCGGATGGCGTTGGCGGCGGTGGACGCCGCCGAGATCGACCGGGTGCTCGGGCAGGTGCTCGAAGCGGTGGATACCGATTTCAATACGTTGCTGGAGTTGGGTTTTCGCTCGTCAATCCAGAAGGAATGGGAGTGGCGGGTATCCCGCGGCGAATCACTGAAGAACCTCGAGGCGTTCGCGCACCTGATCGACGACGAAGACGACTGACACCCTCGGCGGGCGCGCGCCCTCAGGTGAGAGACTTTTCGTCATGGAAGACGCTGCTGCGACGCTGATTCTGCTCCGCCACGGCGAAAGCGAATGGAACGCCAGTAACCAGTTCACCGGCTGGATGGACGTCAACCTGACCGACAAGGGCCGTCGCGAGGCGGTGCGCGGCGGCGAGTTGCTGGCCGAGCACAACCTGTTGCCCGACGTGCTCTACACATCGCTGCTGCGCCGGGCGATCACCACCGCGCATTTGACCCTGGACACCGCCGACCGGCTGTGGATCCCGGTGCGCCGCACGTGGCGGCTCAACGAGCGGCACTACGGCGCACTGCAGGGCCTGGACAAGGCCGAGATCAGGGAGCGCTACGGCGACGAGCAGTTCATGACCTGGCGGCGCAGCTACGACACGCCGCCGCCACCCATCGAGAAGGGCAGTCAGTACAGCCAGGACGCCGACCCGCGCTACGTCGACATCGGCGGCGGTCCGCTCACCGAATGCCTGGCCGACGTGGTGGCCCGCTTCCTGCCTTACTTCACCGACGTCATCGTGCCTGACCTGCGGGTTGGCAGGACGGTACTGATCGCCGCGCATGGGAATTCGCTGCGCGCCCTGGTGAAATACCTCGACGGGATGTCCGAGGACGATGTCACCGGTTTGAACATCCCGACAGGTATTCCGTTGCGCTATGACTTGGACGCCGATATGCGGCCGCTGGTCAGCGGTGGCAGCTACCTCGACCCGGAAGCGGCGGCTGCCGGTGCGGCCGCGGTGGCCAGCCAAGGCGCGAAATGATCGTTTATTCGCAGCAATGGGCGAACACCAGGTGAACGACCATCGAACACCTGCCTCTCGGCGTGTGACATGACCGATTTTGGCCTTGCGCTGCTGGGTTGGCGTTCACCCAATTTGTAAGCTTTCACCGTGACCGTGTACTCGGCCCTGTCACTGGCCGGGGTTTTGTTTCTTACGGCCCTGGCCGTCGGAATCACCGTCGGTGCCCGTATAGCGCCGAGGGCGGTCGAGCGACGGCAGCGAGTGGCGGTCGAAGCCGCCGGAATCACCGTCGCGCAGATGCTGGAACGCATCGTTGCGTTGATGCCTCTGGGAGCCGCGGTCGTGGACCGCCATCGCGACGTGGTCTATCACAACGGCCGGGCCAAGGAGCTAGGTCTGGTGCGCGAGCGGCAGCTCGACGACGAGGCGTGGAAAGCGGCCCGCAAGACGCTGGCCGACGGCGCCGACGTCGAGTTCGACCTGCTGCCTGGCAAGCGGCAGGTGCCTGGACGCGCGGGTGTCGCGGTGCACGGCCAAGCGCGGCTACTCAGCGAGGACGATCGCCGGTTCGCGGTGGTTTTCGTCTACGACCACTCCGAATACGCCCGCATGGAGGCGACCCGCCGTGACTTCGTGGCCAACGTCAGCCACGAGCTCAAGACCCCGGTCGGGGCGATGTCAGTGCTCGCCGAGGCGCTGCTGTCCTCGGCGGACGACCCGGAGACCGTGCGGCGCTTCGGCGAGAAGGTGCTCGTCGAAGCCACCCGGCTGGGCAACATGGTCAGCGAGCTGATCGAACTGTCCCGGCTGCAGGGTGCCGAGCGGCTGCCCGACATGGGTGCCGTTGACGTCGACTCCGTTGTCTCCGAAGCGATTTCGCGCCATAAGGTGCCCGCCGACAACGCCGACATCATCGTGCGCACCGACGAAGCCAGTGGCCTGCGAATGCACGGCGAACAGGCTCTGCTGGTCACCGCGCTGGCCAACCTGGTGTCCAACGCGATCGCCTACTCGCCGCGCGGCTCGCTGGTGTCGATCAGCCGGCGTCGCCGGGGCGACAACATCGAGATCGCGGTCACCGACCGGGGTATCGGGATCGACCGCAAAGACCAGGAGCGCGTCTTCGAACGGTTCTTCCGCGCCGACAAGGCGCGCTCGCGCGCCACCGGTGGCACCGGACTCGGTCTGGCGATCGTCAAGCACGTCGCGGCCAACCACAACGGCAGCATCGGGTTGTGGAGCCAGCTGGGAACCGGGTCGACTTTCACCTTGTCGATTCCGGCCTACGAGGGCGAATCCGAGCCGACTGACCTATCACCCGAGCGCGAATCGCGCCCCATGAAGCCCCAACGGGAGCCCCAACGAGAGGAAGAACTACACCGATGAGCAGTCTGTTGAGAATGGAGGAGTTGCGCTCGTGACGAGTGTTCTGATCGTGGAGGACGAAGAATCACTGGCAGATCCGCTGGCGTTTCTGCTCCGCAAGGAGGGCTTCGAGGCCACCGTGGTGACCGACGGGCAGTCCGCGCTGGCCGAGTTCGACCGTGCCGGCGCCGACATCGTGCTGCTTGACCTGATGTTGCCGGGCATGTCGGGCACCGATGTGTGCAAGCAACTGCGGTCGCGTTCCAGCGTGCCGGTGATCATGGTGACCGCGCGCGACAGCGAAATCGACAAGGTGGTCGGACTCGAACTCGGTGCCGACGACTATGTCACCAAGCCGTATTCGGCCCGGGAGCTGATCGCCCGGATCCGTGCCGTGCTACGGCGTGGCGGCGACGACGACTCCGAGATCACCGACGGCGTGCTGGAATCCGGACCGGTGCGGATGGACGTGGAGCGGCACGTCGTGTCGGTCAACGGAGAGTCAATCACATTGCCGCTCAAGGAATTCGACCTTCTCGAATACCTGATGCGCAACAGCGGCCGGGTGCTGACCCGCGGACAGTTGATCGACCGGGTGTGGGGCGCCGACTATGTCGGCGACACCAAGACGCTCGACGTGCACGTCAAGCGGTTGCGGTCCAAGATCGAGTCCGACCCGGCCAACCCGATCCACCTGGTGACGGTCCGGGGTCTGGGCTACAAGCTGGAGGGCTGAGGCAGAGGGCGTGCTGATCGACGCGGATCAGTACGCTGCGGCAGAATCCTTGGCAGTTTCCTAAGTTCTTGCCGGTCAGCGCGCGCACAATGGGTTTATGTACCACGCAAGTTCTCCTCGATCAGTGTCTAACCGCGCCACGTCC
>NZ_JBAPMI010000295.1:0-18572 GCF_049278535.1 Mycobacterium sp. | reverse complement strand
GAAACAAAGACCTGTCTGCCGATAACTTCATGCCTACCGCTGTGGTGACCCTCGAGTCCGCGCCGGTCGAGGCCAGCGACAACCACGCGATCTTCGACCAGGAACGTGCGGCGCTGATCGATCGTCTCGGCGCCACCGCCTTGCACACCCGCGAGACGAGCCTGTGCGGCGACGACGCTGAGGTCGTCGACTACGACGCCCCGAGCATCGGCCGCATTCCGCCGCGCAAAGTCAGGACACTCATGGTCGCCGGCGCCTTCGGCGGCAGCACCTTCGTTACCACCGTCACGGTCCAGTCCACCGATCCCGACAACCCCGTCTACGCCCACGACACCGAGACGGTCCTTACCGGGTTCCAGATGCTGCCGCCCGCGGTTGGCTGAACCGACACGCTTTTATAAATGCGCGAAAATGCCTCCATGTGTTTTCGCTGAGGTGTACCTTAAGATTTGCTTAGAGCGAGCGGCACGACCGTCTCAGTATCGGAAGGCCGAAAGGGGACGCAGATGAACCCGTTGTTTATCGGCATCTGTTCAGTAGCCGGCCCGCTGGCCGCAGTGGGCATGTTCAAGCTGCAAACGCATCTCGAGCAGTGGGATCAGCGGCGGCACGCCGAGGACTAAGCCCTACTGGACACTGGCGCGCTGAGCGCCTTCGCTTGAGCGATGCCGACAACCGATTTCGAGACACTGCTGTACGCCACCGCCGGGCCCGTAGCGACCATCACGCTGAACCGCCCCGAGGCGCTCAATACCATCGTTCCGCCGATGCCCGACGAAATCGAGGCCGCTATCGGCCTGGCCGAGCGGGACCCGGACGTCAAGGTCATCGTGCTGCGCGGCGCCGGCCGGGCGTTCTGCGCCGGCTACGACTTCGGCGAGGGATTCCAGCAGTGGGGCGAGGCGATGAACACCGCCGGCCGCTGGGACCCGGGCAAGGATTTCGCGATGGTTACCGCCCCGACGGGACCGCATCAGAAGTTCATGGCGATCTGGCGGGCCACCAAACCGGTGATCGCCCAGCTGCACGGCTGGTGTGTCGGCGGGGGCAGCGACTACGCGCTGTGCGCCGACATCGTCATCGCCAGCAACGACGCCGTCATCGGCACCCCGTACAGCCGGATGTGGGGCGCGTACCTGACGGGGATGTGGATGTACCGGCTGAGCCTGGCTAAGGCGAAATGGCATGCCCTGACCGGCCGGCCGCTGACCGGCGCGCAGGCCGTCGAGGTCGAGTTGATCAACGAGGCGGTCCCCTTCGAGCGGCTCGAGGCGCGCGTCGCCGAGATCGCCGCCGAGCTATCCCGAATCCCGTTGTCGCAGTTACAAGCTCAGAAGCTGATTATCAACCAGGCTTACGAGAACATGGGCCTGGCCTCAACCCAGAAGCTGGGCGGCATCCTCGACGGCCTGATGCGCAACACCCCCGAGGCGCTGGACTTCATCCAGACCGCGGCGACGAACGGAGTCCGGGCGGCCGTCGAGCGCCGCGACGGGCCGTTCGGCGATTACAGCCAGGCCCCACCGGAATTGCGACCCGACCCCTCGCACATCATCACGCCGTAAGGCCCGCACCAGTCAGCCGTAGGTGAACGAAAACACTTGCAGCCCTTTGCTGGCACGCACATCGATTGATCCCCGGGCCACGTTGTCGGTCGCGACGATCTGATGTGACGTCGGCGGACCGCTGACCGGCAATGTCGTCGTCTTCCCGTCGCGCGTCACGGCTAACGTCCCGGTTCCGCCGACCACGATGTAGACATTTTTGGCGTGGTAATTCAGTTCGATGCTCGAGGAATCGTCGTCGGACGTCGCGCCCTGGTAGTCCAGTGCCCACCGACCCCGAAGAGCGAAAGTGTCGTCGGGCAGTGTCGGCGGATACGCGAATGTCGCGCTCCCCTCGTCGTACTCACCGGTGCCGGCGTAGTTGGACTTCTTGCCTACGCCGAAATACGTCTCCCGGGTCAGGTCGACCGTCGGGGTGGTGTCGGGCGCGTCCACCGACGGTGGCAGCGAGACGCCGGGCCGGGCGGTGGTGAGCAGCTCACGGATCAGCTTCTCGGTGCCGTCGTAATCGCCCTCGCCGAACTTGATGTGCCGCACGACGCCGCTGGCGTCGATCAGATATTCGGCGGGCCAGTAGCGATTTCGGTAATTCGTCCACGTCGAATAGCCGTTGTCGAGCGCGATCGGATACGTGATGCCCAGGTCTGCGGCACCCTTTTTCACGTTGCCGGTGACCTTTTCGAAGGCGTACTCGGGGGTGTGTACGCCGATGACCTCGAAACCGAGGTCGTGATAGGCCTTGTACCAGCCTTCGACATGCGGGATGGCGCGTTGGCAGTTGATGCAGGAGTACGCCCAGAAGTCGATCAGCACCACCTTGCCGTGCAACGCCCGCAGATCGATCGGTGTGCTGTCGGGGGTGTTGAGCCACCCGTTGATGCCCTTGACGTCAGGCGCCTGGCCGCAGTTCTGCAGCTGCTGGGATCCGTTGCTGCAGTTCGACAACGCCGCGTTCTGGTCGTTGACGATGCCGCCGAGCTGCTGCTGAACGCGGCTATCGCTACCAAGCTTGTCCTGCAGCGACCCGGTGTAGTCCGGAAGCGCCCGCTGCAGCGCGGCCGGCAGATTGAAGACCAGCGCCACTGCCAGCAGCAGGGTCACCACCCCTGCTGTCACGCGGATCGCACGCTGACGACGCCGAAAAGCACTGATCCGGATGGCTATTCGCTGTCCGGCCAGCGCGAAGAACAACAGCGGGGCCGCCGCGCCGACGGCAAACGCCAGCGTGAGCACGACAATGGGTAGGCCGATCTGCGCCGTCGCACCTGCCACCACGATCGCGGCCAGCACCGGGCCCGCGCACGGCACATACAGCACACCCAGGGCAAGGCCGAGGCCAAAACCGTTGGTGCGGGTCGCAATCCGCTTCTGCGGAAGTCGGGCGAACGGCCGCTCCAGCAGTTCCTCGAATCGCGGAAAGATCAAGCCGAGCCCGATCGCGACCAGCGCGACCAGCGCCACCCAGCGGATCACGTCCTGCGGAAGGTGCAACAACGACAGCAGCGCCGAACCGACGAGGGTGACCAAGCTGAAGCTCAGCACCAGACCGGCGATCACCCGATACGGCCGCGACACACTGCGTTTGGCTTCTACGGCCACCGCCCCGTCGGCCGTGCCGGTCGTCGCGGACGTTCCGGAAAAAAAGATCACCGGCAACACCGGCAGGATGCACGGCGAGATTCCCGTGATCAGGCCTCCGACCAAACCAATCAACGCAAGCGACACCATGATCATTATTCGCTGCCGGTGCCGTCACGGATTGGCCGGGCCGCCGGAAAAGCGATAGGGCAGCCCGGGGGACCGGGCTGCCCTATCTTCACGGCGGTCCGCGACCGCTACTGGCTGGGGGGCACCAGCACAGTGTCGATCATGTACACCGTCGCGTTAGCGGTGTGCACCCCTCCACACACCAAACCCGCGTCGTTGACCTTGAGGTCGTTGCCCATGCCCATCACGTTCACTTCGGCGCCCTGCAGCGTCTTGTGCATGCCGTCGACCTTGGCCGGGCTCGCCTGTCCCTGCACCACGTGGAAAGTCAGGATGCTCTTCAACTTCTCGGTGTTCGTCTTGAGATCGTCGAGCGTGGCCGCCGGCAGCTTGTCGAAGGCGGCGTTAGTCGGCGCGAATACCGTGTACTGGCCGTTGTTGAGGGTGTCGACCAGGTTGACGTTCGGGTTCAGCTTGCCCGACAGCGCCGACGTCAAGGTCGACAGCAGTGGATTGTTCGACGCCGCGGTCGCGACCGGGTCTTGCGCCATGCCGGCCACCGACGCCGGGCCGTTCGGATGTTGCGCCGCGTAATCCGAGCACCCGGAACCGATCAGATCGGACGCAGGAGCGGCCATCGCACTCGTCATCGCGGGCGCCATCGAACTGGTGACCGGGCTCGCGCTGGTCTGCTCGGACTGCGTCTTGTTGCTTGAACACGCTGAAAATCCGAGCGCCGCCAGCGCCGCGAAACCCACCGCGAGTGTCTTCCTCTGACCGTTCTTCATCGCTTAACTCCTCTGTGAAGGCGACGACGCCGCCGGATGCGGACACCGATGTCAGGCATTCGGAGCAGTCGGCGGCGGGGATGGGTCGAGCGCTTCGATCGCTGTGAGGAGACAACCGTCATCCGGCGGGCGGTCGGCTCCGAATACTTGATGTGCCCGAACCTTGTCACCTGCACGTTGTGGACGACATCCCCGAGGTCCAGCCCGACCCGCCGGTGATGCTGGTCAGCAGCCAAAGCATCCCAGCAGCAACCGATTCAGAGTGCTGGCCGGAGGTCGCCACGGTCCCGTCCGGACCGGTCGCCGCGGCATTGGCGGTGATGGCCCGTCGGTTGCTCCGCCGCGCCGTGGCCGGCCTGCCGATGCGGCTGACCTACCCCGACGGCACGGCGATCGGCGCGGGCGACGCGTCGTCACCGACGCTGATCGTCAGCGAGCCGGACCGGTTTTTGCGCCGGATGGGACGCCATGGACTGATCGGGTTCGGCGAGTCGTACATGGCAGGCGAATGGCAGTCGACAGATCTCGTCGCGGCGCTGACCGTCTTGGCGCCGGCGCTGCACGAGATGATCCCGCGAAGACTGCGCCGGCTCGCGCCGCGTGCGGTCGGCGCTCGGCGGCGGGTGAGCCGGGAACAGTCGCAGCGCAACATCGCCGCGCACTATGACGACGTGTCCAGCGACCTGTTCATCGAGTTCCTCGACGAAACCATGTCGTACTCGAGCGCGCTGTTCGATCGCGTGCCCGCGTCCTGGACCGATCTGGCCCCCGCGCAGCGACACAACATCGACCGGCTGTTGGACGCCGCCGGAGTCGGACCGTGTACCCGACTGCTGGAAGTCGGCACGGGCTGGGGCGAGCTGTGTATCCGCGCGGCCAGACGCGGCGCCCATGTCCGCTCCGTCACCCCCTCGGACCGCCAGGCTTGGCTGGCCCGACAACGGGTCGCCGCAGCCGGCCAATCCGGACGGGTGAGCATCGATGTGTGCGATTATCGCGATATCGACGGATGCTATGACGCCGTGATTTCGGTGGAGATGGTCCAGGCCGTGGGGCATCGCTCGTGGCCAGATTTCTTGCGCACCATGGGCCGGCTGGTAAAACCCGGCGGGTACGTGGTGATCCAGGCGATAGCCATGCCACACGCGCAGATGTGGGCCAGCCGCAACAAGCAGACCTGGACCCAGAAGTACATCTTCCCCGGCGAACAGATCCCGTCGGCCAAGGCTCTGCTCGCAATCGCGCAGCGGCAGAGCGGATTACGCCCGGTCGATATACAGTCGATGCGCGAGCACTACGCAGAAACGCTGCGGCTGTGGCGGGAGCGATTTCTGCAGCGTCGAAAGACATTGCAGCACATCGGCTTCGACGAGGTATTTGCGCGGATGTGGGAGTTGTACCTGGCGGAGCGTGAGGCCGGATTCCGGTCGGGCAACCTCAACGTCTATCAGTGGACGTTCGTCAACAAAGCCACGACATGATCGTCGACTTCGCCGTCGTCTCGGGCGCCTCGGTTGCGGCATTGCTCGTGGTGCACACGATCACGTTCGCTATCGGCCACCGCATCGGCCGCTACAACGTCGTCGATGTGGCCTGGGGGCTGGGTTTCATCGCGGTCGCGACTGTCGCCGCCACCCTGGGCAATGGCGACCCGTGCCGCCGCTGGCTGTTGCTGGCCCTGGTCGCGGTCTGGGGACTGCGGCTCAGCGGATACATCTACCGGCGGTCGATCGGGCACGGCGAGGATCCCCGCTACGCCGACCTGCTGCGCAACGCCTCCGTCGGCCAGATTGTCGGCAAGGTGTTCCTGCTGCAGGCCTTCGCCACCTGGTTCATCTCGCTGCCGCTGCAGCTGTCAGCGGTCGCCGGCCCCACGCCACGGCGCTGGCTGGCCGTCACCCTGGTTGGCGCGCTGGTGTGGTTGACGGGCGTCATCTTCGAATCTCTCGGCGACCATCAATTGCGGGTATTCAAAGCCGACCCGAGCCACCGCGGTCTGTTGATGGACCGCGGCCTGTGGGCGTGGACGCGTCACCCCAACTACTTCGGCGATGCCTGCGTGTGGTGGGGGCTGTGGCTGATCACGATCACCGGGTGGTGGTCGCTGGCCACGGTGCTTTCCCCGACGCTGATGACCTATTTCCTGGTGTTCGCCACCGGGGCGCGGCTCACCGAGAAGTACATGAGAGGGCGTCCGGGTTTCGCCGAATACCAGCAACGGACATCCTTTTTCATTCCGCGCCCGCCCCGATCGGCACGAAAATGACGACCGCCGTTGCTGAGCGGATAGGCTACCGACCAATGACCGAACCAAGGCACGGCAGCGAACTGGACGCATTGCTGCCCCGGGTGGCGCGTCGCGATACCGAAGCGTTCGCCGCGCTCTACGACCACACCCGGGCCCGGGTCTACGGGTTGATCACCCGGGTGCTGCGCGACTCCGGGTACAGCGAAGAGACCACTCAGGAGGTCTACCTGGAGGTGTGGCGGACCGCCGGGGCCTACGACTCCGCCAAGGGTTCGGCGCTGGCCTGGCTGATGACCATGGCACACCGCCGCGCTGTCGACCGGGTGCGTTCCGAGCAATCCGCCGGTCAGCGCGAGTCGCGGTACGGCGCAGCCACCGTCGACCGACCCGGTGATCTCGTCGCCGATTCCGCGATAGCCGCCGACGAAGCCCGCCGGGTGGCGGCATGCCTGGACTCACTGACCGACGTGCAGCGCCAGTGCATCGAGTTGGCCTATTACAGCGGGTTGACGTACGCCGAAGTCTCACAACGGTTGTCGGCCAACCTGTCGACGATCAAGTCGCGGATGCGTGACGCGTTACGCGGCCTCCGCAGCTGCCTGGGTGTGCCATGACCGAGCCGACTGAATTCGACCTGCTCGAGCTGGCCACGCCGTACGCGCTGAACGCCATCTCCGACAGCGAACGCGCGACCATCGACCGGCAGCTCGCCGCGGCGCCGGCAGCAGTCGCCAGTGCCTTCAGCGCCGAGGTGCGCGCCGTGCGCGAGACCATGGCAGTGGTCTCGGCGGCCACCGCCGCCGAACCACCCACTGGTTTACGGGCCGCGGTGCTGGCCGGCGCGCGGCGGCCCGGCCCGACCGAGTCTCGTTGGCGCACAGTGGCATTGGCCGCAGCAGCGGCGATCGTGGTGGCATTGGCCGCCTTCGGCGCGGGTATCGCGCTGCGCCCGCAGCCCACTCCGGCAATGGCCGAGCAGATCATGGCGGCACCGGACGTGCGATCAGTATCCGGTGCAGTGGCCGGCGGAACGGCGACCGTGGTGTTCTCTCGGGACATGAATGCCGGTGTGCTGTTGATGAATAACGTGCCGCCGCCAACGCAGGGCACCGTCTACCAAATGTGGCTGGTCGGCGACAAGGGCCCGCTTTCGGCGGGCACGATGAACACCGCAGCCGTCAAGCCATCGACCACCCACATGTTCTCCGACCTCAAGAATTCCAAGGTGCTGGCCTTCACCGTCGAACCGGGCGACGGGTCACCGCAGCCGACCGGGAAGATCGTCGCCAAACTGTCGTTGACCTAGCGACCGCCGGATTGGGGAATCCGATGGCGTCGCCACCGTGGGGAGGAACTGGCGTGATAACGATTGAGACGGATTACCTTGTGGTCGGCGCGGGCGCGATGGGCATGGCGTTCACCGACACGCTGGTGGCCGAGACCGACGCGCAGGTGGTGATCGTCGACCGGGGCCACGCGCCGGGCGGGCACTGGACGCGGGCGTATCCGTTTGTGCGCCTTCATCAACCGTCGGCCTATTACGGGGTCAACTCTCGGGTGCTGGGCAGCGACAGCATCGACCAACTCGGCTGGAATGAAGGGCTGTACGAGCTGGCCACGGTCGGCGAGATTTGCGCCTACTTCGAGCGCGTGATGCATCAGGACCTGCTGCCCAGCGGACAGGTGTCCTACTTTCCGATGGCGGAGTATCTGGGCGATGGCCGGTTTCGCACGCTGTCCGGCGGCGATCACACCGTCAACGTCCGCCAACGAGTTGTGGATGCGACGTACCTGCAGACCACGGTCCCGTCGATGCGACCGCCGGCGTACGACGTCGCCGACGGGGTGGACTGCGTGCCGCCCAACGACCTGCCGGCATTCGCGGCTGGCCGCGACCGGTTCGTCATCGTCGGCGCCGGCAAGACAGGTATCGACACGTGTCTGTGGTTGCTGCGCAACGGGATTCCGCCCGAGCGGCTGACCTGGATCATGCCCCGCGACGCGTGGCTGATGGATCGCGCCAACATCCAGCCCGGCCCGCAATTCCTGGAGCGATTCCAGGCCGGCTTCACCCAGCGGCTGGTCGCGATCGAGGCCGCGACGTCGGTGACGGACCTGTTCGACCGCTTGGAAGCCTGCGGCAATCTGCTGCGGCTGGATTCGGCGGTCCAGCCGACCATGTACCGCTGCGCAAACGTGACGACGACCGAGCTGCAACAGCTGCAGCGGATCGACGATGTCGTGCGGATGGGACGCGTCCAGCGGATCGAACCCGGCAAGCTGGCGCTCGCCGACGGTGCGATCACCATCGACGGTTCGGCGCTCTACGTCGACTGCAGCGCGGACGGACTGGAAAAGCTGCCAGCAGAAACGGTTTTCGATGGTGACCGGATCACGCTGCAGAGCGTGCGCGGCTGTCAGCAGGTGTTCAGTGCCAGCCTGATCGCCCACGTCGAAGCCGGGTATGACGACGACGCCACCCGGAACCGGCTGTGTCGACCAGTGCCGCATCCCAACACCGACCTGGACTGGCTGACCACGACGCTCGCCGAGCAGGGCAACCAGATCAGCTGGCTCGAGGATCCCGACCTGATGAACTGGCTTTGCGACGCGCGGCTGGATCTGATGCGACACATGTATGCCCCGCTGATCAATGAGTCGCAAAAGGTGCGCAACAAAGTGTTCGGTCTGATCACCACCGGCCTGCGATCGGCTAACGAAAAGCTGGATGCTCTACTGAGCGAACATCATTCAGCTCTTCCGCAGGCTGCCCAGGCCAGCCACTAGAACGCCGAAGACCACCAGCACACCACCCGCGGCGAGGGTCAGGTCGAGCCAATCGTGCAAGCTGCTCTCGGCCTGTCCGACCATGACGTCGGCGATCCCACGGATGCCGCCGGTGGTGTTGTTCAGCTTGTCGTTGATTGTGTAGTGGGCCAGTTCGATCGTGGCCCAGCCCGCGGCACCGACCAGCAACCCGGAGATTCCGAGGGCGGCCAACGCCCGGGCGCGCCGACGAGCAGCGGCCAGCGTCAGCAGTGCGCAGACGCTGGTCAGCACCACCGCGCCGATGCTCGCCCACAGGCCCCAGGTAGTCAGCGGCCGTAACTGGCCCGGCTGCAACACTTTTGGCGTCGATACCGTGACCGGCACCCGGACCGTGTCGGGCACCTTCACGTTGTAGCTCGTCAACAGCTGTTCGAAAGCCGTGTCTTTGAGCATGCCGGCCAGGTCGACGACCCACTGGTCACCGTCGGACTGCGTGTGGGCGCCGGTGAACATCCAGTCGTGAGCCAACCGGTTGGCATCGGCGAACTGTGCCGGGAAGTCGGGCCCGGCGGTATACCCGGCAGCGACGGCATGGACTTGCGCCGAGTCAGCCTGGTGACCGTGCTGGTCGATCAGAACCGTTGCCCGGGCGGCGAGTTCCGCTGCCACCGCCGACTGCAAAGCCTTGTCGCCGGCCGCTTTACGTGCCATAGCGGTATAGCCGTTGACGTCGACGACATGGTTCTGCGTCCACACCGTCGGCACCGCAATTGCCAGCAGGACGGTGGTGCACAGCCACAGCAGCGCCGTCAGGGCGAATCGCACGAAATGGCCCTACTTGGCCACGCGACGTGGACGGGACAGCGCCATCTTGGTCATCATCTTGTTGACTCGCTTCAGCGCTTTCAGCGAGTTGTGGTAGTAGTTCTGGCCCGCGCCGACATTGGTGCGGGGCCCCACAACGGTCTCGACGCGACAGAACTTGCGCAACCCATCGGCGCCGCCGAACCGCGCACCGATGCCCGAAGTCTTCCAGCCGCCCATCGGCGCGGTCGTGCACATCAGGTTGGTGATCACGTCATTGACGTTGACCGCACCACAATCAAGTTGCAGTGCAACCTCTTTGGCGCGGTCGAAGTCCCGGGAGAACACCGAGGCGCTCAGTCCGTATTCGCTGTCGTTGGCCAACCGGATTGCTTCCTCGACCGAACCGACCTTCATGATCGGCAGCGTGGGACCGAAAGTCTCCTCGGTCATGCACGCCATCGAGTGGTCGACGTCGACGAGCACCGTCGGCGGGTAGAAACTGCCCGACGTGTCCGTGCGCTGGCCGCCGGTCAGCGCTTTCGCACCGGCCGCGACCGCCTCGCGGACGTGGCGTTCGGTGACGGCCAGCTGCTGCTCGTCGATCATGGCGCCGAAGTCGTGTCCCTCGCCGGCACCGACCTGCAGTTTCTTCACGTCGCGGACGACGGCCTCGACGAACTGGTCGTACACCTGCTCGAGCACGTAAACCCGCTCCACCGAGACGCAGGTCTGCCCGGCATTGAACATCGCCCCCCACACCGCGGCGTGCGCGGCGAGATCGACATCGGCGTCCTCGAGGACGATCATCGGGTCCTTGCCGCCGAGTTCCAGGCTGACCGGTGTCAACCGGCGAGCTGCGCGCTCCATCACTTTGCTTCCGGTGGCACACGACCCGGTGAACTGGACGAAGTCGACGTTGTCGACGACGGCTTCGGAGACCTCGCGGGCGCCCTGCACCACCGCGAAAACGTCGGGCGCTCCGCATTCCAGCCAGCCGCGCCGCAGCAGCTCGGCGGTCAGCGGGGTCCGTTCGGACGGCTTCAGCAGTACAGAACAACCTGCCGCCAGCGCGCCGATGCCGTCCATCAGTGCGTTGGCCACCGGGTAGTTCCACGGAGCGATGATGCCGACGACCTGCCGCGGCCGGTAGTGCACGGTGACCTTTTTGATCGCCATGAACGGCAGTGCTGCCGGCCGCTTTTCTGGCTCGAGTGCCTTGACCATCGTCCTGATGTAGTACGACAGGACGATGATCAACATCGGCACTTCCTGCGCCGCGTCGGTCGCGGACTTGCCGGTCTCCTTGATCAGTAGTTCTTCGATCTCGCCGCGGTGCTCACCCATCCATACTGCGAACCGGGCCAGCACCTTCGCGCGCCCGGCGGCTCCGCGCTGCTCCCAGTCGCGCTGAGCGGCGCGCAGGCCGGCAGCGATGGTCGGCACGTCAGCCGGATTGGTCCACTGCACCTCCCCCGCGATCGTGCCGTTCGCGGGATTGCGGATGGTGCCGGTGCCGGAGAACTCGTGTTCAGTCACGGGGGTAGCGGGTGTGATCGTGGTCATAACCGCCATCGTAGACTCCCGTCGTTTGGTATCGACAGGTGTCAAGTTAGCTGGCCCGTCGATGAGTGTTGCCCGGGCGGGCAGTCTTACCGCTATGACGGTTTTGATGGAGGGAATCACGTTTGGTGAATCGCCCCGCTGGCACGACGGGCGGGTCTGGTTCTCCGATTGGGGTGCGCATCAGGTGGTCGCGCTCGATCCCCAGGGCGGCCATGAGGTCGTCGTCAGCCTCGTGTCGTTTCCGATGTGCATCGACTTTTTGCCCGACGGGCGGTTGCTCGTCGTGGATTCGGCGCGGCGGCGCCTACTTCGTCGCGAACTCGACGGCTCGCTCGTGGCCCATGCCGACCTGTCATCCGTTTCGGAAAAACCTTGGAATGACATCGTGGTCGACGCGTGCGGCAACGCGTACGTCAACACCATCGGCTTCGACTTCCCTGGCGGCGAGCCGGCACCTGGAAGCGTTGTACTCGTCACGCCGGACGGCGCCGTCCGGCTGGTCGCAGACGATCTCGCCTTTCCCAACGGCATGGCGATCACCGCCGACGGTGAGACTTTGATCGTCGCCGAGTCTTACGGCAATCGGCTCACGGCCTACGACATCGGTCAAACCGGGGAACTGGCAAGGCGGCGGACGTGGGCGGAGCTGGGCGGAGACCACCCTGACGGCATCTGCGTCGACGCCGACGGGGCCGTCTGGTACGCCGACGTGGGAAACCAGCACTGCGTGCGGGTGCGGGAAGGCGGCGAGGCTCTTGACACGGTCGAACTCGATCGAGGCGCGTTCGCCTGCATACTCAGCCGCGGCGATCAGCAGCCGCAGCTCTACGTCGCGTGCCAGGAGTGGGACGGCGCGGAGCCACCACCGGAGCCGACCGGCCAGATCGTCATGTTCCCGGCCCCCGTGCCTGGTGCCGGGAGGCCTTAAGGAGCGATACCCAGCACGTAGGCGGCTTGACCGAGGTGTTGAGCGCAGTCGTCGATGATGCTGACGATCCGGGCGCTGGCGGTTACCGGCGGATCCCAGTTGCGGTCCACGATGCGCTCCAAGTCCTCGGCGGTGACGCCGGCGACGAATTCCAGCGTCAGCTTGTGCACCGCGCGGTAGTAGCCGACCAGCAGGTCGACCGGGGCCTGCACCTTGGCCGCCTCAGTTGGACCGTGGCCGTAGCCGGTGTCGTTGCGCGGCAGGTCGAGACCGAACCGGTCAACCCATCCGTCGGCCGTCCACACCTGCTCGACTCCGGCGATCGGGGCCAGCTGAACGTCCTGGACGCGCGCGCTGTGCCAGATCAGCCAGGCAATGCTGTTGGCGTCCGGATCCGGCCGGTAGTTGGCCGTGTCGTCGCTGAGTCCGTCGGCGATCTCGTCGACGTGCTCGATCAGTCGAGTGAAGGCGTCGCGCAACAATTCCCTGGCAGACGCATCGGGGTCAGACATACCCGCCGACCCTACCCATGGCAGACGGCTTCGACGTTGTTGCCGTCGGGGTCTCGGACGAAGGCCGCGAAGTAGCCCTCGCCGTACTCCGGCCACAGCTGCGGAGCGTGCAGCGACTCGGCACCCAACTCGACAGCGGCGTCATGAAACGCCTGCACCGCGCCGTGGTCTACGGCCGCGAAGGCG
This sequence comes from Mycobacterium sp., assembly GCF_049278535.1. Lineage (GTDB taxonomy): Bacteria > Actinomycetota > Actinomycetes > Mycobacteriales > Mycobacteriaceae > Mycobacterium. The sequence goes on along the minus strand of NZ_JBAPMI010000295.1, from coordinate 5,499 downwards.
AAGTGCGTTTCCCGATTCGGGCCCATGCCCGCGCCTTCGGCGATCCAGAAATCCGGGTGGCCTTCCGGCCCGTACCCCACGGCCTCACCGAAATCTAGTTGCCGCGAATAACCCAGCACCCCCAACACCCGGTCATAGAACTCCTGCGACAGGGCGTAGTCGTTGCAGTTGATGTTGAAGTGATCGATCATTGGCGCCGCTCCTCCTCATCGCTGCGCTCTGCATCGTCGCCGGCGCGCATAAAAACATCCTGGCATCAGCCACCGACACTCGAAAGCTTTGAACTCTGCTTCTCGAGTCGCTTCTTCGAGCCGTTCTCGAGCCTGCCCGCAGCTGAGTATGGGTATGCCGAGTCAGGCGTGCTGCGTTGTGACCGCTATTGCCGGGGCGTGGGTTCGTCTCGGACCGGCAGGCGCTAAAAACCTACCGCTCGTGTGCGTGCTCTGGGCAGAGGTTAGTGGCCTTCAGAATCGCGCGTTCGTCCCCGCTGGCCCACCGAAGAAGCAGTAATCACATAGCAGCGCCCGGAACGCATCGAGCTTGGCGAGCGGGAAGGGGAGCGTGTCCGCGTGTTGCGATTGGTATCGGCCGGCGTAATCGACGCCCTTGCTCGCGGCGTTGCACTGGGTATCAGTGCGGTGCCACTTCGACGACCGCGCGACGTGAACGTCTCCGCCGTACTGCCATTGCCCACCAATCTTGTCGAAGGTCACCTCCGGCTTGACCGATTGGGCCCGCCAGCGTACATACGTGCCGGGCGCGAGTGCCCCGCGCACCTGCAGTGACGTCATCGCGCTGCCGACGTCATCGACATCAGCGCCGAAGAGCCGGTAGAGGCGGCCTTCGATGTTGAACATCGAGGTCGACGCGAACGAACTCGGCTGGAACTCGAAGCTAGGCGACGGGTTGGCAACCTGATCATCCCGGCTGGCCAGCACCGCGCCGGATGCCGCGTCCGTCAGCGTCCAAGCAACGCGAAGCGTCGGATCGGTCGGGCGGGTGCCCGACGGCAGGCGCCCGATGTAGCGCAGCTGTTCGGTGGCGTAGGTGCTCGGGATGATCGCGGGACCCGTCACGGCGATCGTCGTCGGTTTCGCCCTTACGTGAACGCCTACCGAGATGCCGTCGGAATTCAGTTCGAAGCTGTCGAGCGCGACGCGCAAGGCGGTGCCGCCCGCGGGCGCGTTGATGTGTCGCACCCGCGAGTAGGGAGCCGAGGGCGGATGGTTGTTGATTTGGTTATCGAAAAGGCCCTCGTCGTAGCCGAACTTCGGCATGAAATAAAGAAGATAGAGTCCACCGAGTCCAACGAGTCCGAACGGCAGCGCAGCGAGCAGATCGACCCACCAGTCCGTATGCTCATCCGACTGCGCGTTGGCAGTCGTGAACCAGAGCGCCGGCCAGCTGCGTGGCTTCACAGTGCGCGGACGAGGGTCGTCCACCCAGTGCTCATGTGTGTAGGACTCCCAAAATGCTCCCGGCCCGGTGTAGTTCGCCATGTGCGGGACGAGGTCGAAGCTGAAATTCATCGTGCCGCCCGTGGCGTCAAAGTTCCCCGTGACGTGGGCGTGCTGGTCGGCCAGCGTGATGTTCAACGCGCCGGCATCGAGGGTGACGCCTTGGTCGGAGGCAGCCGTGGCGAGTTGGTCCCTAACATCGTCAAAGAAAAGCGGGGCCCCAAGTGGGTTCACAAATGCCGCAAGGTCGAAAGAGCCCGCGAAGTCGACCAAAGCCGTTACGTCTCCCACGAGCGGACCCGTTGGGCTGTCACTACCGACGTTGAATCCGAGAAGGAGCGCGCCGTCGACGGCCACAGATTCGATCCCGTTCTCAGACACGAACGTGGGTATTCCGTTCAGGAATTGGACCGGAATCTGCGGCAGCGAGATGGCGCCGAGCTGCACGGCCTTGGCAATCGCCGTCTGCAGGCGCATGCGGAACATGTCGCCAGTGACGTAGCTGGCGACGTCCGGCGGAGCATCTGCGGATGTCACGGCCGCCGTCCACCTGCGGATTGCGATTGCCGTGCCGGGGTTCAGTTGCGCGACAGGCGTCGAGTCGGCTGCTGTAACCCGCTGGAAGTCCGGCACAATGGTGATCTCGATCAGCCCCTTGACCTGGAGAATCACCTGATCGGGTTCCATCACCGTAGCGTTGCCCCACACGGGGACCGTGACGACCAGCAGGTTGGTTGACCCCTCGCACGCGATGTCGGGCTCGCCGAGGAAGAAGGAGACCGAGGCATCCGGAGGCCCGCCCGGCAGCGGGAAATCGAGCCTGGTCGGAAACTGCCCGTTGGCATACGTGGCCGTCAACGAGTCGTGAAGCGACTGCTGGCGGACCGTTACCGCCGCGGCGAAACCTGCATCATTGCCCATGGTCGCTCTCAAAGAGATAAGCACCGCCGCAGTGGAGCTGGCGTACCAGAGAAAAACCCGAAAGCATCGACTTTGAGGCCATGCCAACAGGTTCTTTCCCACGTTCATATGAGACGTGTCTACGACGGAGCCTTTGAGCAGGTTATATACGCCGACAAACATTCACAAGAGAAAGCAGCACATTGCCAGCACCCGTGAACGGCCGCCATGGAGGTCCCGTACCCCGCGTCGTACGGTCAGCGTCCGCTCTATCTAAATAGACTCCCGTCCGCAGTAGCTTCGACATGCGTCTTGTCTGCGTTGGAGAAGCTCGACGCACACCCTTTCCAACACCACGAAGTAGGCCCACGATGGAGTTCAGTCCACTGGTGAGCTGGGAAGATTGAGATCCGGTAAACAAACGCTACGGGGTTACGCTCTTGAGGTGAGCGCCAGCGATGGACACGGCCGTGTGTCCAGTGGACACCCCAAAGCCCATTTCCCCAGGTATTTGGTGGCGCTTTCGAAACTCTTTAGGACACGGGCAGCCCGTCCCACCAGGTAAAACCGTTCATGTAGGAGATTATTTAGATGACCTACGACCTCATCATCCGCAACGGCACCATTGTCGACGGGCTGGGAGGTGAGCCGTACAGCGGTGACGTCGCCGTGCGCGACGGCGTCATCGCGGCGGTCGGCGACATCAACGGTTCGACCGCAACGCGGGAAATCGACGCAACCAGGTTGCTGGTCACGCCAGGCTTCGTTGACCTGCACACGCATTACGACGGCCAGTCCATCTGGTCGGATCGGTTGACGCCGTCGTCGGCGCACGGAGTGACCACCGTGGTGATGGGCAACTGCGGCGTCGGCTTCGCTCCGTGCCGCCAGGAAGACCACGACGTGCTGGTCGACGTGATGGCCGGGGTCGAAGACATTCCCGGTGTGGTGATGACCGATGGCCTGCCGTGGAATTGGGAGACATTCCCCGAGTACATGAACGCCCTCGACGCCGGCAGACGCGACATCGACGTGGCCGCCTATCTGCCGCACTCACCGCTGCGGGTCTATGTGATGGGCCAGCGCGGGGCCGACCGCGAGCCGGCCACCCCCGAAGACCTCGCCAAGATGCGGGCGCTGGCCAAGGAGGCAATCGAGACCGGTGCGCTGGGCTTCGCCTCGTCGCGGTTCACCATCCACAAGACCGAAAGCGGTTCTCCCATACCGAGTTACGGTGCCGCGCGCGAGGAGATCGAAGAGATCGCCAAGGGCGTCGTCGACGCCGGAGGGGGCTTGCTCCAGTTCGTTCCCGACATTCCGGCCGGCGGCTATCAGTCGGTGCTGCAGACGGTTTTCGACGTCGCCGAGGACGTCGGGCTGCCCGTCACCTTCACGCTCGTCGTCGGCAATGCCGGCGACCCGACGTGGCCGGACGCCATCAACATGATCGAAAAATCCAACGCCGCCGGCGGCGACGTCACCGCGCAACTGCTGCCGCGTCCCATCGGCCTGATCATGGGACTCCAGTTGAGCGCCAACCCGTTCGTGCTGTACCCGAGCTACCGCGAGATCGCAGATCTGCCGCTGGCCGAGCGGGTGGCCGAGATGCGCAAGCCGGAGGTCCGCACCCGGATCCTCGCCGACAAGCCCGGCGTCGGGCACCCGATCCTCGTCGTGACCCAGATGTGGGACTGGATCTTCCCGCTCGGTGACGAACCCGACTACGAGCCCGACCCGTCGACCAGCATCGCTGCCCGGGCCCGGGCCCGCGGGGTGCACCCGATGGAAGAGGCCTACGACCGGCTGCTCGACGACGACGGCACGGCCATGCTGCTGGTCGCGACGAGCAACCTGGAGAACAACTCGCTGGACACGGTGGGCGAGCTACTGCATCGCGACGACGTGGTGCTCGGCTTGGGCGACGGCGGCGCACATTACGGAATGATCTGCGACGCAAGCTATTCGACGTACTTCCTGGCGCACTGGGCTCGGGACCGCAAGTCCGGCCGGTTCTCGGTGGCTGAGGCCGTGCGCCGACTCACTTCGGTGCCGGCCCGCGTTGCCGGTCTGGGTGACCGCGGCCGCATCGCGGTGGGCTACAAGGCCGACCTGAACGTGATCGACCACGCCGCGCTGCGGATCCACAAGCCGGTGATCATCCACGACCTACCCGCCGGCGGGCGCCGGCTCGATCAGACCGCCGACGGCTATGTGGCCACGATTGTCACCGGCGAAGTGATCGCCGAAAACGGCGTGCCCACCGACGCGCGGCCCGGCAAGCTGGTTCGGGGCCGTCAGCCGCTACCCGCTTAGCCGGACAGCGCGTCGAACAGTGCCGCCAATTGGTCCGGCGACACTGATGTGTTGCACCGCCCGCGCAGGTCGAGCAGGGGCTGGGCGATGCCCTTCAGCTCCAGAGCCTCGCCGGGGTGGCTGACGAAATACCCCCGCACGGATGACTTCGCGTCGGCGGGCGATTGGTTGACTGCCGTGGTCAGCACGTTGTTGGCGTCCGGGTGGCCGTCGAGGTATCCGGACGCCGAGTTCAGCACCCCGCTGGCGGTGGCAGCGACCCCGCTGGCCGAGCACGGATCGGGGGCAGCGCCAGCGGCCGGCGCGACGATGATGCACAGAGCGCAGCCGGGGATCACTCCAAAAATTGTGCGCCGTAACGATTTTCTCATCGTGCTGTCCCTTCGTCCCCGCCTGTTCGAATGTTCAGTACATCAGTTACCCAAAAATGCGAAAAGCCCGGCCCCACCTGGGGACCGGGCTTTTCGTTGTCTCACGCGGACTTAGAAGTCCATACCGCCCATGCCACCGGTCGGGTCGCCGACAGGCGCGGCTGACTTCTCCGGCTTGTCGGCCACGACGGCCTCGGTGGTCAGGAACAGCGCCGCGATGGACGCCGCGTTCTGCAGCGCCGAACGCGTCACCTTGACCGGGTCGGCGACGCCCGCCTTGAGCAGGTCCTCGTACTCACCGGTGGCGGCGTTGAGGCCGACACCCGGCTTGGAGTTGGTGACCTTCTCGGCGACAACGCCGGGCTCGAGCCCGCCGTTGAAGGCGATCTGCTTCAGCGGAGCCGACAGGGCCACGCGCACGATGTTCGCGCCCGTCGCCTCGTCACCGGTGAGCTTCA
>NZ_JBAPMI010000294.1:0-2877 GCF_049278535.1 Mycobacterium sp. | reverse complement strand
CATCGAGGCGCGGATGAAGGCGGGCTCCGACGTCGTCATCGTGTCTTCGGGCGCCATCGCCGCGGGCATCGAACCGCTGGGGCTGGCCAAGCGGCCCACCGACCTGGCCACCAAGCAGGCCGCGGCCAGCGTCGGTCAGGTCGCCCTGGTCAACGCCTGGAGCACCGCGTTCGCCCGGTACCAGCGCAGTGTCGGCCAGGTGCTGCTGACCGCGCACGATGTTTCGATGCGGGTGCAGCACAACAACGCTCAGCGCACACTCGACCGGCTGCGCGCGCTGCATGCGGTAGCGATCGTCAACGAGAACGACACGGTGGCCACCAACGAAATCCGGTTCGGCGACAACGACCGGCTCTCGGCTTTGGTGGCGCATCTGGTCGGCGCCGACGCACTGGTGCTGCTGAGCGACATCGACGGCCTCTATGACGCCGACCCGCGGAAGTCCAGCGAAACACATTTCATCCCAGAGGTTTCCGGGCCGGCTGATCTGGAAGGCGTGATCGCAGGACAAAGCAGCCACCTGGGCACCGGTGGGATGGCGTCCAAGGTGTCGTCGGCGCTGTTGGCCGCCGACGCCGGTGTGCCCGTGCTGCTGGCGGCCGCCGCGAATGCCGTGGCGGCGCTGGCGGATGCCTCGGTGGGCACGGTGTTCGCCCCGCGGCCCAACCGCATGTCGGCACGCCGGTTCTGGGTGCGATACGCGGCGGAGTCCGCCGGTGCGTTGACCCTGGACGAAGGTGCGGTGAGTGCTGTTCTGGGCCAACGCCGTTCGCTACTTCCGGCGGGAATCACCGCGCTGTCCGGCCGATTTCACGGCGGTGACGTCGTCGATCTGAACGGGCCGGCCGCCGCACTGGTGGCCCGCGGAGTCGTCGCCTACGACGCAGCCGAGCTGGCCACCATGATCGGCCGGTCGACCTCGGAGCTGCCCGCCGAGTTGCGTCGGCCGGTGGTGCACGCCGACGACTTGGTGGCCGTCTAGCGATTCGGTATGGGCGTCAGATACAATGCGCCCCAGATGATTTCGGTCAGCGTGCTGGCGAGCTCGGCATCATATGTAGCCGGTTCCGTCGGTAGGTTTTGTTGACAGGATCGCTCGACCATCCAGGTAAGCACACTGGCCGTGGTCGCCGCCGGCAGCTCGCGGCGGATTGAGCCATCGGTCTGGCCATCTTCGATAACGCGGGTCAATCGCCCCGTGATAGCGGTCAGCAGATTGCGGTAGGTCGCACCGACCAAGGAGTCATAGGCGGCCATCTCGTTCAGCGCCACCAGCACCGGTTGATGTCGCCGGTAGCTGGCGACGATGGCAGCCATCCCGGCGCGCACGTCATCGGGATCGTGTCGCCACGCCACGCCCCACCAGCGCTCGGCGCTGCCAGCGAGATCCGCGAACACCTGGCCGGCCAGCCGGCGCAGCAGGTGGCCTTTGTCCTCGAAGTAGATGTAGAAACTGGCCCGCGACATCCCCGCCTCGGTGGACAACCGGTCCACGCTGAGCTCGGTGAAGCTCGCGCCGTCACGCATTAGTCGTTCGGTGGCGTCGAGCAGCCGGCGTTCGATGTGCTCGCGCCGCTCCTGCCGCTTGGCTTGCGGCTTGCGGGTGACCGACGGCATAGCACCTCCTATCCCACTGCTGGTCAGAGCGTAGCCGAACGTGCGACATCTTGACTAGACACTATGTCTAGATTTATGGTCGGAGTCGTTCAGACCTTGTGACCGACGTCATAGCCGATGGAGGATTCCGCATGACCGCGACGGCCGCCACCCCCCGCGCCTACGACCCGATCGACTTGTCGTCCCGCGCATTCTGGTCGACCAGCGCCCAGGACCGGGAACAGGCGTTCGCCGAACTTCGGGCCGAACGTCCGGTGAGTTGGCATCCGCCGGTGGAAGACGCGATGCTGCCTGACCCCGATGACCCCGGCTACTGGGCGATCGCCCGCCGCGACGACATCGTCGCTATCAGCCGTGACAACGAGGTGTTCCTGTCCGGCAAGGGGGTGATGTTCGAGAACTTTCCCGTGGAGCTGCTCGAAGCGTCGCAGTCCTTCCTGGCCATGGATCCGCCGCGGCACACCTTCCTGCGCAAGCTGGTCAGCGCCGCATTCACCCCTCGACAGGTCCGGCGCATCGAAGACTCGATCCAGGCGAATGCGAAGGCCATCGTGGAGGAACTCAAAGCCGCTGGTAGCGGCGTAGATTTCGTCGACGTCTGCGCCAAGGAGCTGCCGATTCGCACGCTGTCGGACATGGTCGGCATCCCTGAGTCGGAGCGGCAGAAGCTCGCGCACGCGGCCGATGCCATGGTGTCGTCGGGTGACCCGGAGTACCTCAACGGTCGCCACCCGATGGAGGTGCTGTTCGAGGCGCAGACCTATGTGCACCAGGTCGCCGGGACGCTGGCCGCGGAACGTCGCGAGCACCCGGGTGAGGATCTGTTGAGCGCGCTGGTCAACGCGGAAGTGGACGGCGATCGGTTGTCCGACGCCGACGTCGCCGCCTTCTTCGTGTTGCTCACCGTGGCCGGCAACGACACCACCCGTCAGACCACCACCCACGCGTTGAAGGCCCTCACCGATTACCCCGACCAGCGCGCCTGGCTGCTCGAGGATTTCGAGGCCCGCATCGGCGGGGCGGTCGAGGAGTTCATCCGCTTTGCGACGCCGGTGATGACGTTCCGTCGCACGGCCGCCAGGGATGTCGAGATCGCCGGCCAGCCCATCCACGCCGGCGAGAAGGTCGTGATGTTCTATTCGTCGGGCAACTTCGACACCGCGGTGTTCGAGCACCCCGAGCGCCTCGACCTGAGCCGAAGCCCCAATCCCCACGTCGGCTTCGGCGGTGGCGGCGTGCACTTCTGCATGGGGGCAAACC
>NZ_JBAPMI010000293.1:0-3502 GCF_049278535.1 Mycobacterium sp. | reverse complement strand
TCCTTGGGCTGCGGCAAGATCCCCAAGGGCTCCGCCTTGGCGGCGCGCAGCGCATCGGCCTCACCGGGGATGTTCGCGATCATGGTGTCCAGGACGAGGTTTCGGCGGGCCAGTGCGCCATCCGGGTTGGTGTAGGGGTTCAGCGAACTGGTCGACTGAACCAGCCCCGCCAACAAAGCAGCCTGCTGCCAGTTCAGGTCCGACGCGTTGACGCCGAAGTACGTCTGCGCTGCGTCCTGCACACCGAAAGCGTTGTTACCGAACGACACCAGGTTCAGGTAGCGGGTCAGGATCTCCGGCTTGGTGAAGGTCTTGTCCAGTGTCAGCGCCATGCGGATCTCGCGCAGCTTGCGCGCCGGTGTGGTCTCGATGGCCGCGCGTTTCTCGGCGTCGGTCTGTGCGATGACCAGCAATTGGTAGTTCTTTACGTACTGCTGCTCGATCGTCGAGCCACCGCGAGTGTCGGCGTCGCCCGACGCGTAGCCGGCCAGCCCGGTCAGCGTGCCTTTCCAGTCGACGCCGTTGTGCTCGGCGAACCGCTTGTCCTCGATCGAGACGATGGCCAACTTCATGGTGTTGGCGATTTTGTCGCTGGGCACCTCGAAGCGGCGCTGCGAATACAGCCAGGCAATGGTGTTGCCCTTCGCGTCCACCATCGTGGTCACCGCGGGCACATCACCCTCGAGTAGCTGCGCCGATGCGTTACCGACGACTTCGGAGGCTCGGTTGGAGACCAGCCCGATACCACCGGCGATGGGGAACAACATGGCGGCGACGATGACACTGGCGAGCAGGCAACACCCGGCGAGTCTGGCGATGGTGACCGCGGTCGCGGGGCGCTCCGACATGGCAACTACACTAGCGGCGCTGCGACGGGACTCTTCGCGTGTGGTCTATTGGAGAATTTTCGCCGACCGCCGCGCCTCAGGTTTCTCTCAGTTGCAGCTCAGGCGGCTATTACTCGCCTAAATCTCCGGCTTTTGGGTCCCCTTCATGATCGGACTGCACGGTCGTCCCAAAAAAGGGGGTCTCAGAATGTTGCGTAATTGGTACCTGACCACGTAGCTTATCCACACAATGAGATACAGGTAACACCGACGAGCACAGTGTGGCACACGTCGCATCGGGGTTCTGGATCACGCAGTGGTTGCCACAGCGGTGGCAAGAGCGAAGGGGAATCGCTGGTGTCAGGTATTCGGACCGCGGCTAAGACAAACGCCGCAGCACCCACAGCCACCATTCCGTTTGGGGCGGAGGCGGAGTCGAGGATCGCCTGGGTTTCCCAGGCGCTGTGCCGGGCCGCTGACCCCGACGAACTGTTTGTTCGGGGGGCAGCGCAACGCAAGGCCGCGGTCATCTGCCGGCACTGCCCAGTCATGCTGGAGTGCGGCGCTGACGCGCTGGACAACCGTGTCGAATTCGGCGTCTGGGGTGGGATGACCGAACGTCAGCGGCGGGCGCTACTCAAGCAGCACCCCGAGGTGGTGTCCTGGGCTGAGTTCTTCAGCACCCAGCGCAAGCACCGCAGCGTCGGCTGAACAGGGCCGATTTCCTAGCCGAATTTCCTAGCCGGCCGCCGTCATCTGGTCGGCGATAGCACGTAGCGCCTCCAGATCGGAGACGTCAAACGGCAGTGACGGCACCCCGACAATCGCGACGTGGGGGTTGGCCCCGGTAAATCGAGACAGCAGTCGAATCTCCCGCTTGGACGTCGCGGCGCGGTCGGCGTGAATCTGCAGGATCGCCTTGGTCAAGGCGTTCGGGCCGTCGTCCGGTTCGCTCTCGAAGGTCTCGGCGCCGTCGATGGCGCGCTCGACCGGCAACGAGCACAACATCGGATGCGTGCGGTTCAAGATGAGCCCGGCCAACGGCATGCTTTCCTCCGACAGCCGGTCCACGAAGAAAGCCGCCTCCCGCAGCGCGTCCGGCTCGGCGGCCGACACCACGACGAACTGGGTACCGCGGCGCTTGAGCAACGAGTAGGTGCGGTCAGCCTTCTCCCGAAACCCGCCGAAGGTCGCGTCCAGCGATTGCACGAAACTCGCAGCGTCGGAGAGCATTTGCGAACCGAGGACGGTCGACAGCGCTTTCATCGCCAAGCCGACCGCACCGGTGACCAGTCGGCCGATCCCGCGGCCGGGTCCCAACAGCAGCTTCCACAGCCGACTGTCCATGAAACTGCCCAGCCGTTCGGGCGCATCGAGGAAGTCCAGCGCGTTGCGCGACGGCGGCGTGTCCACCACCACCAGATCCCAGCGGTCCTCGGCCAGCAACTGGCCGAGCTTTTCCATCGCCATGTACTCCTGCGTGCCGGCCAGTGAGGTGGCCACCGTTTGGTAGAACTGGTTGTCAAGAATCGCCTGTGCGCGATCAGCTCCGGAGTACTGCACCACCATCTCGTCGAAGGTGCGGCGCATGTCGAGCATCATCGCGTAGAGCTCGCCGGGCACCTCAGGGGCAAGCGGCACGCGTTGCGGGGAGTTGCCGAGGTCGCTGATGCCCAACGCCTGTGCCAGCCGCTTGGCCGGGTCGATCGTCAGGACAACCACGTTGCGGCCGTACTCCGCAGCGCGTAGCGCCATGGCCGCGGCGGTGGTGGTCTTGCCGACACCACCCGCGCCGCAGCACACCACGACCCGGTTGGTGGTGTCCTCGAGAATCCCGGCGATGTCCAGAGTCGGCGGTGTGGTGCTCATCGAACTCCTTGCTGTGCAAGCGATTCCGAAAGTTCGTAGAGGCTGCCGAGGTCGACACCGTCAGCGATGGTCGGCAGCTCCAGTCGCGGCACCTTCAGCTCGTCGAGCTGCTCGGCGGTCGCCCCGCGCGCGGTGATCCGGGTGGCGTGCTGAATGGTCTCGGTGAGCAGGCCCGCGAACTCGTCGTCGCCGAGCTTGATCCCGGCGGCGGCCAGGCCTGTTCGCACCGCGTCGGCATCGACGTCGCCCTCGGCGGCTTTGACGAGATCGTCGGGCTGCAGGTATGCCGGGATGTTGCGATTGACGATGACCGACCCGATCGGCAAACCCAGCTCCTCTAGCTCGTCGATCGCCTCTTTCGTCTCCTGCATCGGCAAGGCCTCCAGCAGGGTGACCAAATGGATCGCCGTCTGGTCGGAGTGCAGGATCTTCACCACGCCCTCGGCCTGCGAGTAGACCGGGCCGCCCTTGGCCAGGTCGGACACCGCCCGGGTGACGTCCAGGAAACGGACGATGCGACCGGTCGGTGGTGCGTCGACGACGATCGCGTCGTAGACCGGCAGCTTGTTCTTGTCCACCCGGATCACGGATTCCTTGATCTTGCCGGTGAGCAAGACGTCGCGCAGGCCGGGCGCGATCGTCGTGGCGAACTCGATCGCGCCGATCCGGCGCATCGCCCGGCCGGCGATGCCCAGGTTGTAGAACATGTCGAGGTATTCCAGGAATGCGGCCTCGATGTCGATGGCGAGCGCGTTCACCTGGCCGCCGCGCTCGGCGCTCGCGATCTTGATCTCCTTGTAGGGCAG
>NZ_JBAPMI010000292.1:0-4464 GCF_049278535.1 Mycobacterium sp. | reverse complement strand
CCCCACCACCGGGTATCCCGCCGCCACGGCCGGTGGCCCCGAACCGCCGCGGCGCGCGGCAACGTCAGGTTCGCGGCCGGGCGCCGCGTCGCAAAAGGGCTTGGCTGCAAGTGATTTCGCTGAGCCTGGTGATCGCCGTACTGCTGGGCGGTGCCGCGCTCCTGGGTGGCGCGCTGTGGGTGGAAACCGCGCTACACCGGCAGGCCGTCCTGACCGACTACCCGGGCCGCCCGGCGGCCGGGCCAGGCAGCACCTGGTTGCTGGTGGGCTCGGACAGCCGCCAAGACCTCACCGCCGAGCAGCAGCAGGCTTTGGCAACCGGCGGCGACACCGGCAACGGCCGAACCGACACCATTCTGATGGTGCATGTGCCCGCCTTCGGGTCCGGCTCGTCGACGACGATGGTTTCCATCCCCCGCGACTCTTACGTACCGATCCCCGGGTACGGCCGCGACAAGATCAACGCCGCGTTCGCGATGGGCGGTGCGCCGCTGCTGGCGCAGACGGTCGAGCAAGCCACCGGTCTGCGGATCGACCATTACGCCGAGATCGGGTTCGGTGGTTTCGCCGGGCTGGTCGATGGCCTGGGCGGGGTCACCGTCTGCCCGACCGCGCCCATCGAGGACCCGCTGGCCGGCATCAACCTCCCCGCCGGGTGCCAGAAGCTGGCTGGCCACGACGCGCTGGGTTTCGTGCGTAGCCGGGCCACGCCACGTGCCGATCTGGATCGTATGGTCGAACAGCGGCGATTCATGGCGGCATTGCTGCACCGGGCGGCCAGCCCGGCGGTCTGGCTCAACCCGTGGCGGTGGTATTCGGTGCCGCATGCGGCGCTGGGCGCATTGACCGTCGACCACGACGATCATGTCTGGGACCTGGCCCGGCTGGGCTGGGCGCTACACGGGTCGATGACCGCGTTGACCGTTCCGATCGGCGAGCTCACCAGCGGCGGCTCGGGTTCGGTGGTGGTATGGGATCACGAGAAGGCGAGCGCGTTGTTCGATGCGCTGGCCGGCGACCGGCCGGTGCCGTCGACCGTTCTCGGTGATCAACCATAAACCATTAGTTCCGGGCCGTATTCTCTGCTTTTCGCCTTCGCCATAAATGGCGCGACGCATGTAGTCAACATAGCCTTTCATTACTTAGGAAAAGCTGGCCTCAGTAAGCATGACCTTCGATGACAAGGCGCTTGACCTGCAGTAGCGTGGCCAACATGAACGATCATGATGTCCATAAATCAAAGTTTCACGCGTTATTGCAGGAGCAGGTTTTTCACGAATTCACCAACTCTCAGCAATATGTCGCCATCGCCGTTTATTTCGACGGCGCCGAACTGCGGCAGCTGGCCAAACGCTTTTATGCTCAAGCGATCGAGGAGCGCAACCACGCGATGATGCTGGTGCAATATCTGCTCGACCGCGACGTGCACCTCGAGATCCCCGGTGTCGAGGGAGTGCGCAATGCGTTCGACACCCCGCGTGACGCGCTGGCGCTGGCGCTCGACCAGGAGCGGCTGGTCACCGACCAGGTCAGCAGGCTGGCCGCGGTAGCCCGTGACGAGGGCGACTACCTCGGCGAGCAGTTCATGCAGTGGTTCCTCAAGGAGCAGGTCGAGGAGATGGCACGGATGACGTCGCTGGTGCGGGTCGCCGATCGCGCCGGGGCCAACCTGTTCGACCTGGAGAACTTCGTCGCCCGGGAAATCGACTCGGCGCGCAGCGTGGCCGACGCGCCGGCCGCTGCCGGAGGCCGCCTCTGACTAGTGCGGGTCGGCGCCGGTCAGGCCGTCTTCCAGCCAGGCCTTAACCCGGCCGGGGTAATTAGTGGCCAGCCAGGCCACCCCGATGTCTCGGCAGAAACGGACGTCCTCGTAGTCGTCGGGCGTCCAGCAGTACAGCGCCCGCCCTTGGGCGGCCGCACGGTCGACCAGCTCGGGATGTGCCCGCAGCGTGGCGATCGCCGGCCCCACGGCGGTTGCCCCGACCGTGCTGGCCGCGCTGCTGGCCAGGTATCGATGGCTCCGGCCGAGCAGCACCGTCGGCAGCAGCGGCGCCGCCCGGCGGACCCGCCACAGTGCTGCCGCGGAGAACGACATCACCACTGCCCGCGATCGATCCGCGGAGGCCGGCGCAGCGATGCCGTAGCGGTGCAACAACGCCAGCACTTTGCTTTCGACCAATGCTCCATATCGGACTGGATGTTTGGTCTCGATGAAGATCTTCACCGGCCGCTTCCAGTCCAGCACCAGTGACACAAGCGCGTCCAACGTCAACAGGCCGGTGTCGCCGTGGGCGCCATCGGCGCGCCAACTGCCATGCCAGGAACCGAATTCCAGCTCACGAAGTTGGGCCAGCGTCATCATGCTGACCAGACCGGCACCGGTGGACGTCCGGTCGAGCTTGCGGTCGTGCACGCAGACCAAGTGCCCGTCGCGGGTGAGCCGGACGTCGCATTCCACGCCGTCGGCGCCTTCGCGCAGCGCGAGATCGTAAGCGGCCAGGGTGTGTTCCGGCCGGGACGCCGAGGCTCCGCGATGCGCAACCACAAACGGGTGCCGGGAGACCACCTCCTCGGCCCACGTCATGTCCCTATGCTGCCGGTTCTTCACCCGTCAACTCAACTGCTGCAGGAGATTCCGATTCGTCGGCGCCGTCGTCGGCCACCACCACCCAGCGGTGGGCGGGCCGTTCGATCGGCTTTGCCTCGAATCCTTCGAATACCTTCGCGGTCGCCAGCACTGCCACCAACGCCAGCAGATAAGCGACGATCATGGCCACGGTGTTGTTGGCGATGCCCTGTGCGTCCTGAGCCCCACTGGTCACCGACGCGAAGACCGACGTCACGCTGCTGAGCAGCCACAGCAGCCACCAGCCCCAGATCACGTGGCGTAACCGGGCGTAATGGTCCTCGGTTTTGGCCAACTCGATCACGTAGACCAGCGCCCAGAGCGCGGCCAGCAGGGGCAGACAACAGAACCCGATGCAGGCGGCCATCAACGCCCAGCTGGCCGAGTGTCCGGTGGTCGCCGCGACCACAGCGAACGTAATGGCCAGCACCATCGCCGCCGACGGCGGCAGCAGCGTGCCGGCCCACAGCGCCCGACGCGAGCGGGGGTCCGGCCGGCCGACGTGCTCGAAGGCCGCAGCGCGACGGGCGATCAACCATCGCGTCAGCGCCACCGCGCAGGTCATCACCGCCGCGATCGCGGCCAGGCTGGCCAGCACGCTCAACAGCGCCGCCGCGTCAGCCACCAGCCAGTTCAGCAGGGTATTGCGGTTGATGATCAGCAACAGATACCGCACCAGATGCATCAGCGCGGCAGCGCCCAGGGCCACCGCGGCGACGAAGAACGACGACCGAACGCGATCTGCCGGCGGCGCCTGCCGCTGCGTCCGATCGGACCAGGCGCTGGCCGCGTCGATCCGGTCCATCAGGCCCCAGCGCGGTATCGCGAGGTAACGCGGGGTCGGGCCGAGCGGACGGCGACGGCGACGAGGCGGGGGTGGCGGACCTGGACGCACGGCGATCCATCGATAGCCCGGTGGCAGCCGAGGAGCCCTGCGCGGACCGGGACCCCAGCCGGAATCGGCGGCGGGAGCTTGAGGTGCGCCGGTAGCCGACGGCGCCATCAAGGTGCCGTTGCAGCGCGGACACCACGACCGCTGCTTGTCGCGGACGTTCCAGCGTGTGCCGCACTGGGAGCACACTTGGATCATTAGCGCCGCTCCTCCTCATCGCTGCGCCCTGCATCGTCGCCGACGCGGATCATCAGCGCCGCTCCTCCTCATCGCTGCGCCCTGCATCGTCGCCGGCGCGGATCATCAGATCAGACTAACTGTGCGATCGAAATCTGCTGCTAGCGGCGACAGGTCGGCCGGTCAGATGCTTCCGGGTCCGCCGTCGCCGGTGACCACCGGGCGGCCCGCCTCGGCCCACGCCAGCATTCCGCCGTTGACGTTGATCGGGTCGTAGCCGTTGTTGGCCAGCAACTGCGCGACCTTCGCCGAGCGCCCGCCGGCCTTGCAGATGACGTACAACGTGGCCGACCGGTCGATCTCCTCGAGCCGGGCCGGCACCTCACCCATCGGGATGTGCTGGGCCTGCGCGGCGTGACCGCGGTTCCACTCGTCGTCTTCGCGCACGTCCAGCAACACCGATGTCGGGCCGAATTCAGCGGGCAGGTCGCTGATGGTTGTCTGTGCGATCACCGGTTCACCGTCCACGGGGTTGATCTTGGCACGGAAGGTGCGGCCGCGTTAAGGCCAACTGTCAGCTAAAACCGGATATCCACAGTTTCCACAGGTTTATCCACAGGCTGGACTGACGAGCCTTCGTGCATTAATGCACGATCACTAGCCGACTCGGGTGTGCAGCTGTGGATAACCGCGTCCGTTACCGCTTCGTGATCGGCTGCCCGAATCGGCCCTCAGCGAATTCTTAGCGAGTCTCACGGTTGCGCCATCT
>NZ_JBAPMI010000291.1:0-16264 GCF_049278535.1 Mycobacterium sp. | reverse complement strand
GGGCCGGCGGTGGAGGGTTCGCCGGGGACTCCGGAGCCTGGGGCAGCACGGGCGACGCGCCTTCGTTGGGCGGGTTGTCCGTGCCACCGAATTGGTTGTGGGCGGCCGCACCCCCTGTGCCGCAGATGCCGTTTCCGGCGGGCGTGCCGTTGGCGGCCCCGGGCGGCGACCTCAGCGCCGCCGGATTGGGTTTCCCATTCGCATTCGGCGGGTTGCCGAAGGCCGCAGCTATCGGCGCCGCGGCCGGCGCGGGCGGTGCGGCTGCTTCCAAATATGCGTCACGCCTCAAGGTGGTGGCGCGCTCGCCCGAGGCTGGATACGCGGCCGAATCGGCTGCTCCATCCACCAACGGATATCCGGTGCCCACGAACGGATACCCGACGAACGGAAACGGACACGCGCCGCCCGGCTACCGGCCGGCGATCGTATACCTGCCGACCAACGGACACGATCCGGCCAAAGTATGACCAGCAGCCGCCGAAGGCGACGCCCGCGTGAGGTGACTGCTTAATGGTGAGCCTTCTTGACGTGGCCGGCACGCCCTGGCGCGCCGCGCCCGTTGAACCCGACGATCCCAAGCCGCCCGCGAATCCGTTCGGCGTCGTGTGGATTCTCCTGCTCTGGCAGACGGCCGCGCTGATCGTCCAGGTTCTTGCGATGTACCTGGCCCGGCACGGTGTCACCGAGTTCGCTCCGGTGGTGTCGGCGGCGGCGATCGGGATCACCTTCGCGAGTGCGCTACGCGTGCTCACCGATGTGCAGCTGTCGCGGGCGGCGCGCAATGCCGCGGTGGTGTGTCTTGGGGTGGTGACGACCATCCAGTGGCGGGTATCAGACCCACTGCTGTTCACCGGTTTGGACGAGCAACTTCACCTGCGCACGTTACGCGATATTCTGTTGTCGCACAGCCTATTTCAGCCACACCCCCAGCTCGCAGTCAGCGCTCGTTACCCCGGTCTCGAGGCAGTGACCACCCTGTTCCATCAGCTCGGCCTTCCGGTGATGGTCGCAGCGGTGGCCACCGTGCTCGCAGCGCGGGTTGCACTGGTACTGGCGCTCTGCGATGCCGTCGAACACCTGACCGGGAGCCCTCGCGCAGGTGGGCTGGCCGTCGCTGCTTACTCGGTATCGGCGCAGTTCATTTTTTTCAACTCGCAGTTCGCATATCAGACGCTGGCGTTACCGTTGGCGCTGGCCGCTGTCGCGTTCATTGCCCGCGCGCGTTGGGCTAACAAACCGTTTCCGCTGTACTTCGGCGCCACCGTTTGTCTGCTTGCCGTCGCCGTGACCCATCACGTCACCAGCTTCCTCACCGCGGCCTTCCTGGCTGTCTGGGCGGTTGCACAGCCCGGAACGCCCGCGAGGCGACGGGTCTTCTATGGCGCGCTTGTCGCGACGGTCACCACCACGTTGTGGGCGATGGTTCAGTGGTCGCTGCTTCAGGCGTATCTGGGTCCGATCGCCGATGACATGGCCACCCAGGTGGCCGGCGGGTTGCACCGCACTCCGTTCCATGACGAGGCGGGCGAAGTGGAGCCGATCTGGGAGCGGATGTTGATGCTCTACTACGCCGTAGCTATCACTGCCGTCGTGTCATCGGTGATGCTGATCTCGGCACGATCGATACTGCGGCGACGGCGGTCGCGAGCCGGCCGTGAGCCGACCCGCAAGCCTCAGAAGGCCCGAACTGTGCCTCGCCTTCCGATCGGGCTGACCGCATGCTTCTCCATCCTCAAACGGCCGCCAGCGTCCGACTCCCAGCGGTGGGAACCCGCACTACTGCTGGTGCTGATGGCGGCGACAGTCCCGGTGCTGTTCGCCGCGCGGGTTATGCCGAGTTGGGGCGCGCTGGGTGACCGCGTCCTAACTTTCCTGTATCTCCCGCTCGCCGTGCTCGTCGCCGATGGTGCAGTCCGCTGGTCTCGCGGCCTCCCGCAGTCGAATGATGCACAGCGAAACCAACGCAAGCTTTTGCGTCGCCTGGTAGTACTGCTTGCCACGGGTGTCTTCGTCGGCGGTCACCTGATGGGCAGCGGACCCGACTGGGCTCGGTTGCCCGGCCAGTATCTCGTTTCTGCCGATGGTCGATCCATGGATGCCGAGACGCTGGCAGCAGCCCGTTGGGCAGTTGACGGTCTCCCGGTCGGGAGCAGGATCGCCGCGGACCGGGTGAGTTCGGTCCTGCTGTCGAGTGAAGCCGGCTCGTGGCCTGTCATGCAAGGCGGTCAGTACTTCACGCCGGAAATCTATTTCGCCGACAAGTGGGGCAATCGGGAGTCACAAGCCGTGCGCCGTCTGCACCTTCAGTACCTGTATGTCGATCGCCGGTTCGCCAACGAGTTACCACATCTCGGCAACTACTTTTACAAGGGCGAGACATCGGGGCCGCAGCGACTCACCCGTGCTGAACTAACCAAGTTCGACAACGCCGACGGGCTCCATGCGGTTTACCGGCACGGCCCGATCGCCATATACGACACCAGCGGGCTGGGCGTGAAGGCCTTGCCGGCCAAATGGTACGAGGACGCCCACCCCGTAGACATTCCCAGACAGCTTCTGATGGGTCTTCTTGCAGGACTTGCACTGGTCGCGGTAATGCGTTCCCGGGCGGGCAGTTTCATCATCGACAAGGTGAAATCGCTGCACGGTGCCGCCGGGCCGAGCCTGACGTACGCCGTCGGGCTCAGCGCGCTGTGCCTCACGTCGGTGATGCTGCTTCTGGCACGCGTGTGGCTTGGACCGGCGGTGTTCCTATCAGCGGCGCTCGTCGTGCTGCTCGTTTACCGACGGTGGTTCACGTCCCTGCTCAAAAACGTTGCCGCGCAACTCCGCTGGAGATGGATTATCGCCTGCGCCGTCATTGCCATCCCGGTCGCCGCCGCAATCACGGGGTCAATACTCGACGCTTATCCCACGGACGTTACCGACGTTCAGTCGATCCTCAACGATCCATCGGCCGTGCACGTGTCGGCTGAGAAACCAAACGCGTTGCTAGACGGACAGATACTCGACCGCCTGATCCAAAGCGAACCCGTGAAAGGAGGGACGTGGTCATGATGACGGTCACGCGGACCACGGAAACACGCGACGATGTGCGTTGCCGGAACGACGTTTGCTCCGTGATAATTTGCGCTTACACCGCCCAGCGGTGGGACGACACGATGCATGCCGTTGTCTCGGCGCAGACACAGCAACCCCCGCCACGCGAAGTCATTCTGGTCGTCGACCACAACCCGGAACTGCTGGCGCGGCTCGCCGAGGCGCTCCCTGGCGTGCGGGTGGTGGCCAACACCAGCGAGCAAGGGTCGTCGGGCGCCAGGAACACCGGTGTCGCCCTGGCGACCGGCGACATCATGGCATTCCTCGACGATGACGCGGTCGCGCAACCAGGCTGGCTGGCCGCATTGACCGCGCACTACGCCGATCCCGAGGTGATGGGTGTCGGCGGGCGCACGACACCGGGGTGGGCCACGAACCGCCCCCGGTGGTGGCCTCCCGAATTCGACTGGGTAATCGGTTGCGCCTATACCGGACGGAAGCCGGGAATCGTGCGCAACTTACACGGCGGCAACGATTCGTTCCGCCGCGACGTATTCGCGAAAGGCGGATTCCCACCTCAAATCGCGCGGTCGGCTCATGACCGCCGGCCGCTGTCAGGAGAGGCAACCGAATTCTGTATCCGCGCCAGCAAGGCCTGGCCCCGAAGGGTTTTCGTTTACGACGACCGGGCGGTGATCACGCACCGCATACCCGAGGCCCGGCAGAAGTTCTCCTACTTCTGCTCGCGTTGCTTTACCGAGGGCCTGTCGAAGGCATTGGTGACCACGAGCGTCGGGGTGCGAGCTGGTCTGGCAACCGAGGGACGGTACACAGCTGTGACGCTGCCCGCCGGGGTGCTTCGTGGTGTGCGCCGCGCCGCTCGAGGTGACTGGGCGGCACTGATGCCCGCGGCCGCGATCGTCGCTGGATTGGTTTGCACGGCAATGGGATACCTACTTGGTTCGATCCGGCAGGTCTTTCATCGCGGCAGCGGCGATGCGCAATGAACATCGAACCCGCGGCAGTTGACGCCCCCGTGCCGGTCCTGATGTATCACTCCGTGAGCGATGCTCCGACCGCCTCGACGCGAGCACTGTCCGTTCGCCCCGGGATGTTCGGCGCACAGCTTTGTTCCCTACGGCGCCAAGGATTCACCGGGCTGACTTTTGGCGAATTAGCCGAACGTCGCCGAACGGGACAGCCGTTTCCTACGCGCCCGATCGTGCTCACATTCGACGATGGCTACGCGGATTTGCTTGAAGAAGCGCTGCCGAAACTGATCCAGCACGGCTTCCCGGCGACGGTATTCGTCACGACGGGATGGTTGCGTGACGCGAGACGGTATACGGCTGCGGCAGCACCCGGCCGCATGCTGTCGTGGGAACAGCTCGCGGAGCTATCCGCCGCCGGCATCGAGGTGGCCGCGCACACTCACGGTCATCCCCAGCTTGACCAAATCTCCACAGCACGGTTACACGCCGAGCTCGGCGACTCCAAACGATTGTTGGAAGATCGCCTCGGCCAACCGGTTTGCAGCCTCGCCTACCCGTACGGTTACTCCAGCAAGCGCGTGCGGACCGTTGCGCACGAAATCGGCTACCTGCAGGCGGCCACCGTTGCAAACGCAACAGCCGCAACAACATGTGACCCTTTCCGGGTGCCCCGCCTCACCATCCGACGATCCACCTCATCGGCCACATTCGATTTGACTGTGAATGGAAAGCAGATACCCCTTCACTACGGTCGCACTCGCGCGCTCACTGCCGGATGGGCAGTCGTCCGGCGATCGAGATCTGTACTGCGAACTTCGCCAAGAGAGTTCGCATACCCCGGAGGTGCCAAATGATCCCTAGCCACAAACGCCCACTTCGAGTGGCCATGGTGACTGCGAGCGCCCTGCCCCGGATGGGTGGCATCGAAACCCACGTCCACGAGGTAAGCACCCGGCTCGGCGCCGCGGGCATCGACGTGACAGTGCTGACGACCGACCCATCTGGCGAATTGCCAACGCAGGAAAGCCTTCCCGGCTACCGCGTCCGCCGGTGGCGCGCCTATCCCCGCTCGCGCGACTACTTCCTGGCTCCCGGATTGGCGCGGCATTTGCTGGAGGCCGACGACTACGACCTCATCCATGTACAGGGTGTGCACAACTTGGTTGCGCCCACCGCGATGATGGCAGCGCGGCGATCCGGTGTCCCATGTGTGCTGACGTTCCACACCGGAGGTCACTCGTCGGGCCTACGCGGGAAACTACGCCCGCTGCAGTGGCGGCTGCTCGCACCGTTGCTTCGGTCCACTGCGGCGCTGGTCGCCGTGTGCGAGTACGAGCGCCAGATTTTCGCGCCGGTCCTTGGTGTCGGCGACGAATCAATCCGGTTGATTCGCAACGGATGTGAGCCGCTGCCCGTCGACCCCGCTGCGGAAAAGGCAGAGGGCAGCCCGCTGCTGGTTTCGGTCGGCCGGCTCGAGCGTTACAAAGGCCACCACCGCATCCTGCAGGCTTTGCCGGCGATCCTGGCAAAGGAGCCCAATGCACGGCTGGTACTCGCGGGAAGCGGGCCTTACGAACAGCCGCTCCGAGCGATAGCCAGCCAACTCGGTGTCGCCGACCGGGTCTCTGTGCGTGGCTTCGGCCCCGAACGACGCGCCTCACTGGGCAGACTCGTCGCTGACGCCGACGTGTTCTGTCTGCTCAGCGAGTACGAAGCCCACCCGGTCGCCGTCATGGAAGCGGTCGGGGCTGGTACCAGGGCGCTGGTGGCGGACACCTCCGGGCTTTCCGAGCTTGGACGCGCCGGGCTCGCCACCACGATTGCCCTCAAGGCGACGCCCGAGCAAGTCGCCGCCACCGTGCTGGCGATCGCGGCGGCACCACCGGCAACGCCGCCGGCCATCCCGACCTGGGACGACTGCACCGAAGAGTTGCACCGGCTTTACCTGGAGGTGACGGGATGAAAATCCTTCTTCTCGCGCAGTTCCTGCCGCCGATGCTCGGTGGTGAGGAACGGCACGTCTGGACGCTGGCCAGGGCGCTGGCCGCGAGGGCGCACGAAGTGACCCTGCTGGGCTTCGCGACGGATTCCCAGCAGCCGGCCGAGAGTACCGCGGAGGGCGTGCGCATTGTCCGGGTCTCCACCGGCGCCTCTCGGCTGCCCTTCATCTACAGCGATCCGAAGCGCCCGAATGCGCTGCCGCTGCCTGACCCGCTGGTTAGCCGGGCGATCCGAAACGAACTCTCGCGCAACCGTTTCGATGTGGTGCACGCACACAACTGGATCGTCAACAGTGCCCTCGGGCCCGCCGCGCGCGCTCGGGTGCCGCTGGTGCAGACGCTGCACGACTACAGCCATATCTGCGCGACCAAGCGATACATGGAACACGGGAGGCGCCAGTGCGCGGGGCCGGCTCCGGCCCGTTGCCTGTCTTGTGCGACATCGCATTACGGCGTTCTCACCGGCCCGATCATTGTCGCGACGAACGCGCTGTCCGCGCGGCGCAGAGCCGGCCGCGTTTCCCATTTCGCGGCCGTCAGTAGTGCGGTTGCCGGCGCAGTCACCCTGGAGGACAGCACCGGCTGGCTGAAGGGTGCCGGCCTGAGCGCGGAGGTCATTCCGAATTTCATCCCCGATGACATCGTCCTCGACAAGATTCCACCGACGGCTCCCGACGCCCCGCTGCTGTTCGTCGGCGACCTCGGCGCGGACAAAGGGGTCCCGACGTTGTTGAAGGCCTACCGCCTGCTCGAGGATCCGCCGCCGCTGGTGCTTGCCGGTCGCTCGCAGCCGGGCGTCGAGTGGGAGCTTCCGAAAGGTGTTCAGTGGCTTGGCGAGTTGCCACATGACCAGGTGCTCGGACTGTTCCGGTCCGCGCGCGCCGTCGTGGTCCCGTCGGTGTGGTCGGACCCCTGCCCGACCGTCGTGCTCGAGGCGATGGCGGCGGGCCGGCCCGTGGTGGCCGCCGCCTCGGGCGGCATCGTCGACATGGTCGTCGACGGGGTCACCGGGGCCTTGGTCCCGCCCGGGGATGTGACGGCGCTGGCCCGGGCCATTGCCTCGGTACTGAGCGATCCAGACCTCGGCCGTGCCTTCGGCGTCGCGGGACGAAACCGCGCACGCGAATTCACCGTCAGCGCGGTTGTCGAACGAATCGAGCGCATGTATGTCACGGCCATCGCGCAGACTACGGCCGGGGCGAATAGTGGTGGTTGAGCAGCCTCGCCTGGCCGAAAAGTCTTGTGAGACAGAGGCCGTCCCCGGCGTCGTGCCCGACCGCCGGCGCTAGCGCGGCTTCCTGGTCCGCACCGCGCTCGCGCTGGTGTCCACGTCGTTTTTGACCTCGGCGCTTGGCTTCATCTACTGGGCGGTCTCGGCTCGCTTCTTCCCGCCCTCGAACGTCGGTCAGGCCGCCACTGCCATCGCGGCGATGAACCTCATCGCACCGCTCACCACCCTCGGATTCGGCACCCTGCTGCTTGCCGAGCTGCCGACGATGTCCACGCGCCGCACCGAGTTGGTCTCCACCGCCGCGGTTTTCAGCGGCATCTTCGGCGGCGGTCTGGCCCTGATCTGCGCGATGGTGCTGCCCCAGGAGTTCCTCGGCCTGCCCGGCATCGGCCACGACGTCAGCGCCACACTGCTTTTCGCCGCCGGTGTCGCGGTCCAAGGCGTCGCCATGATGCTCGATTCTGCACTGCTCGGCATCGCGGGCGGCGGACCGCAGCTCTGGCGCAACGGCACCTTGGCGGTCGTCAAGCTCGTACTGCTGATCGCGTTCGCGCTCACGCTCTCCCAGCACGGCTCGCTGAGCATTTACGCCAGCTGGTTCTTGGCCAACGTCGTCTCGGTAGTGACGATGACGATCTGGCTGGCACGCAAGCGCAAGGTCACTCTGCGCGAGATGTTGCCCACCCGCTCAGCTTTGAAGGGCCTGCATTTCGTCGCCGCTAAGCACCATGCGCTCAACCTGGCGCTCCTGGTGCCTTATTTTTCGATGCCGATCGTCGCGAATACCACACTTGGCTCCGAACAAGCCGGCTACCTGTATGCCACGTGGTCGGTCGCCGGGCTCGTGTTCTTGCTGCCGCTCGCGCTCTCGACCGCCCTGTTCGCCTCGGGCGCGCGGGAGACCGGCACGTTCCTGATGGAGTTGCGGTTCACCCTGCGCTACTCCCTGGCGGCCTGCCTTGCGGCAAACCTGGTGCTGCTTCCACTGGGCGGCATGGTGCTGCACGTCTTCGGCAGCGCATACGCCGACAACGGCCACACCACCCTCGTCCTGCTCTGTTTGGCGGGTTTCGGGGTGATCGTGAAGGACCACCACGTCACGATCGCACGGGTCGCCGGCCGCGTCGGCCGCGAAGCGGTGTGGGTGTGGGGCCTGACGGTCTGCGAGCTCGCGGCGGCGTCGGTCGGCGCCCACCTCCACGGGCTGACCGGCCTCGGCCAAGGCTGGCTGCTCGCCGTGGCGCTGGAGACCGTGGTGTTCGGGAGGTTGGTGCTGCGGGCTTACCGGGGCCGGATCGAACTGCCGGTCCGCAGATCCTCGCCCATGCAATTGACTGGCAACGATAAAGGGGACTGGTAGCGGCGATGTTGATTACGCTTTCGGACATTCGCGACATCTTGACGTGCCCGCGCTGCCGTGGCCCGCTGCGCGACGGCGCCGCCGGCTTGCAGTGCGCCCAGCCGTCCTGCGGCCTTGCCCACCAGACGTTTCCGATGGTGGCAGAGCAGCCCGCGCTGATCGACTTCGACCAAAGCATCATCGACCGCGCCGAGCTGCTGGCCAACGCCGGCTCGTCCTGCGCCGGCTTGTCCTATGAGGAGCGCAGTCGCGGAACCCTGGAACGCACGGTGTCGCGAGTCATCTTCGGCTACAACCGCGTGGCGGAAGCCAAGGTCAGCCAAATCCTTGCCGACTTCAAAACTTTGGCGCGGCCGAGTCGACTGCTGGTGATCGGCGGCGGCGCGGTCGGTAGTGGTGTCCAAGCGCTGTACGACGACCCCGAGGTGCAGGTGGTTGGCACCGACATCTACCATTCACCGCATTTGACCCTGATCGCCGACGGGCATCGGCTGCCCTTCGCCGACGAGTCGGTGGATGGGGTGTGGATACAGGCCGTGCTGGAGCATGTGCTGGACCCGCAGCAGGTGGTGGCCGAAATCCACCGCGTGCTGCGGCCGGACGGGCTGGTGTTCGCCGACACGCCGTTCATGCAGCAGGTGCATGAGGGCGCCTACGACTTCACCCGCTTCACCCTGAGCGGGCATCGCTGGCTGTTCCGCCACTTCGCGCTGATCGACGCCGGCAACAGCGGCGGTGCGGGTCTCGCCACGCTCTGGTCGGTGCGCTATCTGGCACGCGCGATCACCGGCAGCGGCCCGCTCGGCACGCTCGCGCAACTGGCCTTTTTCTGGCTGCGCTTCCTCGACCGCTGGTCTGGCCCCCGCGACACCGCCGACGCGGCCAGCGCGGTGTATTTCTACGGGCGCAAGAGCCCCGTACCGATTTCCCCGAAAGACATCGTCGCGTTCTATGACGAGCAAAACACACGGCATCGGCAGCCCAACCGGCCGTCACCTGACCAGGCTCATCTCCGAATAGCGATCCCCGAGTCCGCCTGACGTCAGCTTCCGGATCGGCTGTGCACGGCTGGCAAACTGCACTCATGACCGATTCACGCCGTGCGGTCCTGGTCTTATCGCTGGTGGCTACCGCCGGGCTGACGCTGGCGCTCGGTGTCACCGATCCGGCGCCGCCGCTGAGCTACCCGACCCGGTTCTTCGTGTGGAATCTGGTGCTGGCGTGGATTCCGGTGTTCTTTGCGGCCGGTTTCGGCGTAGTACGCCGGCGGATCTGGTTGATCCCGCTGGGGCTGGGTTGGCTGGCGTTCCTGCCCAACGCCCCGTATCTGCTGACCGACCTCGTGCACCTGGGCAGCGACGCTGAATTGTGGCGGCACGTCATGCAATACGGCGTCGCGGCGTGGAATGGAATGTTGCTTGGGGTGGTGTCGATGCATCTGGTGCATCGAAGAATCACACGGGAGTTCGGCGCGCCGACGGGATGGATCGCGGTGGCCGTCTCGGTCGGCTTGTGCGCGATCGGAGTGGTGATCGGGCGCTTCCAGCGGTGGAACTCCTGGGATTTGCTGACCAAGCCGGACGCGGTTGCGGCGACGACACTCGATTGGGCGCGTTCGCCATTGGCCTACGTGCAACCGACCAGCGTGGCGCTCGCAGTTGGGGCCTTCTTCGCGCTGGCATACCTCACGCTTTGGTCCCTTTGGCCCTCCCCTGAGCCCCCGCGCTCGTAGTGCAGCTCGGCACCGCGAAAGACGCTTCTTCGTGCCCGGAGTCTGCTGTACCTGTGTTACTCCGTTCAGATAGATGTTTTCACTCTTCTTGGAGGACAGAATTCAGGTAAAGTGGCCTAACAGATGACTAGTGGTATGTTCTCGGCCATCCAGGGTGCATCGTCGGTATGTGCGACGGTCGCGCTCGACGTCTTCTCGCTCAGGCTGAGAGTCGCGCAGCACTTCACATGACAGATAGGCAGCCGAAAGATGAGCAGCGTTTCATCCTCAAACTCAACCGAAGTGGAAGACGGCGTGTCGGCGCTGGAGCCGGCAGAGCCCACGGGAGCAACCGAACATCAGCTCGCTCTACTCCCTCGATCTCGCCCGAGACCACCGGCCATCGCAGATCACCAGAGCCGGGCTGTCAGCGACAAATTTCGGCCTGACATTGAGGGCATGCGCGCTATTGCTGTTGGCTTGGTGTTGCTCTATCACGGCTTCCACGCTCCGTTCACCGGAGGGTTTGTCGGTGTCGACGTATTTTTCGTCATCTCCGGATTCCTCATCACCAACCTTCTCGTACACGAAAAGGCAAGAACCGGACGCATTTCCATATCTCGGTTCTACGCTCGACGAGTCAGACGCATCCTGCCTGCGGCCACGCTCGTGATTCTGGCGACAGTTTTCGCGACGTATTACCGGCTGGGATTCATCGCCGGTAACGAAATCGCCGGCGACGCGAAATGGGCAGCAGTGTTCACGGCGAATATTCATTTCGGCCTACTCGGTACGGACTACCTCGGGTCGAAACTGCCACCTTCGCCGCTGCAGCACATGTGGTCACTCGGCGTAGAAGAACAGTTCTATCTCGTGTGGCCGGCCCTCTTCCTGGGTTTGGCGCTTCTGGTAAGAGGTGCACGACAGCGGAACGCCCTGGCCGTCTCGTTGCCAGTCATCATCGGTGCCTCCCTGGCATGGTCAGTCATCCAAACCCAGTCCAACGCCACCTGGGCGTATTTCTCTCCCCTCACTCGCGCCTGGGAACTGGCGCTGGGTGCCCTCGTGGCGGTTTTGGCAACAGTTGCGGCCCGCGGCCGGCCGTCCTGGCTGATCGAACTGCTAAGTCTCTGCGGAATTGCCGGCATCGTGGTCAGTGCGCTTGTGCTGAACTCGTCGACGCACTACCCGGGGTCTGCCGTCGCCCTGCCCGTGGTTAGCACCGCGCTGCTCATCGCCGCGGGTTGCGCCAACCCGCACACACTTGTCGGCCGAGCTTTGGCCGTCCGCCCCATGCAATGGATCGGCGCGCGGTCGTACTCGCTGTATTTATGGCACTGGCCATTTCTCATCATCGCGTCCGAATACCTGGGTCACGACCTCAGCGCGGTACAAAACGCCGGCCTGCTCTTGCTGGCGTTGGCCGCGACAGCCATC
Source organism: Mycobacterium sp. (assembly GCF_049278535.1). Classification (GTDB taxonomy): domain Bacteria; phylum Actinomycetota; class Actinomycetes; order Mycobacteriales; family Mycobacteriaceae; genus Mycobacterium. The sequence goes on along the minus strand of NZ_JBAPMI010000291.1, from coordinate 4,494 downwards.
ACCTACCGACTCATCGAGGATCCCGTCCGGCACTCCCGTGCCCTGGCAACGCGCACCAAGTTGACACTGGCCATCGGTGCGGTACTCATCATCGTCACTGTTGGAACTGCGCAGTGGCAGATCGCTACCCATTACGGAACGTGGAATTTGCTGACCACGAGCATCCGGTAGACGTCCGGTGGGCCGGCACACGTAGGGCCCGACTTCGATGGAGACCCTGAGTACGTGATTCCTTGACTAAGTGACCTTTTAGTATGTATTCTCCGCTCTAAGCATAACTTGGGTATCTAAGTAATCGGCCGGCGAGGTTGGTTCATCGCAGGAATGCAAGTTGGAGGATTCGTGGAGCTATTGAAATCGGCACAGCCCATACGACATGCGATTCGGCGTCCGGCGGCCATCCTCATGACTCTGGCCCTTGGCGTTGCCGCATGTTCGGCGCCGGGGAACGTGGACAAAGGCGCAACGGGCCCGGACGATGAGCGGCCCGTGGTTTCCCAACATACCTACGCGACGACCGGGCAGGTATTGGACGCCGTCAAAGCTGCCCGCGATATAAAAACGCTGCCAGCTGCGGTTGCGGCGCAGTTAACCAAGAGCGATTTGGCCGAGGCGCAGAACGATTTCGACTGCAAACCGAAGCCCGCCGTTCCATCGTCCCACTTTGGGGAATGCACATTCGGCGACCCGCAAGGGAAGAAGCTGATGGTGATGTACGGCGACTCCCACGCGGATACCTGGGCGGCAGCACTCGAAGGGGTTGCGGCAAAGCATGGCTGGAAACTGCGTGTATTCAACCAGGGCGGATGCCCGGCACCGGATCTGCACTACATCTCCTACCAGACGCGCACGCCCAATTCAGACTGTGACAAGTTCCACGACGGCGCGACACAAGCGATACGGGATCTACACCCTGATGCAGTAATCGTCACCAGCATCGGCGGTCTGCTTCTCGATGGAAGCTGGCCATCGTCGACGCAATGGCGGGACGCGTGGGTATCGATGTTCCAAAAACTCACTCAGCCCGGAACACGTTTGGTGTTGCTGGCGAACGTGCCGAGCTGGAAAAACGACGACGCCCGCTGCCTCGCCGCTCACACCAATGCTGTGCAGAACTGCAGTGCTCCGGTGGCGGAGGCCACCGAGGGCGGGGCGAAGGCTGGCCCGGCAGGGACGGCGACGAGTACTGACCCGTATACGCAGGGCGACGAACAAGCCGCCGCCGCCGCCGCTGGAGCCCAGTACGTATCCCCAAAGCCGTGGATCTGCAGTGACCAGTGCGAGCCGGTGATCGCAGACAAAGTCGTTTACCAAGACGTTACCCACCTCACCCAGGCATATGCGGAATATCTGACCGGTGCTCTGGGTGAGGCATTGCAGCCCGTGTTGGGCCAAGCCTGACAGCACTCATCCTCCGGCGGGCTGGTAAATCCCCACGCCCGCCGAGGGACGAGTTGTCCAAGAGGCGCCGCCGGATCCTTCGTCGAAGCCGTCGCGCACCGCCCCCGCACTGGCGGCGTATATCGCCGCGGACGCGGTCGTCTATGGACGGCTACTGAGCTCGATCCGTTAGCTGGAAGTTTCCGATCGGATAGCCACCGCCACCGTCCCGGCCAGCCTGCGCAAGGGTCATCGGCGCATAATCGACGGCGTTGATTGCGTTCGACTTGTGCTCGTTCCAAACGACTTTCGCGAAGATCTTATATTTGCCCGCCGTTAGCCCGGCGGTCGAGAGCCACAACGTGCTATCACTGGCTACGCTGACCGGGTCCTGCGAACTGTCGGCGTAGTTTTGCTCGGCGGCGATGCCGCGTAGCGATAGCCCTGACTGCACCATCGCGACGACATTGTCCGCATCGTTGCGGACTTCGTAGCTGACTTGCCAATTGTCGTATGCGGGCGCGGTACCAAAGTTGGTCCAGCGCACTGCGATCCGCAACACCGAGCCCGCACGGGAGCTAGCGGGCACGGTCGCGGAGGTCACTGCGTAGCGGTAGCCGGCGTACTTGTTGGTGCGCGCCCACATGTCATACGTGTCCGGGGACGGGGGCATCACGTTGCTCGCCACCAGTGAAACGTGGTAGTTCACGGTATCTCTGATCGCCTGCTGAAAATAGGCGATCTCGCCGTCGGGTTGCCAGGTGCACCATTCGGTGACGACCGGCGCGCTCCGCCAGCGCGCCCGCAACGCGGCGATCACCGGATCATCGTTCCGCACGTACCAGGAATTGGGGTCGGTGGCCCAAACTTGTGGCGGTGGGTACACACCTAAACAATCGGCACGTATTCCCACGGGTCGCGTCGGTGAAGCCGCCAGGAGCTGTCGGGTGATCTCGGGATTGTCATCGAGAGCGATGATTTGCGTGTCCGGGAAGGCCGCAAGGGTCGCGTTCACCATTCGGGTGATGGATGTCTTCGTGATCGACTGATCGTGATATTGGCTGTAGTAGCCGAGTTGGGCGATGCTGTCTTCGGGTGATGGCCCCGGCGCGCCCAAATTCTCTGCGATGAAACCGATGTGGTTTTCCGACCAGTCGCCGTAGCCGGAAAACTCGAACCATTCCACCCGCTCGTCGTGGTCATAGCGCGCGCCGAGTGCCGCGATGAGATGCTCAAGAGCGCTCAGGTAGGCATCGGCGTTCCAGTCCGGCACGACGTACGTTTTGCCGCCGAAATGATAGTCGGTTGTGGCCCGCGGTGTTGCGCGCAGCCAGGCGGGCACCCCGATTACGGTATTGCCGCCGTAGCCGATGGACGCGAAGGACATAACGCGGAAATGGAACCGCTGGTTGTGGACGCGTGCCGCAGCGATCGCGTTGTCGATCAGCGTGAAGTCGTAGGAATTGGCGCTCGTCGGTTGGATTTGTGACCAGAGAAACCGGGTGCCGGCGTCGTCGGTCCCTGGCCATGCCGGGTACCTGTCGGTAGTCGACTGCGGATACAAGGGGACGTCGAGGTCCTGGTACTCGCCGCGTTTCGGGTTGACCAGATCTTTGGCCGAGAACGGTATAACCCCTCCCGGTTGAATCGCAGACAGTGGAGCAACCGGGACCGCGCCGGTTTTGTGCAGGTACTCGCCAATCGACAACGTGAGGGCGGCGGCCACCACCAAAGCCAGTGAAATGATTGCCAATTGGCCGGCGCGCTTCTTTCGGCCGACGCCGATCCTTAGCTGTGCTTCTCGCGGCCGCTGAAATTCATCGAGTTCAAGATCGTGTCGCATCGGCCGCACCGGCGTCCTTCACGAAGTCCCGCAGTGTGATGCCCCGCTCTGCCCAGTGGTCGACGTGTGGGACGTCCGGTGCGGGATGCATGAGCCCGAGTAGCGAGTCGGCGCGGAACCCGATCCGGAGGCCGGCGGCCTCGCCGGCGCGCAATCCGCGATACAGCAGTGCGGATGGAACCGGAACGGGCCGTAGCGATTTGGGCGTTGCGGCCGCCCGCAGCGTGCGGATGACCTCGCTGAACGGCACTCGGCGCGGGTTGGCCACACCGACTACGCGGTGAGGCGGAGGTTGCTCGACGGTCGCGACCACACAACGCGCCATGTCATCGGCGTGCACCGCGTATTGGTAGGAGTCCGGACGCAGCATCGGCACGAGCGGGAGCGCGGCCACCTTGCCCAACGCGCCGATCATGCCGCCGCCGTCGCCGCCGTGAACAAGGCCGAGCCGCAGCGACGTCCCACCATGCGCGGTGACGAGGTCTTCGCAGGCAAGCTTGGTCCGGCCGTAGATCTGTTGCGTGCCCGGGTATGCGGACATCGAAGAGATCAAAACGATCGGTACGTCGCCGACGGCGCCAATGAGCTTTTCAGTGCCGCCGAGGTTGATTCGTTCGATCTCGGCGCGTTCGCGGGCGCGCAGGTCGTAGGCGCAGTGCACGACCCCGATCACGTCGTCGGGCAGTGGCGCCGCGGGCCCATCCTCGAGAGAGTAGGGCAAGTAGTCCGTTGCCCCACCGCCTGCGGACGCCGACCGCTGCAGCGCAATCACGCGATAGCCCGACGCGGCGAACACAGCGCTTAGTGCGCTGCCCACGTACCCGTTGGCCCCGGTGATCGCGACGGCGCGGCCGCCCGGGTCAGACATGCCGACTCGCTGACACGATGCGGTGAGCATTCGCCATCACCGTGAGCGTGAACGTGGTCGAGGGCACCGACGGCAACACCGAGCCGTCGATGAGGTGGACGTTGCGGAAATCGCCGATGCGACCGAGCAGATCCGAGCCGCTGCCGTGCGGGAACGTCGAGCCGAAGTGGTAGCTCTTGCCCGGCCCGGACAGCCGCACCATCGGCAGCACCGGGTAGAGATCGAGCTTGGGTCCGAGCGCGGTCAGCCTGCGCAGCACCGAGGCGAGCATGGCCGGGTGCCGGTCGGACACCACCCGAACCGCGATGTCGGGCAACGCCTCCTTGTGCCGGGCGCCCAAGTCGATCCGCATCTGCGGCGACCGCCAGGACGGCAGGTACCCCAGGCCCGCGGTGACTCGGCC
>NZ_JBAPMI010000290.1:0-1756 GCF_049278535.1 Mycobacterium sp. | reverse complement strand
CCACAAGAGAGCGCGCTGTGGCACGCGTTGCTGGTTCGGCGCGATCCCGGCGCCACCGAGGTGCAGCCGCGCTACGACAGCGGCCGGACCGTGCGCTTCTCCGACGCCATCGATCCCGCCGACGTCGACCGCGTCGCGGTGCCGCCGTGGACAGGCACCCGCGTGCTATTCCTGCAGCACCCGTCCGACCCGGTGGTCTGGTGGTCGCCCGATCTACTGTTCAGCCGGCCGGGCTGGCTCGTCGAGCCGCGCGGCCGAGATCGCAGCGCGGCGATGCAGTGGAACCCGGTCGTCACCTTTTGGCAGGTCAGCGCCGACCTGACCAACGCCGAGGGCGTGCCCGGCGGGCACGGCCACAACTACAGCAACGACATCCTCGACGGTTGGGCCGCGGTGGCCCCACCGGATGGCTGGACCGCGGCCGACACCGAGCGCATCCGCGCCGCGCTGAAAAGCTAGCCGTGGCGGCCCGTCACAACGCCGATCCGGCGCAGACCCGCGACGCCGTCCGCGCGGTCGAAGACTGGTTACGCGACGACAGCCACCCAGCGCCGAGCCGGGCGGAGCTGGCGGCCGCGGTCCGGCTCACCGCGCGGACTTTGGCCGCAGAAGCGCCCGGCGCCAGCGTCGAAGTCCGGATCCCTCCGTTCGTGGCGGTGCAGTGCATATCCGGGCCGAGGCACACCCGCGGCACGCCGCCCAACGTGGTCGAGACAGATCCCCGGACCTGGCTGCGGCTGGCCACCGGATTACTGCCGACGGCCGACGCCTCCGCCAGCGGGGCGCTACGCCTGTCCGGATCGCGGGCCGGCGAGATCGCCGGCTGGCTGCCGGTGGTGAGGCTGAGCGGTTAGATCAGCGGCGCAAATCCCGAACGCACCAGATCGACACTGGTAGCAACGATTTCACCCAAGTCGCCGGTACAGCCGTCGTCCCCCCACTTCTGAACCGCCACCACAAGCGCCGCTGCCAAGGTGGCTCCCGCGACCTCAGCGATCAGGGCGACGTTGGGAGCGCCGGCGTAGCGGGTCTTGATGAAGTCGGTCAGCACCTCGGCGAATGACGACTGCACGACGCGTAGGTGCGCGGCAATGCGTTCGGCGGATATCAATGTTGAACGGGCCATCGCGGCTTGGCGAACCACCTCCACGTCGTGCGGAAAGCTCGCCACGCTCGCCAACACGGCGTCGAACAGCGACTCCGAGTCGGGTCGTTGCGCCAACGCCTCGGCAAGCCATTCCAAATGGGTGTCGTAGTCCTGGAACAGAACCGCTTCCTTGCTGGGGAAGTGCCGGAAGAACGTGCGCTCGGTGACGCCGGCCTCGGTGGCCAACTGCGTCACCGTCACATTGGCGAAGCCCCTACTGGCGAACTGTGCGAGCGCGACCCGACGCAACGCCTCGTGCGTCGATCGCCGGCGCAGCTCATGAAGGTTCGTCGACTCGGTCATCGCGCAGATGCTATCTCGAATCCCGCGTGACACGTCAGTGCTGACATCTTCCAATTGTGTCAGTACTGACATATTCTGCGATCCATGACTGACTACGACGCGATCGTTATCGGCGCTGGACACAACGGCCTGACGGCAGCGGCCATCCTGCAGGGCGCGGGCCTGCGCACGCTATGTCTGGAGGCCAACACCTACAGCGGTGGAATGGCCGCGACGGTGGAGCTCATCGACGGATTCCGCTACGAGATCGCGGGATCGGTGCAGTTTCCCACCGCACCCGAGATCACCAAAGAGCTTGGCTTGGAC
>NZ_JBAPMI010000289.1:0-3696 GCF_049278535.1 Mycobacterium sp. | reverse complement strand
GTGTGGCGGGTGCAGGGTTTGCGTTTCACGGTCATCGGGCAGGAGAACATCCCCGCCGCCGGCGGCGCCGTCATCGCCATCAACCACACCGGCTACATGGACTTCACCCTGGCCGGGTTGCCGGCCTTCCGTGCGCACCGCGCGCGCAAAGTCCGGTTCATGGCCAAGCAGGAAGTCTTCGACAGCAAGCTCACCGGCCCCATCATGCGGGGCTGCCGGCACATCCCGGTGGACCGGTCCAGCGGCGCCGCGTCCTACGCCGTGGCGGTCGACCGGCTCAGGGGCGGTGAACTCATCGGCGTCTATCCGGAAGCGACGATCAGCCGCAGCTTCGAGATCAAGGAATTCAAATCCGGCGCCGCACGGATGGCGATAGAGGCCGATGTGCCGATCATTCCGCACATCGTCTGGGGTGCCCAGCGGATCTGGACCAAGGACCACCCCAAGAAGATGTTCCGCCCGAAGGTGCCGATCGTGGTGCTGGTCGGCGAGCCGATCCTTCCGACCCTGCCGGCGCCCGAGCTGACCACGCTGCTGCATTCCCGGATGCAACATCTGCTGGAGCGGGCGCAGGACGCGTACGGGCCGCATCCGGCCGGCGAGTGGTGGGTGCCGCACCGGCTCGGCGGCAGCGCCCCAACCCTGGCCGAAGCCGCCCAGCTCGACGCTGATGAGGCCAACCGCCGCGCGGCCGCCAAGGCGGCTCGTGAGGCGGGTCCCGCCGAATAACGGCCATGGAGCCGGTTTTCCGCGCGCTCGAGATCGCGGCCAAGGCCTTGGTCACGGCAACCGGCACCAAGATCAGCTACCGGCACCTCGAGCACATCCCGCAGACCGGCGGCGCGGTGGTCGCGATCAACCACACCAGTTACGTGGACTGGCTGCCTGCCGCGCTTGCCCTTCAAGCCCGCGGGCGGCGCATCCGCTACCTGATCAAGGCGGAGATGCAGCAGGTGAAGGTCGTCAACTTCCTGATCAAACACACCAAGACCATCCCGGTCGACCGCCGGTCCGGCGCCCAGGCCTACACCGATGCGGTCCGGCTACTGCGGGCCGGCGAGGTGGTCGGCCTGATGCCTGAGGCGACGATCAGCCGCAGCTTTGAGCTCAAGGACTTCAAGACCGGGGCGGCCCGGATGGCGCTGGAGGCCGGGGTTCCGACGATCCCGCTGATTGTGTGGGGCGCCCAGCGGATCTGGACCAAAGACCACCCGCGCAATGTTGGCTACAAGAAGATCCCGGTGATCGTGGCGGCGGGCCGGCCGTTGCCGCCATCCGGCGACGTCGAACATCTTGACGCCGCGCTGCGTGCGGGAATGACCACGTTGCTGCATCGTGTTCAAGATGAGTATCCGCACCCAGAAGGCGCTTTATGGGTGCCGCAGCGGCTGGGCGGCAGCGCACCTACGGTGGCGGAGGCAAAAATTATTGAGGACACTGAAAAGGCCGAGCGCACCCGCAGACGGGTAGAGCCCGGACCCGATGCGGCGACGAGCTGACAGCTTCGGCAAAGCCCGCGCCGGGACTATGTAGCCGAGAAAGGAAGCTACCGGGATGGCAGAGACGTTTTACCGGTTCGGCGAATGGATCGTTCCACCGGTTGTCGCCATGAACGGGACCAAGTTCACTTTTCGCGGGCTGGATAACATTCCCGTACGCGGTGGTGCGCTGCTCGCCCAGAACCACACCAGTTACCTGGACTGGCTGCCGCCGTTGTTCGCCGCTCGCGAGCGCGGCCGGCGGATGTACTTCATTATCAAGGCCGAGATGGCGGACGTGAAGGCGGTCAACTACGTCATCAAGCACGCCCGGCTGATTCCGGTGGACCGACGGAGCGGACACGACGCTTTCGACACCGCCGTAGAGCGGTTGCGCGAGGGCGAACTGATCGGGATGCATCCCGAAGCCACCATCAGCCGCAGCTACGAGCTGCGCGAGTTCAAGACCGGAGCAGCCAGGATGGCCCTGCAGGCGCAGGTGCCGATCGTCCCGCTGATCGTTTGGGGTGCCCACCGCGTCTGGCCCAAAGACCACGAAAAGAAGTTGTTCCGCAACAAGATTCCGATCACGGTGGCCGCCGGCCGCCCGTTGGCTCCACACGGAACCCCCGAGGAACTCAACGTCACCCTGCGCCAGTCGATGAACGAGTTGCTGTACCAGGTGCAAGAGGAGTACCCACACCCAGAAGGTGAATTCTGGGTACCTCGCCGGCTCGGCGGCGGCGCCCCGACCCGCGACGATTCGCAGAAGCTCCGATTGAACGAACTGCAAGAGCGCCTGGCGAAGCACGGGACCGACGGTGTGACCCGCCAGGGGCAGAGCCAAAGCGGAAGGCATTGATCGCCGGCCGCGGAAGCGGATCGTCACAGTGACGTTGCCTGCGCTGATTGCCTGCGATGTCGACGGCACCCTGATCGGCGAGGACGAAAAAGTCACTGTGCGCACCCGCGAGGCGGTGCGCGCGGCTGTCGCGGCCGGAGCGCAGTTCGTGCTGGCCACCGGCCGCCCGCCGCGGTGGATTCCTCCGGTGGTCGACGGGCTCGGCTTCGCGCCGATGGCGGTGTGTGCCAACGGCGCCGTGATCTACGACCCCGCGACCGACCGGGTGCTGTCGGCCAGGACGCTGTCCGTGGCCGCCCTCGCCGAGCTGGTCGAGATCGCCACCCGCGTCATTCCGGGCGCCGGGCTTGCCGTCGAGCGGGTCGGGGCCAGCGCGCACGACAGCGCAACGCCGCAATTCGTCAGCTCACCGGGCTACGAACACGCCTGGCTCAATCCCGACAACACCGAAGTGTCGATGGATGACCTGCTCAGCGCCCCCGCCGTCAAGCTCCTGGTCCGCAAGGCGGGCGCGCGCAGCGCCGACATGGCCGCCGAACTCGCCAAGCATGTCGGCGTCGAGGGCGCCATCACCTACTCCACCAATAACGGGCTGGTCGAGGTCGTGCCGCTGGGCATCGACAAGGCCACCGGTATCGCTGAAATCGCTCGGCCGCTGGGCATTACCGACGCCGACATGGTGGCGTTCGGCGACATGCCCAACGACGTCCCGATGCTGTTGCGGGCCGGCCACGGCGTGGCGATGGGCAACGCGCACCCCGATGCGATCGCGGCGGCCGACGAGGTCACCGCGCCCAACACCGATGACGGGGTCGCACGGGTACTGGAACGCTGGTGGATGTAGCGGACTAGGCAGCCGGGGCGACCGGTGAGAAACGCTCGAGCTGGACCGGTGGCCCGGTGGCGGGCGGCGGCGGCAACTCCTCGACCACACCGTCGACGACCCGGCTGACCCGGCCGGTGAGCCGGTCGAAGTTCAGCGTGCCGTGCTGGAAGTTCTGCTTCACCCACTGCGGCTCTTGGAATTCCGAGCTGGTCGGCAGGCCTAACGCACCCCGCTCGAAGCCGAGCGAACCCCAGGCGTCGTAGATGGCTCCGGTGAGCACTTGTGGGCCGGTCTCCGGAGACCAGTACATCGCGCCATGGTCGAAGGTGGCATAACGCGCTTCGCCGGCCCCGGTCGCCTCGGGTGAGGTCGGTGCGCCCAGGATGCTGCTCGGGCCGCCGATCGTCTGCCATCGGTCGTATATGGCACCGCCCTGCAGCGACAGGACCAAGTCTTCGGGCCTCGGCGGCCCACTGAAATGTGCTGCGGTTTCCCGAATTTCGTCAAGCAGCCCGTACGCGACATTGCCG
>NZ_JBAPMI010000288.1:0-20942 GCF_049278535.1 Mycobacterium sp. | reverse complement strand
GCATCGGGCGACGTATTCGGGCTGACGGACGACGACCCGATATGCGTGCAGAGCGGCATCTTCGTTTCGTTCGCTGCGGCGAAGAATGAGTCCCATTCCCCCGAGTGGATCGACGGGAAGCCAAGCGCATGAACATTCTCCGAAAATGCGATCGCCTTCGCACCCTTGGCTGCGCAACGATGCACCTCGGCGACGGCCAGTGCGGTGTCCCACAGCGGAACGATGATCATCGGAATGTAGCGACCCGGCGCCGCCCCACACCACTCGTCGACGATGTAGTCGTTGTATGCGGCGAGACACTTCAGACCAAGTTCCCGGTCCTGAACTTGCGAAAAGACCTGTCCGCAAAAGCGTGGGAAGAACGGGAAGTTCAACCCCGCGATGACGTGATCCTCGTCCATGTCGGGGATTCGAGCCTCTGGGTCGTAATAGACCTTCGGCAGTTCGTCGTAGTTGACCGACAGCGGAGAGTACTCGTCTGGCCGCTGATGGGCAGCAACCAAGATTCCCATGACGGTGGCGCGGTGCTTCTCGTAGACCCAGGTGTCCACACCGTCGATGCGTTCGACGTGGGGCACGCGGTCGCGGTCGGCCGCAGATGCGCGGTCGACCCAGACGTTCGGCGGCTCGATGATGTGATCGTCAACCGAGATGAGCCACTGCAGATCCTGTTCCACGGATACTCCCTAGGGCCGTTGTGTGATCGTCCGCCGGCGCACGTCGGTCCGACTGGCACAGCACGCTTGATCGCCTACGACGCCCAACCTCTCGGACACTATGAGCGAGCGTCGAACTTGTCAAGTAACACTCGATAAGCGCTTGTCGACATTATCGAGTGGCACTTGACGACCTGTTTCTGGGCATCTATCGTGCGCAATCACGGCTTTCGGAGGTATGAGTGCGGCCCGAGGCTGACCGCTGCATGAGGACCGCTTAGCGAAGCCGCGACACCGACGTTGCGCCCCAACAAGAGAAGAAGGATTACACCCCAGTGCCCAAGTCGCTCGAGGACCATGCGGAGAACTTCGATCTTCGCCACGAGGATTTCAATGATCCCGAATATTTGTACGAGTTGTATGTCCTCATGCGCGACAGAACAGCCTTTGCGCACACCGACTCCCCGTTCTTCCCCATCGGCGATGAGGGGGCCTGGGTCGCACTGCGCTACGACGAGTGCTACGAGGTCCTACGGGACTGGGAGACGTTCTCCAGCAATCTGAATGGTGCACAGCAGTCCACCGGGGATATCGTGATTGGGCTCGATCCACCGCGACAGCAGCAGTTCCGAAAAGTCCTCAATCCCTACTTCTCCCCCGGACGTATGAAGAAGCTGCAACCGCAGATCCGTGCCGAGACTGATGCACTCATCGACGAGTTCATCGAGAATGGTCGCGGCGACTTGGCGATGGTCGCGTGGCAGCAGCCTGGCATCGTGTTCTTTAAGTATGTGCTCGGCATGCCCGTGGGCGATGTCCCGTTATGCATAGAACTGACGGAAACCGCACTCAACGGGCACACCGAGGAAATCCGTATGACCGCGTGGGGTGGGCTGTACCAGCACATCGCCGAAGCGGTGAGGACCCGGATGGAACAAGATCCTCAAGATGACATGATCGACGTCCTGCTCTCGGCCGAAATCGACGGAGTCGAGCTCGGGTTCGATAGCGTGGTGTCGAATGCCGTGTTGCTGGTTCAAGCTGGATTGGAAACCACTTCCAGCGCAATGTCATTCGCGTTGCATTATCTTGGCACGCATCCCACAGACCGGGATCGGCTGATCCGCCAGCCCGAAATCATGGCGACCGCTGTCGAGGAGTTCGTTCGCTTCGCCGGATCCATTCACGGCATTCCAAGGACGGTGACCAAGGAGGTCGAACTCGGTGGGCAGAAGTTCTGCCCGGGCGAATCGGTGGTGGTCAACTACGCGTCGGGCAATCGCGACAGTCGCGAGTTCCCCAATCCGGACAAGTGCATCCTCGATCGCGAGGGTAACCGCCATCTCGGCTTTGGTGCCGGCGTCCACCGCTGCATCGGATCGAACCTGGCGCGCCTAGAGTTTCGTATCGGCGTGGAACAAGTGCTGGCGCGCATGCCTGATTACACCGCTTTAGATGACGAGTCGGACTTTCATGGCAACTCGGTGACCCGAGGGTTTCGCAAGATCCCAGCGGTGTTCACCCCCGGACCACGAATACGGCTGGGCTGACACGTTCAGTCCGAGGCGTCAGTGTTCGTGAATGATCACGCCGCGAATGTTTCGGCCCGCGAGCATGTCGTCGTAGGCGTCGTTGATATCGGCGAGTTTGTATTCGGTGGTTACCGTTTCATCCAGTAAGAGCTTGCCCTCGCGATACAAGCTGAGCAGTCGCGGAATGTCAGCACGCGGGTTTGCTTGGCCGTAAAGGCTTCCCAGCAGTCGCTTCTGAAACAGGGTGAGCATGGCGACCATCGACATCGGCAGGGTAGCCGTCGTGTCAAGCATCGACCCCAGCGCGGTAACCACGACGGCGCCGTTCTTGCTGACGATGTTGAGTGCATCCACGATCATCGGGGCTTCGACCAGACCGACCGTGACAATGGCGGAGTCGGCCATCACGCCGCGCGTCAGATCAGCGATCAAGGCCGTCGCCTCGGGCATCGACGTTACGAAGTGACTGGCGCCGAACTGAGACACCATGTCCCGCTTGCCCTCCGCGATGTCCACAGCGACAATCTTCTCGGCACCCGCCAACCGCGCACCCTGGATCGCGCCGCTGCCGATCCCGCCGCATCCGATCACCACGACGGTGTCGCCTGGTTTCACTCCCGCAGTGTTCACCGCGGAACCCCAGCCGGTGGTCACGCCGCACCCAACGAGACATGCCCTGTTCAATGGCAGGTCCTCGTCGATCTTGACCAGCGAGCTCTCCGGCACAGTTCCGTATTGCGCGAAGGCGCCGAGCCAGGCCAGCGCCCCGATGTCTCGTCCCTTGGCGTGACGTCGGAAGCCGCCGTCGAGTTGCGTAGCTGTGGCCATCTGGGCACCGAGGTCACAAAGATTCTGGTGACCGGTCGAACACCAACGACATCGGCCACACGCCGGTAGAAACAAGCCCACCACATGATCGCCAACGTTCAGGGCTCGAACGCCTGGTCCAACTTCTTGGACGACGCCGGCCCCCTCGTGCCCGCCTACCAGCGGGACTGCGAGCGGAAGGTCACCCTGGCGAACGTGATGGTCGGAGTGGCACAACCCAGTCGCCGCGTAGGAGACCAGCACCTCGCCCTCTTTGGGGCCGTCCAGCTCGATCTCTTCGACGCTCCACTGTTCATGGACGTCCCATAGCACCGCAGCATTCATCTTCATTGTCGACGCATTTAACGGCGATGCGCTGCCGTTGTCAAGTGCCGCTTGATAAGCGGCATTCGCTGCCGGCGCTATGTCCGAACGGGATGCGAGAATCAGTGATTTCGTTCGTTCAGGTTCGGCGGCCTCCATGCGCTTGCATCCCACCAAGGGAACGCCCGGCGCGGTTGGGACTGCGATCCAGCCCGAAAACCACTCGCTGTCGGCCTTAAGCGGCACACCGTCGCGTTACTGTGTCCCAATGGCCAGTAACGGCGCAAAACGTGTCCGAGACAAGGACGGCAAGCAGCGCGCCCTAGTGGAGGCGGCGGCTGAAGTATTCGCTGAACACGGCTTTGATGCGGCAGTGACGAAGGAGATCGCCCGACGTGCAGGCTGCTCGGAGTCGATGCTCTTTCACTATTTCGGCGACAAGCAAGGCATCTTCGAACAGGTCGTGTCGCGTCAGATTGCGGATGGAGTGAGCGAAGCAGAGGACAAGGTTCTGGAGTCCCTGCCGGACAAGTTCGTCGATTTCGTCAAGCAATTGTTCGTGACAAGGTTGTTGGTCCACGAGCGCGATGACACGGTGCCGGGTTGGGACATAGCGGGACGCGCCCTATCTGACCCCGCCTTCTCTCTGCGGGTCCTGCGTCCGAATCACGAACTGCGCGTGTCGGTGATCGCCAATGGCGTCTCCCACTACCAAGAACTCGGCCAAGTCACCCCACACGTTGATCCCGTCACTATTGCCGAACTGCTTGCTAATTTTACTATTTTCACCACGACCGTCGGCCCGCGTTGGTTCGGTACCCCCGAGGCCGAGGTACGTGCTCAGATTGAGCTTGGAGCCCGAATCTTCGCCGAAGGGGTGCGCGGCTCCAATGCCGGCGGCCCCTCTCGCCGGCCGAGGGCCCGTCGCCCGTCCCGACTGAAATCCGGCACGTAAAGCGTTGCGAATGAACTGTTTTCGCGTTGCACTACCGCCCTAATAATACCGGCCATGACCGAGTTATGCGACCGGCGACGGTTAGATACGCATCATGTCGGCATCGGACCCGGGAGGCAGGATCTGCTCGCTTCAGGTTCGACCACCAAGCCCGACAAGTCATTCTTCAATCGCCAGTCCGCCAGCAACTTCTCGAACTGGTAGTACCCCAGGCCGTATGTCTCGCCGGTGTAGGACCGCGGCCGCAGCGCACCCTCGTCGTCGGTGACTTCTTCCCCGTCGTTGTTGAAGTATCCGGGCGTGCATTCACGGAGGAACGCAGAGGTGTCAACGGCAACTTCGCGGACGTGGTCAACGTACGCATCTTGCGATTCCCGACTGGGCTCTACGGTCCGCGCTCCGCGGCCCAGTGTTTGGCCGATGATCCAGGCAATGTGGCAGCACTGGTTGTTGAACGTCTCGGTCGTCGAGGCATTGAACCCGCCCTGGAAGAAGCCGACATAGAACTGATTCGGAAATCCGTGTGTCATCACACCGTGCAAGGTTCGGAATTCGTGAGCCCAGCGGTCATATAGGGATTGACCACCGCGGCCGGATATCTCATCGATACCCCACCTTCGCCGGAGGTCGCTGGTCACCTCGAACCCACTAGCGAATATCAAGCAATCGATGGCGTATTCGGTGGACTCGTGCATGAAGCCTCGGCGCGTTAGAAGCTCTACCCCTTGCGTGCGAGAAACGTCAAGGAGCCGCACGTTCGGCCTGTTGAACGCGGGATAGAACTCGTCGCTCGAAGCGGGTCGCTTGCACATGTGTCGATACCAGGGTTTCAGTATCGCTGCGGTCTCCTTGTCCTTCACCACCGCATCGACGCGTGCTCGCAACCGCTCCATGACGCGGAAGTCCATCATCTCGCGCCTCGAGAGGAAATCGTCAACCGTCTTCGGATACTCCGATTCTTGGAATTCAGCCTCGAGATTCCGGTTGATCTCCGTCCAAATATCGCAAATGCGGTCCGGCTCGCCGGGCATCAAACCGTCGATCGCGGCACGGTGGAAATTCATCTGACGTTCACGTTGCCAGCCGGGTTTCAATGTCGCGAGCCATGACTCGTCTGTCGGGGTGTTGATGCGCGTGTCCACGGTCGACGCCGTGCGCTGAAGCACGTAGAGCTGCTTGGCGTATCTGGCAAGAAACGGAACTGCTTGAATGGCGGACGCGCCCGTGCCTACGATCGCCACGTTCTTGTCGCTCAGCTTGTCAAGGATTGGCTCGCGCTGGTTCCCACCGGTATAGCCGTAATCCCATCGGGCGGTGTGAAACATCTTGCCCTGAAATTTCTCCAGTCCCGCTGCACGGGGCACTTTCGGTGTATTGATCGGGCCCATCGCCATGATGACGAACCGCGCTCGCAGATCATCGCCGCGATCCGTTGTGACACGCCACCGTTCGATCGATTCATCCCATCGCAGCGCGTTTGCGCAAGTGTGAAACAGCGCGCCCTCGTACAGCTCGAATTTCGTTGCGACGCTTTGGCAGTACTCGCGAATCTCGCGGCCGTCGGCAAACTTCCTTGAGGGAAAGAACTGCATTTCCTCCAGCAACGGAAGGTAGCAGTACGAATCGTTGTCGCATGACAGGCCAGGATATCGATTCCAATACCACACGCCACCGAAATCGCCTGCCTGCTCGATGATTCGGAAGTTCGTGACACCGACCTTCCGCAAGTGGTAGCCCGCAAGAACCCCCGCCCAACCACCGCCAAGCACGACGACGTCGACGTCCTCGCCGATGGCGGCGCGTGATTTCCGAGGCATGTGCGGATCGCTGTAATCGAGTGCCTCCCCATTCTGGAACGCGGGTGCGTATTGCCGCTGGCCGTCTGAACGGAGCCGCCGATCTCGTTCTTCTCGGTACCTGTTCTTCAGCGACGGGATGTCCACCTCGCGCGGGGCAGGTACCGTGGTGGGATCGCAGGTCACTCGTCCCGCCCCTGCGCGGCGTGGGTTGAGAACGTCAACGGAAGACGTTCCATGGCAAGCAATGCGGCGTTAGGCAAGTAACGGATTTCTTCAATCGGTATTGGCAAGCTGATGTTCTGAACCCGTCTCGCGGTTTGCCTTGCCGCCACCAGAAGTTGCATACGCGCCAACGCGATGCCTAAACACAGGTGAACGCCCGCTCCGAATGTCAGGCTCTTCCGGATATTGATTCGACTCGAATCAAATTGGCGCGGACACTCGAAGACCGCTTCATCGTCATTCGCGGACGCGAACAGAATGAGTAGATGCGCTCCCTCGGGAAGTGGGGTTCCACCCAAGGTCACCGATTCGGTGGTCACCCGAGACAGTGCCCGCACCGGCGGCTCGAGGCGCATGAGTTCCTCGATGAAGCGCTCCATCCGCGAATCATCGTCCGTAGCGTCGTAGAATTGCCGTGCAATCGCGTCCTCAGTCGCCACTTTGAAGAGGATGTTGGTGAATGCGGTTGACATGGAGTCGTGAGTATTGATCAAGAGCGCGCGCGCGGTTGCGACCAGTTCCTCGAAATTCAGCGGCTCCTCGTCTGGCGTGCTGGCCCTGATGATGTCGGAGAGCATGTCGTCTTCTGGCGTGTCCATCCGCTTCCGGACGAGTGCGATGAGATAGTTCTGCATTTCACAGAGTTCGCGAGCTGCCTGAATCATGTCCTCACGCGTGTTCGTGAGACTGAACTGGGACAAATAGGCGCTCCCCCAACGCTTGATCGTGTCCATGTCAAGATCGTCAACCTGCAGTTGCTCCATGCTGAAGGCGATTGCCATCGGCAAGGCCAGATCGTGCAAACCGTCCGCTTCACCGCGCTCGATGAATCCGTCGATGAGCTCATCTACAAGCCGTTCGAACTGCGGCTCAAGGGTTTTCATACGCCGCCTGCCGAATGCTTGTGACAGCAGGCGGCGCACTCGCGTGTGGCGCGGCGGGTCGATGTTCGCGACGTCCGGAAAGAAGCCGCCCCCTTCGCTGATGAGAATGTCCTTCATCTCGTCGAGGTGTCCGTGCGCCATTTGGCGGTAGTACCCGAGTTCTTGCGAGAAGACGATCGGGTCTCGAAGCACTGTCATCAGGTCTTCGTGCCGCGATACCAGATACATCCCGAGGTCATCCTCGTAGTGCACCGGGTCGTCGTCGCGAAGGGTGCGGTAGTAAGCGAAGGGACTTTCCTGAATGACCGGGTCGATGAAGGACACTCCCACCAGGGATTCGAGTCGTCCACCACCGACAGGGCAGCCAGCCCCAGTGGTCACGCCGTCTGTCGTCATATTCTGTACCTCTGCCAATTCCTAGATTGACGACGCACTCGCTTGATTGCGATACGTCCTGCTCTGCCGGTCCCACGTGTTGGGCCCCAAGCCCCTGCGACGCAGGTCGGACTTGATGATGCGTTGAGTCGCTTGGGTTTTCGGCAAGTCCGCTACGAATTCGATATAACGCGGCACCATAAAACGCGCCATGCGACTCTCGAGGTCGGCGCACAGCACCTCCGGGCTGATCGATGATCCGGGCCGTTTCACCGCGAACAGCAGGATCTCGCCCTCGGCGATGTCGGCGGGAACAGCGACCGCTGCGGCCTCGACGATTTCCGGATGTTGCAGCACGTCAGCCTCGACCTCGAACGACGAGATGTTCTCCCCTCTTCGCCGGATGACGTCCTTTAGCCGGTCGACGAACATGTACTCACCGTCTTCGGTGCGGACCAGCGCATCACCCGTGTGAAACCATCCGTTGCGCCAGGCGAGCGCCGTTGCGGCGTCGTTGTTCAGGTAGCCGGCATTCATCACCCACGGCACACTGGCACGCACGATGCACTCACCTGGGGTTCCGTCGGGGACCTCAAAGTCGTGATCGTCCACCAGCCGGACCTCGAACCCGGGATAACCCTCCCGCAGGCGACCCAATGTTCGTTCATTCAAAGGATTCCAGCCCGAACGTATCGCCACGCCGCCCTCGGTGCTGTTGTAGACGGTGCAGATGCGAACGCCGAAACGCTCGCTGAACTGCCGATAGCTAGCGCCCAGCGGTGCCATGAACAAGTTCGTCAGCGACGTTGGCCCAGATGGACTTTCAGGGCTGCGGAGCAACATGTCTGCCATAGACCCGACCAGCATCCCGGTGGTAATTCCGAAGCGGGTGACGTCCTGCCAGAAAGCGTTGAGGGTGAAACGAGGTTTGATGAGGACTTGTCCGCCGACCATGGCTGCGTGGTACGGGATCGACTTCGACCCGAAGTGGGCATGCGACGTGGTGCAGTAGAAGACGTCCGACGGTTCGAGATCGTCGAACGGGAAGGTGCCAAGGTTGATTGAATGAATTTGGCCCCATGGCAATCGGACCGCCTTCGAGGGACCCGTCGTACCGGAGGTATAGGTGATGCAGGCGATGTCATGCGGCCCGGGCTCCGTCAGCTGACTACGGGCGGCCTCGATATCGGGTTGGAGCGTTTCTACCGTGACGACGCATAGTTCGGTGGGCCCGTAGTGCTGACCGTCGTCATCGACGACGAGCACCCGCTTGACCGTCGTCAGTTCGGTGGCAACCGCGTCGACGAACGGCAGGTATTGCGCAGCCACGACCAGCAATTCGGGCTGGCAGTTGTTTATCGCATAGGCCAGCATGCGGCCCCGGAATTCGGAGTTCGTCGCCGCCTCGATGGCACCCAGGCTCGCCAATCCCAGCCAGGCGGTCAGGGACTCCAGGCCCGAGTCAACGATGGTCACGACGACGTCGCCGCACGTCACGTCCAACTCGAGGAACCGGGCCGCCCACTCCTGCATTGAGGATTGCACCTGTTCCCAGGTTGCGGATGCGCCGGCCGTGGTCTGAACGAACACTCGATGCGGATCAGCCATCGCCATCCGATTCACGATGGCAGGCAACGTCTCCCGCGCACGCAAGTCAGCTTCCCAGCCCACCGCACGCTCCTCGGGATCGATCGCAGGCCGACATCAGTCGTACTTCCAGAAGGCACGCATCATCGTGATCTTGCCTTCGTCATTGAAGGTGAAGTGATCGACCAGAGGACCGACGTGCTGCATCGCACCCTCGCGAGTCACGACGCCCTGGAGGATGGCGATGGCCTCGTTACCGCAGACGATCACGTCGCGCTCGAGCCACAGCTTCATCGGGCTGAGGTCGTCGACGAGCTTCCAGAACGACGTTCGCAAGCCCTCGATTCCGCGGTAAGTATCCACCCCCACCGGATCCTCCAGGACGGTGTCGTCGGCCCACAAGGCCAGCCAGCCTTCTTTGTCGTGGTTGCTCAGCGTGTCGCAGTGCGCCTGGATGGTCGCGTTGATCTCTTTGGCAGTCGGCATCTTGATCTCCATCAGTTCGTTGCTGCTCATATCTGGCTCAGCTCGTCATCCCAGCCGGTATCACGCTCGCGCACAGCGGCTCTCACGCCCTTTTCGTGTATGAGCCGAAGGTGGTGTTCCTTGGCCACTGCGGCTTCGGCGCTGGGGACGTAGGGGTCGCGACCGACATCGACCATCGCCGAGAGCCCCGCCGCCTCATAGAGGCGATGGGTACCGCGCTTGTTGGCCACGAAGTCGCCGGTCTCCATCCGCGCGATCTGACCGGCGAAGCGCATCGCCATCTCTTCTTCTTGGCCCACTGCGACAACTCGATTGACGTAGAACAGTTGTCGAGCAGTGTCCGCATCCATCCAGCCACCCGTCATCCACAGCTGCTTCATGACGCGGATGGGAAAGTGGAACGGCATCAATGCATACGGGCCGTAGGGCGCCCCGACGCCGACCTTCGACTCCTCCCAGCTGATGCGGGTGTTGTCCGCAGCAATCACGACATCGGCCGCCAGAAGGAACGTGTTCGCATGAGGTCCCACATAGCCCTTGGCGGCGACGATGAGCCCCTTCGAGAACCGCCATGGCGGGAGGAGATCACCGGTATGGACCCAGTACTTGTCCTGGATCGTCGCCGGCTCCTGACCACCGATGGTCTCGGCCGCCACCTGCTGAACGTCGTGGCCAGAGGAGAAGTTGGCGCCTTCGGCGGTGAGGACGACGCACTTCACGTCGTCCATGCGATCACAGTCCGCGAGGACGGAGTAGAACTCCTTCTCCATGGTGCTGTTGATGGCATTCATCTTCTCCGGCCGATTCAGGCGAACCTCGACGATGTTCGCCCGCCTCTTCACCTGGACGCAGGTCATCGCATCCCACTTCGCGTCAACCATGAGTCCTCCCATCCGTCTCTTCACCGTCTCCGACGGCAAATTGGTCGTCAGTCGCGCTTCGGGGCGCGTGGAAGCCCAAGTACTTGTTGCGCGATGATGTTGCGCTGAATCTCGGATGTCCCACCAGCGATGGTTGCCGCGAGACCACGCGTATATCGCTCAAATCTGCTCGCAAAGTACTCATCGGGATTCATGTGCTCATAGCGCTCGATCACCGGATGCCGCAGGCCGTCAATGCCCACCGAACTCAGCGCGAGGTCCGCGGCGCGCATCTCCGCTTCAGAGCCGAAAAGTTTAAGCACGGAGATGGATGCGGTGTCCTGTTCTCCGCGCGCGGCACGACCTAATGCTGCTGATCCCATCGCCCGAAGGGCGTGGTAGTCAATGATTGTCGACGCGAACCGATCACGTTCGACGTCGTTGCGGGGTCGGCAGTCGGCCATGAGATTGTCAATCCGGTCGGCCAGCATGAGCCACATCATCGTCCGCTCGTGCCCGAGTGAACCATTGGCCACCATCCATCCTTGGTGCAGCCCTCCGACGAGATTCTCGGCTGGGACGCGGACGTCGGTGAGGAAGACCTCGTTGAAGTCGAGGTTGTCTCGATTGGCGACGTCTGGGAAAGGTCGACACACCACGCCCTCGGTCTTGGTCGGAATGATCAGCGCTGAAATTCCCTTGTGCTTGGGGGCATCCGGGTCGGTGCGAACGAATGTCAACAGGAAGTCGGCGTCGTGTGCGCCCGACGTCCACACTTTCTGGCCGTTGACTATGAAGTCGTCACCATCGCGGACGGCGCGCGTCCGCAATGATGCAAGGTCAGAACCCGCGCTGGGCTCGCTCATTCCGAGCGAAGCGGTCATTTCGGCGCGTAGCACCGGTAACGCCCAGTGCTCTTGCTGCTCGGGGGTTCCGAACGTGATCAACGATGCTGCAACGATATTGACGCCCTGCGGGTTGAAACTGTGGTAGATGCGTCGTCGACACAGTTCATCGAGATGGACGAATTGCTCAAGTACGGTTGCGTTGCGCCCCCCGAATTCTGGAGGCTGAGCGGGCAGTAACCAGCCATTGTCGAACAGTAGGCGTTGCCATTTCCGTGCCCATGTAGGCATATGTGAGACGGACCGCGGACGGTCAAACGTGTCGGCTTCGGTCGGCAGGTTGTCGTCAAGGAATGCCGAGAACTCGGACCTGAACGATTCGACATCGTCATCAAAAGTCAGCTGCACGGTACTCCTTCGCGATAAGTGCGCGATGCTCCGCAGCGCCGCCCAACATCAGTTCCCCGGCTCTCGCGCGTTTGATGGCGAACTGCAGATCGTTTTCCCAGGTGAATCCCATTGCGCCAAAGGACTGCATGCCGTGCTGCACGACCAGCGACTGGGCCTCGCCCGCTGCGGCTTTGGCCATCATGGCGGACAGACGACGACGTGGATCGTCAGTGGTGATGGTCAGAGCTGAAAAGTATGACAACGCACGAGCTCGCTCGATCGCCACGTGCATGTCCGCGGCCTTGTGTTGGAGCGCCTGA
Organism: Mycobacterium sp.; assembly: GCF_049278535.1. Classification (GTDB taxonomy): domain Bacteria; phylum Actinomycetota; class Actinomycetes; order Mycobacteriales; family Mycobacteriaceae; genus Mycobacterium. The sequence continues at coordinate 8,900 of NZ_JBAPMI010000288.1, read as the reverse complement.
AACGAGCCAATCGGGACTCCGAACTGGTAGCGCTGCTTGAGGTGTTCCAGTGTGAGGTCGACGATGCGTTGACACGCACCGACGGTCGTGATCGCCATCCCGGTGAGGGCAATGTGCCAAGCCCGTTCGGCGTCGGTGCGGACGCGATCCTCTTCGGGGACGCGCACGTCCGCGAACTGTAGGTCCGCCACATGCAGGACAGGGTCGAAGATGTCGGCCCGACGAGCAGTCACCTTACTGGCGTCGACGACGAATACTCCGGCTGCAGTGACCACTGCAAGCCGGTCTGCGCGGTCTCCGTCAAGGACGAAATGAGCTGTGCCGTCTAGAACCCACCCCTCACGATCTCGGTGTGCGGTGACGCCGGCGTACACCGCGGAGCCGACGCGCGTCGGGTCGAACCGGTCGCCAACCAAAGGCGCGAACTGGGTCATAGACGCCAAGTAAGGCGTCGGATCGCTCGCACGCCCGAGTTCCTCTAGGACGAGGGCAAGCTCGATGACGTTTTCAGTGCTGTTGAGGTCCGTCCAACCCTGATCTACATAGCACTTCCAAAGCGGGCCAGCCTCGGCGCCACCTTCAGCGATCTGCCGAACAAGGGACGGCGGACACTGCTTCGACACTGCCTCCTGGACGGTTTCGCGCCAAAAACGCTGGTCATCGTCGAGTTCTAACAGCAACCTGGGCCCCATCTCCATCGCAGGTGTCGGGGTGAGAATAGCGTTCTCGCTTGACGAAAGTCAACGTAGGCAATTCTTGACAATCATGATAGGCAGATAGCAACATCCATGATTAGCGGCGAATGTCGATGCTGATGCTTAGAAAGTGAAAATGACAAAGGAAGGTCGCCGGACAGCATGTCCGGCAGTTTGCCCATTGAGGTCAGATGCCAGTGAAAATGCTTAATCAAGTTTGCCCACCGGAGCGTCTTCGCTCCCCTGCTGAGTGGCTTGTGTCCATCGATCGAGGGGACACGGCCACCGAACGAATCGCGGTGCGTTGTGCCCGACCAGCACGTCCACCCGGCGACTAGGCAGCGTCGCATCGTCAATCCCAACGTCTATCGCTGAACAGGAGAACATCATGGCCAGGAAGCCGGCCGCCGCAGGCGCCAATTCGCCGCTCGTCGAGCTGGATCTATCCGACGTCGATCATCGGGTGGGACAGCCCATCGGCGGCGGCCAACTGTGGGATCCGTGCAGCTCTTCAGACATTCGCCGGTGGGTGATGGCGATGGACTACCCCAATCCGCTCCACTGGGACGAACGGTTCGCGCGCGACTCGAAATTCGGCGGGCTGATCGCGCCACAATCCATCGCAGTCGGACTGGATTACGGACACGGGGCAGGACCTGCCTGCGTGGGGCACATTCCGAACAGCCACCTCATCTTCGGCGGAGAGGAGTGGTGGTTCTATGGCTGCCCGGTGCGCCCGGGGGACAAGCTGTTTCAGAAACGACGGTTCCATGACTACAAAGTCATAGAGACCAAATTCGCTGGGCCCACCATGTTTTCGCGCGGTGACACCATCCACACCAACCAGAACGGAGTCCTCGTCGCCCGCGAGCGATCAACCGCGATCCGCTATCTGTACGAAGAAGCGAAAAAGCGCGGGATGTTCGAGAGCCAACTCGGCGACATCAAGCGTTGGACACAGCTCGAGCTTGAAGAAGTCGAGAGGCTTCGCCGTGACTGGCTCGAGTCGAACCGGCTAGGTGTCTCACCGCATTTCGATGAAGTAAAGGTCGGCGACACCCTGCCGCGTCGTGTCATCGGTCCTCACAGCATCGCGACCTTCACGACTGAATACCGCGCATTCGTCTTCAACATCTGGGGCGCATTCGAATGGGTCACGCCGCCCGACGTCGAGGATCCATGGGTCTACCAGGATCCGGGCTTCGGTAAGGATTTCGCGTTCGACGAGGAAGATGCGTTCATCGACCCCCGCAAGCGTGACGGACTCTACCTAGGACCGTCGCGGGGTCACATCGACGCCGACAGGGCCAGCGAAGTCGGCATGGCACGTGCATATGGCTACGGCGCGACGATGGGCGCGTGGTGCACCGATTATCTCGCGTACTGGGCTGGCCACGAGGGGATGGTCCGCCACAGTAAGGCCGACTTCCGCGGTCCGGCTTTCGAGGGCGACGTGACGTACTTCGACGCCGAAATCATCGGCAAGGACGCCGATTCGACGTGGGGAACGCCGCTCGTCCAGGTGAAGCTGCGCCTGACCAACCAGAACGGCGAGGAACTCGTGAGCTGCATCGCCGAGGTCGAGCTACCGACGTGACGAGGCTCGCACGTGAACTCTGACCCAGCGCAGTCGCTTTCGATCGTGTCCGGCCCGTCGTTGAGCGACGAGCCGGGACTCGGGACGCTGACGCTGCCCGGCTTTCTGCGCGATGTGACATCAATGTACGGCGACCGCGAAGCACTTGCTTTCCGCTCAGCTGACGGCATTACCCGCTGGACGTACGCCGACCTGTGGGAACGGGCAATCGAAGTGGCGTGTGCGTTGCGCGCGAGCGGGGTCGGCAAGGACACCCGGGTCGGCGTCTTGATGACGAACCGTCCGGAGTGGCTCTCGGCGTTCTTCGGCATCTCGCTCGCCGGAGGCGTGGCCGTCACGCTCAGCACATTCTCGACTTCCGCGGAGCTCGAGTACCTACTCAACACCGCAAGCGTGGCGGTGCTGTTGTTCGAGCGGGAGGTGTTGAAGACGGACTTCGCGGCCATCCTATCTGAGCTGGCGCCCGAGATCGGCAGGTCCGGCCGCGGCCCGCTGCAATCCGCCAGATTCCCGTTCCTCCGCCATCTCGCAACGATCGGCGATGCGCCATCCGGCATCGACACGTGGGACGCCTTCCTTGCCCGTGGTCACGATGAGCCACGCGAATTGATTCACGCGACGGCGGAGGCGGTGCGCCCAAGCGACGCAGGAGTGCTGTTCTTCTCGTCGGGCTCCACGAGCAAACCAAAAGGCATCCTCAGTGCGCATCGCGGTGTGGCCATACAAATGTGGCGCTTCCGAAGAGTGTGTGGGTTCGGGCCGGACGACAACATCCGTTGTTGGTCGGCGAACGGCTACTTCTGGTCCGGCAATTTCGTAATGTCGCTCGGCGCTACGCTCGCGTCCGGCGGTTGTCTCGTCCTGCAGCCGACGTTCGCGGCGGCTGAGGCGCTATCACTGATGGCTGCCGAGCGGGTGAATTATCCGTTCGCCTGGCCGCACCAGTGGGCGCAAGTCGAAGCCGAACCCAATTGGCACACTGCCGATCTGAGCAGTATGCGGTTTGCCGACGTGACCACGCCGATCGTTCGGCACCCCTCCGTGACCATCGAACGGTTCGTTCCCGATCGTGCTTACGGAAATACCGAAACATTCACCTTCTCAACCATGGTTGAAGTCGACACGCCTCGCGAGGTTCACGCTGATAGCTGGGGGATGGCGCTGCCGGGGGTGACACTCAAAATTGTGGATCCACTTAGCGCAGTGGTGATTCCGCGAGGCGAGAGCGGGGAGATCTGCGTCAAGGGTCCCACACTCATGCTGGGCTATATCGGCACACCGTTGGATGAGACGCTCGACGCAGAAGGGTTCTTCCGCACCGGCGACGGTGGGTACCTCGACCAGGTTGGTCGACTCTTCTGGGAGGGCAGACTCACGGATATCATCAAGACGGGCGGTGCGAATGTCTCACCGCTCGAAGTCGACGAGGTACTGGCGAAGCACTCAGCTGTGAAGGTGACAAAGACCGTTGGTGTGCCGCATAGCACGCTCGGAGAGATCGTCGTCGCCTGTGTCGTGCCGCACGACGGCGCGACCGTCGAAGCCGAAGAGATTCGCGGATACTTGCGAGAGCGACTGGCGAGCTACAAGGTGCCGCGCCATGTGCTTTTCCTCCATGAGGACGACATCGCGCTAACAGGCAGCGACAAAATCAAATCCGGCGAGCTTCGAGAATTGGCCGCGCAGCGGCTCTCAGAATCGGCAGATCGTCACACGTCGGGTGCGTAGCCGTCGATCACCGGACAACGCGTCGATTACCGGCTTTCCAAACAGGCGTGGAGAAAGGCTTTTACGTCGAACCCCGGTGCAGAGCTAAATACTGGTCGAACGCTCGGTGGGCGAATCGTCTCCGCCCGCTGCCGCCGAGGGGAGGATCGCTTGGCGACACCAGGACCAAACAACCGCTTCGGTAAGGCGAGTTCCGTCCATCCCCTCGTGCAACGCGTTGAACTGCCCAAGAGAAGTTAATGTGTAGCCCAACAATGACGTCAGTTGCTCTAGGGTGAGATCGTTTCGAATTTGGCCCGCTTGCGAACACGCAGTCAGAATCTCTGTCAACAGCTTGCGGTGCGGTTCCCATACTTTGGCGAACGCCTCCGGATGATCCATCTCGAGACTCAAGTTATAGATCAGTACGAGCCGACCCCCCACTTCGTGCGAGGAACCGGGCCGTGACAGCACTCCCTTGCACCATGCCTCCAGCTGCGCCATAGGGCCATCAGCCGCTTCGACCCTCTCCCGTATCGCCTCGGTGAATTGCGCAGTGACGTCTTCATAAAGAGCCAGCAGAAGTTCGTCCTTGCCGGCGAAGTGCTGATAAAACGTCCGCAAGCTGAGGTTCGCGCGATCGGCCAGCGTCTGTAACGTGAAATTGGCGTGCCCGGACTCTTGGACGAGTTCGAGAGCTGTCGCCGTAAAGCGCGTGCTGCGATCGACCGCGCGCGCCCGCGCGTCGCCGAGCCTGCGCTCGATGGCCCGTTCCTGCCAACTGCTACCGACTCCATTGCCTTGACGAGCCCCCTGGGGCGCGTCGCTGGGAGCCTTGCTGCGGCCATTCTTCATCGCCGAACATCCGTACGTTGCTTTCTACTGCACCGCCGAGAGGGGAACCCGCATGCGGTCCCGTCCGCAGGATCGTGTGCGCGACGAAATGGCATACAGCCACCATATCGGCATCGCCGCCACTGATCCGAGGTACTCATCCTCGCCCAACCTACAAGCATGTTCGGCATCACCTCAGACAAGACTCGTACATGAGAACATTGCTCTCTTTTTCCGATGATAGCATTCTTGTATTGAGATAAGCTCCGTACACGTCAAAGCGACCATGCTAATTATCAATAACTGCTAAGTTCTATGTGCGACAGGGAAGACCACGGTGGGTTGTCGGTGCCCCGAGTTCGATCTCGTCGAAGGCGATGGCGGATGAAGGTCACGGCTGACGAGGACCGCTTCCGCGGCCACGTCATGTGCCTCATTCTGTGCCCAGAACGGCTGCGCCTCGCCGACTCGTCGGACGTGGCTGCCGGATTGGGGGGCAGCGGTGAAGTACGCCTTAGCAAACTGCCCAGGACAAACCAACGTCGAAATTGCCTATTAGTCAGGGAGATTCAGTGCCAAAGGATCAGATCATTACCACCGAGGACATCAAAGATCCGGCCGCCTCGAAGCCGATGGACAAGTTTCAGGCACTGGTCGCGCGACTGGACGACGACGGTATCCGGGCGGCGGTAGAGACGCTGGAGGAAGCCGAGCTTCCTGCCGGTGGAGTCACTATCCGGGTGCACTACTCCAGCGTCAACTACAAGGACGCGCTGGCGCTGACGTCGAAAGGCGGTGTGGTGCGCGACTATCCGATCGTGCCCGGCATCGACCTCACCGGTGAGGTGGTGTCGTCGGAATCCGACGAGTTCGCCATCGGCGACCTGGTGCTGGCCCACGGTTACGAGATAGGCACCGGCAGGCATGGAGGCTACGCCGAATACGCGCGGGTGCCCGCGGACTGGGTCGTCACACTCGGCACGCTGAGTCCGCGCGAAGGCGCGGCCATCGGCACGGCCGGGTTCACCGCTGCGATGAGCGTGCAGGCGCTGCAACAGCACGGAATCACACCCAAGGACGGGCCGGTCGTGGTGACCGGCGCGACTGGCGGCGTCGGCTCGGTCAGCGTTGATTTGCTCGCCGCCGCGGGCTATCAGGTTGTGGCATCAACCGGCAAACCCGAGGCCGCGGAGAGACTGAAGGCGTTAGGCGCCGATGAGGTCATCGGCCGGCTACCCGAAGACCCCGACGCCAAGCCGCGGCCGCTGGGTAAGACCCGCTGGGCGGGGGCCGTCGACTGTGTCGGCGGAGCCACCCTGGCCGATGTGTTGAGCACCGTGCGCTACGGCGGCGCCGTGGCCGCGAGCGGGCTGACGGGGGGCGCAGCTCTGCAAACCACAGTCATGCCGTTCATCCTGCGCGGGGTGGCTTTGTTGGGCATCGACTCAGTGCTCATGCCGATCGGGCCGCGCCGCGCACTGTGGGAGCAACTCGGCGGTTCTCTCAAGCCGCAGCACCTTTCGGACGTATCGCACGACGTCGACCTCAAGGACGTCGTCGGTGTGCTCGACGATGTTCGCGCCGGCAAGTACTCCGGTCGCGCCGTAATACGAGTCGCGGGCGGCTTCTAGTCTCGCAACGGCGTTGTTGCTTCTGACGGATTAGCACGGGTCAATACATCGGCTTCGAAGATGTGGTCGACGGTGTCATCGAATCGAGACACCACAGCGACACGACTCAGTCGTCAGTCAACACGATGGCGCGTTCCGGACAGTTGGCGATGGCTTGCTGCGCCGCATGCTCAGATCCCGTGGGCACCCCGGGCGGTTTGGCCACTGCGTATCCATCATCGGTCATCTGAAAGACGTCCGGACACAACGTAAGACACATCCAGTGCCCGCGGCACCGATCCTCATCGACATTGCGCGTTTCCCTGGGCATTAGTGGCGCCCCCATGATCCGTATTCGCACGTCTTCCGGTGGTAGTCACGTCTTGCAACGCGCCAAACCTCGGAATCCCCAGGAATACTCGGAAGGTGTGGTGGAGAACCCTCGATGGCAGCAACCGAGTCAGGGCCATCACCATCCGCGCGTCGGGGCCGACAGCTCGCCGCACGAACGGTGCGCTACCGTCAAGTTCCCGGCTCAGGCGCTCGGCAAAGCGCTGTGGGGATTTGGCCGACAGCTTGATCGCCATCCGCCCGCGTTTGTCCATCGTGTGGTGGTGCGCCGCGTAAGGACCAGCCAGATCGCGCGCATCCGTCGCGCCCGCATCGGTGATGATATCGGTGTCGTAAGTTCCCGTCACCAGGATGGTTACGCCGATTCCGAATGTAGCGACCTCACCTGCCATGGACTCACCCCACCGTTCCATAGCGGCCTTAACCGCCGAATATGCTGCAGTAGCGGGCATCCCACGTGCGCCCGCCAGGCTGGAGATCAACACGATGCGGCCCCGACATGCGGCACGCATCGATGGCAGGAGGGCCTTCGTCAACGCGACCGGGCCGAAGATGTTGGTCGCAAACATTCGCTCCCACACTTCGAGTGGGGTCTCCTCGACCATTCCGGCCGCCGAGATGCCCGCGTTGTGCACCAATCCGTAGGGTGCTCCGACCGTTGCGAGAATCGACTCAGCCGCCGCTTCGACAGATGCGGGATCGGTCAGATCTAGTTGCACCCCGACGAGACGACTGTCGCTATCCTCGGCACCGGTTACCGCCCGCAGATTTTCGAGACCAGTTCTGACTGAGCGCATCGCGGCGACCACCGTCCAGCCCTCGTCGTAGAGCCGCCTGGCAGATGCGAGACCCAGCCCTCGCGAAGCGCCGGTGATGACGACGCTGCGCGTCGGTGCCATCGTCAGATCTCGCCGAAGCGATCCACGAGGCGGGAATTGACACCATCGGGCTCCAGTTCGCGAGCAACAAGGTAGCCGCAACCCATCCACGCGCGGCGAGTCCAGTTCCCGAACGAGATCCGAGTACCGGGAGCTCCCGAGGCCGCTGGAACCGACTTGACCCGCTCGAGGGCTTCCTTCACGCCGCGCGGACTGAGCGGCTGTGCATCCTGGATCGCCTGAAGAACGGTCACGGCGACATCGCGGTTCACCACCGGGACGCAGTACTCCGGCCGGCGCCCGTGGAGTTTCTCGAACTCATCGAGGAACTGCTGTCCTACTGGATTGCCCTCGTCGTATTGGTCCACGCCCGTCCAGCCCATGAATGCCTGCCACATGACGGGGTTGATCCAAGCGTTCTCGAATGCGGTACCGGCGAATCGCGGAGGATCCCAATTGAGCTCCTCGAGTGCAGGATTCACGAAGACCAGACCGAAGCCGAAGCCTGCGTGGACTAGAGCTTGGGCGTTTGCTTCGCGAAGGTTCCGCACAGCTCTACTGACGTCTTGCGCAGTCTGCGCAATCGTCTCGACACCGACGATCCGAATACCACGCCGTGCGCAAGCCTTTTGGAAATTGGCGACGTAGGACTCTCCGACCAGTGAGGCTTCCATCAGGATTCCCACATCGTTGAGATTGCGTTTCACCAGGAGGTCAGTCCAGAAGATGGGTTCGTCGTAATGCGAGCCCATGGGAAATGCGAATATCCACTCGCCGAGCGCGAGGTCCGAGCCGGTGACACTGATCGCCGGAACCCGGAATCGCTCCTCGATCGCCTCCTTGGCCGCAACGATGTTGTCCCCGATATTCGGCCCGAATACCAGAAGACAGCCCTCCTCCACTAGTTCCTCGTACGCATCGATGACGTTTTTCACCGTGCCCTTGGGCAGTCCCTCCACCTCGCGGTACACGATCTCGACCCGACGGTCGATGAGCCCCTTGTCGAACGCGTCTTGGAACACCATGTCGAACGGGATTGTGAGATCTTCATACATCTCCTTCGGATAGTCGCCGAGAAGGAAGTCCATCAGGTAGCCGATCTTGATCGGTTCGGCCGTGCTCTCGTAGGACATCGAAGCCTCCAGATTGTGTTTGATTGGTAGTCAGGCTGTTTCGTGCGAACTTCGATGTCGAGGCCCGAAGCTAACCGATCGGATCGAACTCGATG